>CAITRH010000357.1 GCA_903894755.1 uncultured delta proteobacterium
TCGATGGGGAGGGGGACGATGTGAACGCTCCGAATCGTGTGGGGGTGAGGTCCGCGGGAGGAGATCGTGGGGAACTATTTCCTTGGGAGTGACTAAGGCGTCGAGCCATGCGCTTTTGGCCTAACGTTGGCGAACATGAGGAAGAGACTTCCTGACTCCGGCCTCTATCGGACCACCAAGCCGTATCCTGGTCCCGAGGCGGTGATACCGTCGAACGCCATCGTCTACGTAGGGGTGGGAAGCACGGGCGTTCACTTCGTCGTGCGTCCGACCGAACGGGTTCGCAACCGGTGGGTGTGGACCGAACCTGTGGTGCTGCTGCGGTCCGTTACATGGCCCGACACGCTTCGTCCCCTTCCGCAGGAGGGGTTTTATCTCCTTCCAGACACGTTGGAGGTTGGCGGTGCGCGCTGGCTGCGCGGGTCGCTGGTGCAGCTCGGGTTCGATGAGACAGGACGAGGGCTTCTTTGGATCGGCGAGGATCGCGACGATGAGCCGCGCAGCACCTTGGTCTTCGGGCAGGACGGGATGCGGATCGACGACATGCTGCTCGAGCGCCTCGTTTGGGTTCCCGTGCTTGCCGCTAAGCGGTGAAACCAGGAAGGAGAAACGCCGCCATACGTGCGGGCGCCACCACGGTTTCCATACGCATCCAGCTTTCGGCGTCGGCCGCACCGTCGTGATCGCCTCGCAGCCGCGCAAGCTGCCAGCGCGCCGCTGTGGCGTGCATGTCCATGCCGTGTTCGTGGCAGGCGTCGATGGCCGCTTGGAGTGCCTCGATGGCGTGCGAACCAGACAACCCGGCGAGGCTTGCGCGAAGGGTCTTGGCGATCGCTTGGGCCCAGGACGCCTTCTCCTTGTCGAGCGAGCGGGCGATCTGTCTTGCCTCGCGTACGAGAGCCTCACGTCGCGGATCTCCCGAGGCCGCCAGAGCAATGGCGGTGCGGGCCCGTAGGTCCTGGGTTTGGATACGTATGATCGCCACGCGGGGGAGCAGCGAGCGTTCGAATAGGCGCCAATGCTCGGTCAAACGGGCATGCGCCTGCGCAGAGTCGCCGCGGTACAAGTCGAGTTGGACCCGTGCGACCAGCCACAGGTAGTGCTGAACATGGAACCCGCCCGCGGCAAGGTGCGACGACGCTTGCGAAAGTGAGGCTTCGACTAGGTCGGGCGTGTCAGCGGCGAGTCCGAGGGTGGTCTCCGCTACGGTCTTCGCGATGAGCAGCGCGTAGAGATCATTGCGATGTTCGGCGTCCTGGACCAGCGCCGGGGTCCGCTCGGCGAGCTCGCGGTACTTGCCTCGGCAAATGAGGACCCGGTCGATCATCAAACGCACCGTGGCGAGCTCGAAGGTGGCCCCTATGCAGGAGTCCCGAAAGAGAGCCTCGGCTCGCAAGAGCAATGGAAGCGCACGGGGCCATTCCCCCCAAAAGTAGGCAAGTCCCCCTTCGGCCCCCGCTACGAGTGCGCGTGCATAGGAAGTCTGCAGATCGTCGGCGAGCAGACGCGCCCGTTCGATGAGCCGCTCGCTTTGGGCTCGGTCGCTCCCCCCCTCCAAGAGGGACCCAAAACAGAGGGAACGTACGACACGCGGCGGGTCGCCAAGACGAAGTGCGGCGAGCATGGCGTAGGTCTGGAAATACGACCCTCGGATCGTGTCGGTCATCAAGAGTCCACACGCCGTCGACCACGCGCAGTCGACTCGGAGTCGCTCGCGCGCATCGACCTCGGTACGCGCTTGGTGCGAGAAGCCGCGGAGCATCACAAGGAGCCGTAAGAACACCAGAAGGACCAGGGTTCCCAAGGGCGTTTCAGGGTAGGGAATCCTGGCGGCGCGGACCACTTCGCGAAGCGTTGCCAGGCCATCGTCGACGTGCCCGCTCGACAGGAGCTGCTCGGCGGCCATGCGACGCAAGTCGAGCGCTTCGAGGGGGTCGGCGTCATGGGCGAGCGACAGTCGTACGGCGGCAGCTTCGGCGCCTCTCCCGGCGTTCGTGAGCGCGTCGGCAAGCTTCGCCTCGAGGTAACGCTGGGAGGTCATGCCCAGATCGCCACGTCGAAGGGCCAGGCGGTAAAGGCGGGCGGCGCGGTCGAAGGCAAGCGATTTGGATGCAGCGTCGGCCGCTCGGACCAGGCATGCACGTGCCTTGGGTTCCTCGCCGGCTTCGGTCCAGTGAGCTGCCAGGGTGACCGGGTCCGCATCGGCGCGGTCGAGCGCGTGGGCGAGCCCTTCGTGCTGCCGTCGCTTCGCCTCGTCACTGAGGTGTTGGCACACGGTGAAAGCCACCCGTTCGTGGTACGGCTCGATCAAGTCGTGCCGTCCTAACCCCCCGGCCACCACGAGCCTCGCCAACGTGAGCGAGAGCACGGCCCGGGACCCTTCCCCGATCTCGATGGACGCCGCTGCGGCCAGCACCTCGAGAGAAGTGGGAAGCCCCGCAAGCGAAAGCGCTTCGAGGAGGTGCCGTGCGGAGCCGTGCAGAGCGCGAACCCGTTCCCATATCGCGTCCTCGATGCCGCGCACCGGCCCGTCAGGACCCATGGAGACCAGACGCGCGGCAAGCTCCATCACGAACAGCGGATGGCCCCGGGAAGCTCGCAGTACGGGTTCGAGGTCGAGGTCCCTGGTCCCTCCGAGGTCGGCGAGGGTGGCCAATGCGAGCTCCTTTGCGTCTTGGGGACCGAGAGGCTCCATGTTCACATGACGCGCCCCTTGGGCCACCGACTCGGGGACCGTCGCAAACGTGCCGCTTGGACGAGGCTTGAGGCCTGTACGCATGGTGGCCATGAAAAGGATCGGCGGTGGGTTTGGGGGGCCAAGCACCTCGGCAAGGAGAGTCATGCTGTCGGCATCGGTCCATTGGAGGTCGTCGATGATGGCGACGATCGTGAGCCGACGCGAAAGGGCATCGAAGAGACGCCGTACCGCCCGAAACGCGCGGGTGCGTTGTTCGCGCGCATCAAGCACCGAGTGTTCGCTCGGGGCCCCTTGGGTGAGACCTCCGAACACCGGGAACATGGTGATGAGCGGCGTGAGTGGAGAGGGCAAGAGTGGAGCGAGCGTCGAGGGCGAAAGGGTCCCGAGGTAGGTCGCCAGGTCGTCCATGATGCCGTCGAGGGCCTTGAACGGGACCGACTCGCGCTCGTGGCAACGACCCGACAGACAGATCACGTCCGGCGCGCTTGAGAGGTCAGTCATGAAGCCTCGGATCAGAGCGGACTTGCCGACGCCGGGCTCGCCTTCGATGAGCACCACGGCGAGTTTTCCTGACCGCGCCTCGTCGAGTGCGTCGTGAAGACGGGCCACTTCATGGCGTCGACCTACCAGCCGCGAGCGCAGAGGTTGCAGAACCACGCCGGACACGGGCTCGCTTCCGAGCCTGCGAAGGACATCGCAGGCCGTGGGGCGGGACACGGGGTCGTCGTTCAAGAGGTCGATGCAAAGCTCTTTCAGGTCGAGGGGCACAGAGGACGCGAGCGCGGAGGATGCGGGACCAGAGGGCGGCTGTCCTGTGAGCGCTTCGAGGAGCAAGGTGCCGAGGGCGTAGAGGTCGACGGCGGGGGTTAGGGGAGTGGCTGACAGCAGGCCCAGGTCGAGCAGGACACATCGGCCTTCGCGGGTGACCACGACGGTGGAGCGGGTGATGTTTCCGTGGGTCCATCCTGCTTGATGGAGGGCTTCGAGTCCGTGTGCGCACTGGATCAAGGCGGCGCGCAAGCGGCGTTCGTCGAAGCCCCCACGGGCGCGGTCTCCGCTTCGGGCGTGGGCGACGAAGTGTTGGCCCTCAACGGGTTCCATGGTGACGAACCACTTGCCGTTCTCCTCGAGGAGCTCGTGGAGCACGACAAGGTTGGAATGAGCGAGCGCCTGAAGGGTTCGGAACTCGCGTCGAAGGCGGAAGACTTCATCTGGGCAAAGAGCTCCTAGGGCTTTGACGGCAACGGTAGTTCCGCGGGTTGCGTCGACGGCGCGAACGACACCGCTGCTTCTGCCGAACCTTCCGAGGAGCTGAAATCGCGCCGAACCTAGGTCATATGCTTCGCCCAACATGTCCCCCTCTTTCGTGACGAAAAGCGACGCTACTCGAAACTCACTTGGAAGACCGCAGGTTTGAACGGCAGACCGATGGACCACACGATCACGGAAGTCGAAGGGCCTCCTTGTGGTACCGACCTGCCGTGCTGTTCCTCGCCGATGCACCGCTCACGTTGCGAGAATTCATGACCCAGGAAGAAGTTCCTCTTGCCTCGATCTTTCGTGAGGTCTTCGGCTTTCTAGTGGGTCGTTCCGACGTCATCATTTTTGGCGCCCATGCCGTCAATGCGTATTGCGAGCCCGAGCGGATGACACAAGATGTCGATCTGCTTTCCACGCAGGCCATCGAGCTCGCCGAACAACTGCGAGCGCGCCTCGCAGAAAAGCTCCATATCGCTGCACGGGTGCGTGAGATCGTCGCCGATCATGGGGTTGGCATTTATCAGATACGGAAACCTTCGAACCGCCATCTGGTGGACGTTCGTCAAACCGATACTCTTCCAGCGTTCCAATCCTTTGGTCAGGTACGCGTCATCGCTCCCCCTGAGCTCGTGACCATGAAGGTGATCAGCCTGGTGGGACGTGCAGGTCGTCCCAAGGCAGGCACCGATCTCGTGGACATACAGCGGCTCTTGCTGGCATTTCCGAATCTCAAGGTCGAGGACGGGATCGTGCTCGACAAATTGCGCCATCGGAATGCTTCGGAAGATGTCGTTTGCCGTTGGCGAGAGATCGTCCGTACACCGATCGTGCCGGACGATGACGAAGGGGATGAAGAACAATAACTGCTGCTAAACCAAACCCATCTTGAAAACCGCAGGTTTCCGCTCGCGCAGACCTCACCCCCCCAGCCCCCCTCTCCCTCGACATCTTCCTTGCCCATGCGGGCAAGTAAAATCGTCTTCGAGCGAGGGGGGAGGAGAGCCTCGTGCA
>CAITRH010000358.1 GCA_903894755.1 uncultured delta proteobacterium
GCTGCCAATCAACGCGTGGGTCCGTCGCATGGAAGGAAAAAACTGGGGGTGCTGTCGCTGCACCGCGGCACTAGATGAAGGCGACGTGAGTTGATTGGCAGCCCCGAAGGGGCGAATCAAAACAGCCCAGGGTGGGTAACCCTGGTCGTGGGTGACGTGGTTCGGACCCGGTTCGGACCTGCGGTTCTCAAGATGGGGTTGGTTTAAGTGGACGTGAACATCGAGCCGGCTCACCGCATGGACGGGTACCGCATCACGCAGCTCCTCTTCCAAGGGCACAACAGTACAGTATATCGCGGCCTTCGGGAGCGCGATGCCACGCCTGTCGTTCTCAAGATACCCGCGTCATCTTCCCTGTCCATTCGAGAAAACCTACGGTTTCGCCACGAGTACAACCTGCTTTCCTCTCTCGACCTGAGTCGGGTGATCAAGGTGTACGACCTTCTCCAATATCGATCGGGCTTTGCGATCGTCGAGGAAGACTACGGAGCCTGCGACCTCGTACAACTGCTCGGTGAAAAGGCCGCGGAGCTTTCAGTCTTTTTCCCCATAGCCATCCAAATGGCGGAAGGGTTGATGCAGCTTCACGAGCACAAGATCATCCATAAGGACATCAATCTTTCCAATATCCTGATCAACCAGGCGACCGGCGTGGTCAAGCTGACGGACTTCGGCCTTTCCACACTGATCGATGGGGAAGCCCAGGAAGCCTGCAACCCAGACTTGATCGATGGCACTCTGGCCTATATCTCGCCAGAGCAGACCGGCAGGATGAACCGGCCCATCGATTTCAGAGCCGACCTCTACTCCTTGGGCGTCTGTTACTACGCCATGCTCACAGGAGAGTTGCCATTCTCTGCAGACGATCCCATGGAGCTCGTACATTGCCACATCGCGCGTGAGCCAAGAGCGCCCCATGCCTTCAAGCCCACGGTCCCCGAGGCACTGTCTCAGCTGGTCATGAAGCTTCTCGAAAAGAAAGCTGAGGACCGTTACCAGAGTGCCTATGGGGTCCTGCGGGACCTCGAAACCATGGAAGCCGCCTTTGAAGCGGGCGATCGGCTGGTGAGCGTCGCGCTTGGATCCCAAGATATCTCTACGCGCTTTCGGGTGGCCCAGAAGCTCTATGGGCGAGGTAGGGAATCCCGTGTGCTTCTGGACGCGTTCGAACGGGCCGCGGACGGGCGTTCCGAGCTCCTTCTGGTGGCCGGGTATTCCGGTATCGGCAAGACCTCCCTTGTCAACGAAGTGCACAAGGGCTTGGTCCGTCAGCGGGGACGTTTCATTGCAGGAAAGCACGATCAGTTTCAGCGAGACATCCCGTTTTCCGCGTTCATCCAGGCATTCCGCCGGCTGGTGAACCAAGTGGTCACGGAGCGAGAGGACCGCATTGCCGCTTGGCGAAAGGCGCTCCTGGAGGCTCTGGGGGGCAATGCCCGGGTGATCGCCGATGTCATTCCCGAGATGGAATACATTGTGGGCAACCTACCTCCGGTCCCCGAGCTGGGGGCGACCGAGACGCAGAACCGCTTTAGCCATTCTTTCCAGCATTTCGTTGGCGTTTTCGCTCGTCGGGAGCACCCCCTCGTGGTGTTTCTGGATGATCTCCAGTGGGCCGATGCGCCTTCGCTCCACTTGATGGAGCTTCTCTGCACCCAGGTCGAAAGCCACCATCTATTGATGCTTGGAGCCTACAGGGACAACGAGGTGTCCCCGTCCCATCCTCTGATGTTGGCTCTCGGCCGCTTGCGGGAAGCGGGGGCTCCTATGGAAACGCTGGTGCTGGAGCCCCTCCACCCGAACGATCTCAACCAGTTGGTGGCGGACACCCTTCACCAGCCTCCGGAAGAGACCCGGGAGCTTTCCACTCTCTTGCTTCAAAAGACAGGGGGCAATCCCTTCTTCGTCTCCCAGCTCTTGAAGGAGCTTCACCATCGGGGGTTGTGCTGGCTGCCCACGGGGAGCGTGCGATGGGTGTGGGACATGGAGCGCATTGTTGCCGTCGGCATGACCGACAACGTCGTGGCGCTCATGGCGGGGAAAATCGCTCGGATGACCCCCCAGTGCCAGCAGGTGCTGACGCTCGCGGCCTGCATTGGCAATCGCTTCTCTCTGGCCACACTGGCCACCATCCAGGAGACCTCAGAACACGATACGGGGGCGGACCTGTGGGAGGCCATTCAAGAGGGGCTGGTGCTCGTCTCCGGAAGCGAGTTTCGTTTCCTCCACGACCGGGTCCAGCAGGCCGCGTATTCCCTGATCGCTCCCGAGGAGCTCGGGCCTCTCCACCTGAAAATCGGCCGTCTTCTCTGGCATCACTCCACGAAGGAGCAATTGGAGGACCGCATATTCGAGCTCGTGGCTCATCTCAATGCGGCCATGGACCTCGTGGTCGATCCGGAGGAGCGTCTTCAGTTCTCCGCGCTCAATCTCCAGGCAGGCAAGAAGGCCAAAGCCTCCACAGCCTACGAACCCGCCTTGCACCACTTGGTCGCTGCCGAGCAGCTCCTGGACAAAGAGCGATGGGAGACTTGCTATGCGCACACCCTCGAGATCTATCGGGAGCGGGCCGATGTGGGATACCTCCTTGGGCAGTTCCAGCAAGCGGAGAGCGACATCGACGAAGCCCTGGCCCACGCCTCGGACCGTTACGACCAAGCGCACATCTACCTCCAGAAGATCACGCAATACAATCAGCTCGGCAAGTACAACGAGCTCGTGGAGGTCGCTCGGCAAGCCCTGCGGCTCTTCGACGTGGAACTTCCTCGGGCTGGGGACTCGGAGGTCCTTGCGGAGAGATTTTCTAAGCTGCTGGAAGACTACACCCAGCTCCTGGGGGGGCGTCCCATTGGAGAGATGATCGAGAAGGGGGACGTGACCGATCGAGCCGAGGACTGCATCATCCGCCTTATGGCAGTCCTCACCGATGGCACCTACATTGCGGTGCCCACGCTCTTTCCCCATGTGGTGATGGAGGTGGTGACCCGTTCGCTCCGCCACGGTCACAATGCGATGTCGGCCATTGGTTTCGTCTGGGCGGCGGTCATCGTTGTCCAGCAGTTTCAGGACTACCAGAGCGCCTACGAGCTTGGCAGGCTCGGTTTGGCCCTCAACGAGCGTTATGCCAACCCGCGGATCCGGGCCCAAGTAACCTTCCTGTATGCCGTATGTGTTCTCCACTGGGTACGTCCACTGACAGAGCAGATTGCAGTCTACAAGCAGGCCTACCAGGCTGGCATCGAGAACGGCAATCTTGTGTTTGCCGGTTATGCCCGGACCATGATTCCCAAGACCGTGCTGGCAGCAACGACCGTAGACAAAGCGATCGAAGAGAACGACATCAGTGTGGCATTCTACGCCAACACGGGCTCGCCGTTTCTGATGAGCGAGCGCTTTTGCGGTCTGTTTCTAAGGAACCTCAAAGGAGACAGCCTCACTCCTACGTCGCTCAGTACAGACGATCTCGACGAGCATGCGTTTCTTGACCGTTGGCAGCAGCCCGAGACCCGCTTTGGACATGGGCTCGCGTATTTCCTCAATTGTAAGCTGCAGCTGCTGGTTCTTTTTGGAGAGCACCGGGCTGCCTGGGACTTTGCGACGGCGAACGCAGGATGGATGCAGTACATTCCGATCCTTTACGAGACGACTGTGTTCTCCTTTTACCGGGCCCTGGCAGCGGCGACCCTTTTTGGGGACGCGCGGGAAGAGGAGCGTTCGGCACTCCGGGAGGTCTTGGAAGAAGCCGTCAAGAGCTTTACCATCTGGGTCCGTCATTGTCCGGAGAACTTCGCGTGGCAGGAGCAGCTGCTCAGAGGGGAAAACGCTCGAGTGCAAGGAGATCTGGAGGGCGCCCTGAACCACTATGGTCGGGCGGCGATCCTAGCCCGCACCTTTGGCCATCCGCAGGGGGTGGCGTTGAGCCAGGAGCGCGCCGGGCGCCTCTATCGCAGTCAGCGGCAGTGGCTCCATGCGCTGGCTGCTCTCGAGGACGCGGGTTTTCACTATTTCCAGTGGGGCGCCCATGGCAAGGTTCGAGCGTTGCGTGAGGAATTCTCCGAACTGACCCAACGTCCCGCCCCCGAAGTTGCAGCAGGTCGCAGTCCGAGCAACCAGGGGACATCGGCGACGTCGTCCCATTTGCTGGATCTCAATACGGTGCTCAAGGCTTCATTGGTTCTCTCAGGAGAAATGCATCTTCCTGCGCTCCTCGAGAAACTGATGAACCTTGTCATCGAAAACGCGGGGGCCGAGAGGGGCTATTTGCTTCTTCCAGGCGATGACGACTGGGTGATCGTGGCTCACGCGAATGTTCGGGACAAGCAAGCGAAGCTCGAACGAAGCCCACTGCGCTCGTCTACCTTGCTGAGCGAGGCGATGGTCCGCTTCGTTCTTCGCAGTCGCCAGGACCTGTTTCTCGACGATGCTCGCTTGGACCCGATATTTGTCGAAGACCTTCATGTGGTGCGGTCCGCGGTGCGGTCGGTCCTTTGTATGCCACTGTCGTCTCAGAACCGGGTGAGCGGGGCACTTTACTTGGAGAACAACCTCATTCCCGGAGCCTTTGCGGTGGAGCGTTCTCGAGTGCTGAAGATGCTTTGCGCGCAGGCGGCCATCAGCATCGAAAACGCCCGCCTCTACGAGAGCCTTGCCGAGTACAGCCGGACCCTGGAGCAGCAGGTGGCAGAGCGCACCCGGGAGCTCTCCGAGGCCAATCGCAAGTTGCAGGAGCTTAGCGACTGCGACGCCCTCACGGGACTCGCCAATCGGCGCAAGTTCGACGTCGTGTGGGGACTGGAATGGAAACGAGCGGCACGCCACGGGCTACCGTTGGCGGTGGTATTGCTGGATGTGGATCATTTCAAGGCCTACAACGATGACCTTGGTCATCAGGCAGGCGATCGGTGTCTTCAGGAGGTCGCGGAGGCGCTCATCAGCTCGGCGAGAAGGGCAGGGGAGCTTGTGGCGCGGTACGGTGGCGAAGAGTTTGTGGTGGTACTTCCGGGCCTCGGTCCCAAGGAAGCCCAAGAGGTTGCAGAGAACCTCCGCCAGGCTGTGGAGAGCCGGAACATGGTCCATCCTGGCAACAGTGCGGCTCCCGTGGTGACTGTGAGTGCAGGGGTGGCCTCTAGGGTCCCGAGCCAGGACATGACAGCGGCTAGCCTTGTCGAAGAGGCCGACCGGTCGTTGTACCAAGCCAAGAGGCTGGGACGGAACAGGGTGTTCCTTTACGTCCCGTGAGGCGTGCATGCACAGGGGGGGTTGGGGCGACGCGTTCCCGCGAGCGAGGTGATTTGGTCGAGGCTGTACTCGTAAGAGCAAGCGACGACAGCCAACAGAGCGCGCATGTCCCGTCACGCCTCGGGACCCGAAGCGCTCAGCACTCCGGGCGCCAACATTGCAGCAAATCGCTCAGGACGACCCACGCCTTGGCCCTCGAGCACCTCTCGGGCCTCGCGAATGCGCTCGGCATCCCCCAAGAGCACCCCCGAAGTCCATCGGCTCGCTGCAGCGTGCAGCTTCATGGACGCCCCCTCGAACGCCCGCCGGGCCTCTTCAGCGCAGCGCGCGGCCTCTTCTCGTTGGCCGCGTTGAGCCAACACCCCCGTGCGCAACTGCGCCGCAAAGCCGTCCGCCACTCCATACCCTTCGCTCGCCAGGCGTTTGGCAATCGCCTCCGCCGCAGCGAGCCGCAGTTTCTGCTCGGTCCCCTGCAACTTCGTGGCACTGGCGATAGACACACGTCCGCGGAGATCCCATGCAATCAAGCGAACGACGCTAATGCGTAGCAACAAAGAGCGCCTAAGAGCTGGCCATTGGCTCTCCATCGACGTGAACGCCTCCTGCGGCTCGTCGCGATACAGATCGAGCTGCGCCCGTCCCACGAGGGAAAAGTAGCTCTGAATTGTGAATCTGGTCTTCGACAGGTTGGCGGCCACAGATCGGAGCTCCTGGTCGGCCCGGTCCGCGTCGTCTTGTGCGAGCCGGATCCAGAGAAGTGGCACTGTGCGCAAATTGCTGATGCCGAACAGATCGCCAACAGCCTCCATCTCGCGAAGCGTCGGCAGGACCCGCTCGGTAAGCTCGCGCAGCTCTCCCATGTATACGATGGCTCGAAAGGCAATCGTATAGTTCGCTGCTCCAGCCCAGTTCTCCCCCACGCACTGCTCGACAAACATTCTGGACGCTTCGAGCAGATGCTTGCGGGCAACGGGCCAGTCTCCTAGCCAATAGTAGCTAAAGCCGGTGGCCATGGACGCCCAGCCTTGGGCCTGGGGAAGGTGGCTCTGCTCTGCAAGGCGCTGGGTTTGAGCGAGGATCCGGAATGTCCGCGCTTGTCCCTTTCGCCCCCTCGTGGCCAATAGGCACGTCTCGACTGCCATCACGCGAATGAGCCGCAATGGGTCGCCTTCGTTGAGCGCCCGGAGCAACGCGCGGACCTGAAAGTAGCTCCCGCGAATGTTGTCGGTCATGCCGAGCCCTTCTCCTGCGGCAATCAGCGCATCGGTGCGAAGGGCGTCTCTCTGCGCGCGCTCGACACTGTGTTCCACCTTGCGTACACCCATGCCTCGTAGGCGCAAGACCAGCCGGGCGAGCAGAAGTGCCAGAAGCACGACCAAAGGTGACCTTGGTACGAAGTAGCCTAGCGATCGAAGGACTTCCTCCAGCAGCGCATTGCCCCGTTCGAAGTGACCGCTGCACAAGAGCTCTTGGGCGGCTTGTCTTCGAAGGACCACAGCTTGTTGCCAATCATCTTCCCTTGCCGCCAACCGCAGACGCTGTTCTGCGGCGAGGGGGTAGCGACCGGCATTGTGCAACGCATCGGCAAGCTTGCGTCCCAAGCCTTTCGTCTCGGACGACTCCGTACCGCCAATTTGCAGCAGCCTCTCGTAGAGCTTTGCGGCGTGGTCAAAGGCGAGCGCAGTCTCGGCCCTGGTCGCAGCGAGCAGCGCAAACTCGGCTCCGCGTTCCGTATTGCCTGCAGCAAAGAAGTGCTCAGCGAGCAAATCGGGATCGTTGTGTCCCGCAGCTAGCAGCGCGCCCGCCAATTGGGAGTGGAGCGCCCGTAAAGGTTCCGCCTCGAGGCGAGCAAGGACCGTCTCTCGCACACGGTCGTGGAACGTGTCGAGCGCAGCGCCACCAAGCCTTGTGCGAATCAAGTGTTGCGCTCGAAGCAGTGCTACTGCCCATCGCGCTCGATCTCCCTTGAGCCCGGCAACATACAGCGCCACGTCTTCACTAACAGGGCCTCCTGCAACGGCAACCACGCGCAAGAGTCCCGCGTGCTCATCGGAAAGTGTGGAGATGCGCTGATACAACGCATCATCCAGACGAACAGGCAACCCGTCCACAACCCCGCCAAACTGCGCAAAGCGCACCAGCTCGTCAACGAAGTACGGGTTTCCTTGCGACTCCAGGGCAATGCGCTTGGCGAGGCCCTGGTTGGACTTCTGAAGTAGCTGCGCGGTGAGCTGCTCTGCATCGTCGGGCTCGAGAGGGCCAACTTCGATCGTTGTTTCGCGGACCGCAGTCAAGTCGCCCACGCGCGGGTCGCGCAGCGTTGTGAGAAAAGAACTCCCCTCGGCTTCCTCGGTGCGATAGCTCAAAAGGACCAGCAGCAAAGGAGGTTCGGGTGGGCGGATTACCTCCGCTAGCAATTGAGCGCTGTCGGTGTCTCCCCATTGGAGGTCGTCGAGCCACAACACCAGGGGTTGGTACATTGCCAAGCGATGGAGAAGCTCGCGGAAAGCGCCAAGGGCTCGACGGCGTAGCTCCTGCGGGTCGGCAATAGGAACAGCCCGTCGCGGCACCGCAGCGATCGCAGGCACCCTTTCGAGGACAGGAAACACCCGGGCCAACGCCAAGATCTCCACGGGCAAGATGCCTGAAGCCTTTTCAAGAGGAAGCTCTCGAAGGTAGCGCGAGAGACCATCCACCAGACTGTCAAAGGCTTTGAACGCTATATTCTCCCGTTCGTAGCAGCGCCCCGAGAAGGCCACGACGTGCGACGCGGAAGTGAGCGACTCCACAAAGCGTTGCAGGAGTGCACTCTTGCCCATGCCTGTACTTCCATGCACCCAGACCACTGCGGTCTCGTCTTGCTCCGTGTGATGAAAGGCCTGCCGCAAGCGATCCATGTGCAGCTCGCGCCCGACAAACAGCGCTTCGGAGGTGGCGGCGGTGAGAGCGAGCTGCGGCTTGCGTCCCTGAGGCCCTCCAAGGCGTTGCAGGATTTCTGGACCGCCTGGACGGCGCTTCGGGTCGTGCTCGAGCAACTCGACGCAGAGGGGGTCCAGGTCCCATGCAACCGCGGTCGGTGAGCTCGGAGGCTTGGCATCGAGACGCTGCTTGGCTACGAGGATTTCTAGGAATGTCCCTTGGAAGGGGAGCGACCCCGTCAGTGCCTCGTACAGCATGGTTCCAACGCTGTACCAATCCGTAGCCTCATCGAGCTCGCCGCCCGACGCCTGCTCGGGCGACATGTATTCGGCCGTACCGACCACCGAGCGGCTGACATCATCTTGTTGGGCCACATTGGTGACCAGCCCAAAGTCGAGCAATACGACACGTCCATCGGAAGTGACGAGGACATTGGAGGGCTTGATGTCACGATGCAGCTTGCCCGCAAGATGGAGCGCAGAGACGCCGGAGACGAGCTGACGCAGGGCGTGTCGCAGTTTGTCCGCATCGCAGTATCCTGTCGGGCTGGACCGCGCAACAGGCACCTTTGTCAAGGAGTGATAGTTCCCTTCGACGGTGGCTGCGAAGGCAACGCCGGTATCGCCGCGGACGTAGGTGAGGAAGTCGCATCCTTCGATAAGCTCCATGGTGAAGAACACCAGGTCGTCCTCTGTAACGAAGTCGTAGAGGGAGACCAAGTTAGGGTGGGCCACGTCCGCTAGGGCGCGGAACTCGTTCTTGAAGCGGTAGAGCGACGTGGGGTCCATGCGTTGCATCGTCTTGAGGGCGACGCGCATGTCGCGCACTTTGTCGTGGGCTTCGTACACGACCCCCATGCCGCCCTCACCAAGGCGGCGGAGCATGGTAAAGCGTTCTGTCCCAGTGAAGTCACGGCTAATCGGTTGAAGCGTTGCCATGGTCTTGCGTTCCCCTACCCCAGGTGGCTCCAGCGACTCGCCGCTGCGTGCAGCTTCATCGACGCCCCATCGAAGGCGCGCTGGGCCTCTTCGGCGGAGCGTGTAGCGTCCTCTGGTTGGCCGCGCAGCACGAGCACCCCGGTGCGCAATTGCGCAGCTTCGACGGCTTCGGCGGCGGTTGGTTGATATGGCGCGACATCGGCGACTCCTTTGGCGGTTTGAGAGGGTCCAGACCATGAATACGGCGGTTCCCGATGGGCATCCACACAAATCCACCCGTACAGCGCACCGAAGATCCTTCACGTCCCGTGAGGCGATGACGAGGCTGCCCATGCTTCTGGCGTAAAGAACAATCCGGAAGACGCGGCGACCTTCTTGGCGAGTCAGCTGCAAGGGGATCGGTTCGACCATCTCCCCCATCGGACTGACGCTCGATAAGCTCAGAGCCGGTCGCGCCTGACCCCCTTCCGCTTTTCCCTTGCCTGTGCCGCTCGGAAACGTGACACATCTGCCCGACGGCGGGAAAGCTCTCTCATAGGCAGGAAAGCTCTCTCATAGGCAGGAAAGCTTTCTCATTGGCGGGAAAGCTTTCTCATTGGCGGGAAAGCTCTCTCATTGGCGGGAAAGCTCTCTCATTGGCGGGAAAGCTCTCTCATAGGCAGGAAAGCTCTCTCATGGGCAGGAAAGCTTTCTCATAGGCAGGAAAGCTTTCTCATAGGCAGGAAAGCTCTCTCATTGGCGGGGAAGCTTTCTCATAGGCAGGAAAGCTCTCTCATTGGCGGGGAAGCTTTCTCATAGGCAGGAAAGCTCTCTCATTGGCAGGAAAGCTCTCTCACCGCCGCAAAAGCTCTCTCACCGCCGCAAAAGCTCTCTCACCGCCGCAAAAGCTCTCTCATCGCCGCAAAAGCTCTCTCATCGCCGCAAAAGCTCTCTCATCGCCGCAAAAGCTCTCTCATAGGCAGGAAAGCTTTCTCATGGGCAGGAAAGCTCTCTCCCGCGCGCGGTGCGGAACGCTGTCGCCGGACTCCGTTGTTACTCTGCGACAAACAGGCTGATGGCGTGAGAGTAGCTCGTATAGGTGTCGTCCGTCTTGAGACCTCGGAAGCGGAAGTAGTAGAGCGTTCCGGGCTTCAGGCCCGAGATGGTGCCGTCGGTCCGTCCCGTCTGGGCGCCTGCGACCCAGGTGATTTGGTCGAGGCTGTATTCGTAAAAGTAAGCGACGACAGCCAATAGAGCGAGCACGTCGATCCTGACCATGCCCGGGCCGACCTGGTTCGCTGCGATCGGGGCCTTCGCGGTGTGATGATGCCCGGTCGCGCTCGGCGTCATCAGGATCTGGGCTAGGATTGGGGGGATCTGCGCAGCCGGCACCTTGCGTAGGGCGTGCTCACAGAACTTCGTGACCAGCGTCCACGTCGCGTGAAGGGCGTCGACGGCCACGCGAAGGTTCTCCACCGGGAGCGCATCGCCCCCCTCGGCAGGCGCTAGCGCGTCGTTGACCGCCTTGAGATCGGCCGTGATGGTGGCCGGGGTGGGGACTATGTTCTCGAAAATGGCCCCGGCCACGGTCAGCGGCTGGAGCCCAGTCCAGCTCGCGGTACAGTGCGTGAAAAGCTCCCTCGGATCTTTGGGGAGTTTCGCTGCGAGATGCGGCGACTTCTCCGGTTTCGGCTTCGACGGCTTCGGCGGCGGTTGGTTGATGTGGCGCGACATCGGCGACTCCTTTGTTCAGTTGAGAGGATCCGGCCCATAAATACGGCGGTTCCCGATGGGCATCCACACAAATCTACCCAGCGCACCGAAGATCTGCGCGCTCGGCGGACGGAAGGGTCTCGAGGGCGACGCGAGGGGTTGCGGGCGGACCTCCTTCGCCGACACGACAGACGCGGCTTCTCGTTGGGCACCGCGCAGAAGGCGAAAATCAATCGGTGACACGCATCACTTCTTCTACTGTAGTAATTCCCTCGATCACCTTGAGCATGCCAGCCATTCGCATGCAGACCATGCCCCCCTGGATCGCCGCGGTCTTGAGTTCTCTTGACGATGCCCGCTGGAGCACCAGCTCTTTGAGCGGATCTGTGAACCGCATGACCTCGAAGAGCGCCACACGCCCCTTGTAGCCGCTGCCGTTACAGTGCTTGCATCCAGCCCCCTTGTAGAACTGGACGCCGGCGAGTTGGTCCGGGGTGAAGCCGTACTCTTCGAGAACCTTGAGGTCTCCGTTGACCACTTTGCAATCCCCGCAGCACATTCGTGCGAGACGTTGCGAGACGACCAGGTTGACACTTGCGGTGATGGGGGACGGCTCGATGCCCATTTTCCACAGGAGCGTGAGGGCGGTCGCTGCGTCATCGGCCTGCAGCGTCGAGAGCACCATTTGATGGCAGCAGGCCTTGAGCGCAAGCTCACAAGTCTGTAAATCGCTGATCTCACTCATCATGATGATGTCCAGGTCCTGACGGAGCAGCGATCGGAGCGCCTTGGCGAAATCGAGACCGACCGCTGCATCTATCTGCACTTGGTTGATGCCTACGATGCCTCGTTCGACTGGGTCTTCGACGGTGCCAATGTTGTTGCCAGGCTTGTTCAATTCGCTGAGCGCCGAATAGAGCGTCGTTGTCTTGCCCGACCCACCGGGCCCTGTGAACAACGTCATGCCCCTCCGGCGATTGACTGCCCACTTGATGTCTTCGAGTGGCTTGAGGGCAAAGCCCAGCTTCGCCATGTCGAGCTGGTGGTTGCCTTTATCGAGGAGGCGGAGAACGAGTTTCTCGCCCCAGATGGTCGGAAGGACGCGGACACGAAAATCCATTTCGCGTCCCTTGCCCAGTCTCAGTTTGAAATGTCCGTCCTGGGGCAGCCGTCGTTCGGCGATATCGAGGGAGCTCATTAGCTTGATGCGGCTCGAGACCGCTTCCGCCAACTTCCGCGGCGGCGCCATCTCTTCTTGCAACGCGCCGTCGATGCGGTAGCGCACGCGGTACTTCCCCTCGTAGGGCTCTATGTGAATATCGCTCGCCCCTTTTTTGATGGCGTTGAGGAGGATCATGTTGACAAGGCGAACGATCGGTGAATCCTTGCTGCCTCTTTCGATCCCCATGACGGTCAATTCCACGTCGTCGTCGGTGACCTCGATCTCGTATTCGTCGAAGCCCGCGATAACTTCTTCGTAGGAAGGACCGGTCTCCGTGTAGTACCTCTTGATGGCCGTCGTGATCGCGGTCTCGCTCGCAATGACCGGGTCGATGTTGTAGCCGGTCAAGAACTTGAGATCGTCGATGGCGTTGAGGTTGGTCGGGTCAGCCATGGCGACCATGAGCAATTTGTCCGTGTGCGAGACCGGGATTACGCAGTGGCGCTCGCATTGCTCCCGCTGGACCAGCTTCAGGATGTCCGGGGCGATCACGTCGTCTTCTAAGTTGACCGTGGGGACTCGGTACTGCTGTGACAAAAATGTCGTGATGTCCTCTTCAGTGATGTAACCGAGCTTGGCCAGCGTAGCGCCTAGATTTTTTCCTGTCTTTTGTTGCTCTTCTTGCGCGAGACGTAGCTGCGCCTGGCTGATAAGTTTTTCACGGACCAGAAGCTCGCCGAGTCGGTTCGTCGTAGTCATGTCACCCTGTCCGGACCTGGCACTTGATGTGCCGTGCGGTCTCAGTCGATCATGCCTGAAATTGCAGGGAAGAGCACGAGAATTGGGCCGAGCGCCCGCCTGCGGTCTAGTGATCGCGCCTTCGCGGAGTGGTCTGGTCCGGGCGACCGGATTGGGTTCGAGGTCCGGGAGGACGGGACGATCGTGGTCCACGCGGAGCGGGCAGAACGAGTGGGTCTGATGTCGCTCCGGGGTGTCCTCAAGCCGAACGTTCTGGGAGTCACTGTCGAGCAGATGAATCAGACCATCCGCAAGGTTACGTGGGGCACGTGATCGCCATCGACACGAACGTGCTCGTTCGCTTTCTCGTCGAGGATGACGCCGTGCAGACCGCAAAGGTCACGTCGCTCTTCGAGCAGGAGATCGCCGACGGATCCACGCTCTTCGTCTCAGACGTAGTGCTCTGCGAGACCGTCTGGGTGCGATGACGCCGTAAAAGCTAGCTAAACCAAACCCATCTTGAGAACCGCAACTTCGTTGCCGGCGATCCCGAGGACCTCACCCCCGCACGATCTGGCGCGTTCACAAGGTCCC
>CAITRH010000359.1 GCA_903894755.1 uncultured delta proteobacterium
CGTCGACCAGCCACGACACCGTCGTCGGCGGACTCCTCGACCCAAGAAAGTCCGGTGGCGTCATGATCAGCAACGGCACCCCGGGAAGCGCCTCGCGGTGCCTTGCGATCACCTGCTTCATGCACGCCCCAAGGGTCATCGCATGGAACGTGTTGGACCCAATGTGAAAGATCACCAGGTCGTACTTGCGATGCGCGAGCACTGCCTTGTTGATCACCGGCGCGTCCCGCAGCATGCACAAGCAGTTGAGCGACCCCACCCCGAGCCCGTCCACCTGCACACTTGGGGGCTCTCGTTCCAGCACCACGCCGAAAATCCGTACGCGCTTGGTACTTCGAGCCACCAGCGCAAACTTGTGCGGCCCGTCCGCCACGCTGACCCGCTCGAATCCCGCCGCGTGCTCCTTTGCCGACGTGTCCACGGTCGCTAGACGCACCCCGTCCGCCATCACATCGAACACGCCTCCGCGCGGTCCACGCAAAAAGTACACTTCGAGGCTGGTCGCGCGAGTCCCCACCGGAGCGTCCGCATCGGCCGTCGAGATCCACGCCGTCGCACCGTTCTGCAGGCTCTCCGCCATGATCAGCGCCTGCCCGTAAAACCCGTCCAGCACCGGCTTCGTGGTCACCGTGAAGGACTCCCATGTGCCCGTCATCAGGGTCACCTTGACATCGCGATGCCGGTACCAGTTCCAAGGCTGGCCGATCGAAACGTACCCGTGCCCCGCATCCCCGTACTTCCCTTGAAGCGCTCGACGCATCGCTCCGGTCATGAAGTCCATGGTGCCGTTCGAGTCGCCGTACACGGCAATGCGAAGGTGATCTTTGGCTTGCCCCCGAAGGAGCTCCGCCCACCGTCGATAGAACGGCTCCATGGCGTGGTGGTTCGGGTCCACGACCGGAGGGACAGGCGGGTCACCGTCAAGGTGTTCGAGGGGGGGCAGCTCCACACGGAGCGGTTCGCACGCCGGTTTCGACGGGGTGGGCTCTGATGCAGATGCGGCGGACGCGGCTGAAGGAGCCGGTTCGGACACCGACGCGCTCGTGGGTTTGCATCCCATCGCCAGCGCCGAAAGAAGGACCAGCACGGACTTCATCGGGCCTGAGCCTACACGGACACAATACCTCTTGCCCACATCGCGGAATGAGGTTCAAAGACCACCGATGCACGTCCGGTTTGTCTACGCACGCTTTCACCGTCACGCCGATGCCCATCCTCAGCTTCGGGTGCACGTCCCCTGCAACGAGTATTTCGGCCCCCCGTCCCTCGGGATCGCCCAGATGGCTTCGGTCACGCCCCCCGACTGGACCCTGGATTTTCGCGACGACCGTCTCGAAGACGTGGGGCTTACCGACAACGTCGACCTGGTGGCCATCTCCTGTTTCACCCCGTCGGCCAAGCGCGCCATGGAGCTCGCCGATGGTTTCCGAGCCCAAGGCAAGCAGGTGGTCATGGGAGGGATCTTCCCCACCATGATGCCCGACGAGGTGGCGCCGCACACGGACGCCATTGTCGTTGGCGAAGGCGAAGGGGTTTGGGGGCAGGTGCTCGAGGATGCGGCCAAGAGGCAGCTCAAACCGCGCTACACGGAGGTGGTCCCCTTCGACCTAGAGCAACTGCCGCTTCCCCGTGTCGACCTCTATATGGACAAGGAGGGGGGGGCGTTCACCCCCGACGACTACCCGGTGCAGATTGCCCGCGGCTGTGGGTTTGCGTGCGACGCCTGCGTGCTGCCGGCAGTCATGGGCAAGAAGTTTCGATATCTTCCCCTCAAGCACATTCTGGGTCAGATCGAGCAGCTGGCCAAACGTGGCAAGCGGGCGTCGTTCACCGAAGACACGAGCTTTTTCCTTGGGGCCCCCCAGCGCAAGTTCTCCGAAGTGCTCGATGCTCTCCAAGGGAGCAAGGCGGCCATCAGCTACATTGGAACGAGCATGCCGTTTCTGCATATGGCGCCAGATATCCTCTTCGAGAAGATGAAGGGCGCAGGCGTGGGCATGTTCTACCTTGTCGGAGGCTTCGACCCGGTGACCCGAGGCGCCTTTACTGGCAAGGATCCGAAGTCCTACCGCAAGGCACTGGAGTCGGTGAAGAAGGCGCTGGACCATGGGATCGAGCCTTACACGTCCTTTCTTGTGGGCAATGAGGATGACGACGAAGGGACCTTCGACAGAATGTTGGAGTTTGCGGACAAGGCAGGCATTCGGAAAGCGGAGTTTGCCATCTTCACGCCCTATCCTGGGACCCCGGCGTGGTTTCGGCTGGAGAGCGAAGGGCGCATCTTGAGTCGGGATTGGTCTCTTTACAACGACGCCAACGTGGTGTTTCGTCCCAAGCTTATGAGTCCTGAGAGGCTGCTAGAGGGCTACCTGTATCTGTGGGAGGAGTTTTACCGTCCTCGGCAGGGCCTTCGAGAGCTCCCGGTGGACCAGCGCACCATTCAGTTCTGAGGTCAATTTTAGATTTCAACAAAGCCCTCGGTCTGAAAGCGCTGCAGGGCGTGTGCGTCGAGAAGCAGTCGCAGAGCTACGAGATCGCCAAGTGCGATCGTCGACCGTCGACCGAGGCACCCGGGCACGTCAAGGTGGTGTCATCGACGCTCGATGATCGCGCCGGGATCAGGCCAAGTGCGATCGTCGACGGTCGACGCCATCCCCCTGCGCCAACACTGTTGCCTTATCGGCGCTCGACATCGCCACAAGCGAAGGCCAGGTGCCACCATCGAAGGTCGACGCTCGTGGTCGGTCGCGTCGAGGTGCTGTCGGTGAACGTCGAAGCCCGCACTCCGCTCGCCCTTGGCTGCGCCCTCGACGGTCGACGATCGTCCCCCGCTGCGCCGAGGTCGCTATCTCCAACGTCGACCCCCGCACTTTGGCGCGTCGAGGTGCCTCCGTCGAGCGTCGACGATCGCACTTAGCGGCGTCCAGGTCGCTTTTGGTGGCGTGAAGTCGTTGTCCAGGTCCCTTAGAGGCGGGAGATCAGGAACGCCGTCGCAAGATAGGCTCCTGCTTCGAGCACGCTCACGCCCACGTTGCGCTCTTCGGCGATGCCCTGGTCGAGGGCTCCGCGACGCAGCGAGAGCTTTCCGCCTAGCATCAGCGACTGCACCAAGAGTTGACGCACAGGATAGAGAGCAAACGCTACGAGGAGCGCGATCGCATAGGCGCGAAGGGAGACATTCCAGTTTACGAAGGTCCCTTCGGTGGCGTGCCCGATGATGAGCGCGAGGGCGACGGTGACGCCGGCGTAACTCATGGCGGCCGCCAGGTTGTTGCCAAGGATCTCTTTGCTGTCGTCGTAGGTGGTGACGGCTCGAAACAAGATGACAAAGAGGTGGAGCGTGATCTGGCCGAGGACGAAGAACGCGACGGAGATACCGAGGTCCTTCAAGCCGTGCCCCGAGAGGGAACGCGACAGGATGATCCCTGTGGCGGCGTAGTGGGCTCCGGCGGCAAGACCGGCGGCGACATTGCTTTCTGCGATTTCTTTGGGGAGGCGCGAGCGGAGAAGCACGTAGATCCCGGCTCTTGCCAGCGCATCGAGGACCACCACGGCGCTCAGGCCATAAACAGCGACCCAAAGCACGTCGGCCCGCCAGTTTTCTCCGTGCACGGAGCCGGAGACGACGGCGGCGCTGACGCTGAAGACTCCAAAGTACCGTCCTGCGTGCAGAAGCGACGCGGCATGGTTGTTACGCCCTTGGAGAGCTGGGAAAAGTAGGCGTTCGATGAGTCGAGCAAGAAGTACGAGAACGAGCGTTGTCACGGCCGCGAACCCGAGGAGGTAGAGCGGATGGTCCTGCATGGGGGCAAGATGCCCGAAGGACCGGCCGGTTGTCGACTTCTTCAGAGGTCTTCGGGCTTGTCCCAGTCGTGGAGGAGATCCAGTTCGCCATCGCACAGAGGAAACTCGGCGGCGCCCACGGCGTCGAGGAGCCCTTGGAGCGAGAGCTGCCGGCTCTGTGCGCGGGCAAGGGCGACGGGCAAGACCGTCGAAACGTCGTAGAGGGCGAACAGAGGTTCCCATCGTCCTTGGCGCCGGGGGGCGAGGATTGACGCACACGGCGACTCCACGAGACGGCGCACGATGGCTTCGGTCAGGAAGGGCATATCGCACGCGAGGGCGAGCACCGTTGTTTTCGGCTGGAGCGTGTGGGGTGAAGCGTTCGCGCTCCCTCCGCAGATGACGACGGCTGCGGCGCGAAGGAGGGGACAGAGCCCTCCGAGGGGACCGATGCCTGGGGGCTCATCGGAAAGAAACCGCTGGTGGTCTTCGTAGGCGTGGTGGGAGCCGACGCCGATCCAGGGGAGTCCTAGGGTTTCGAGGAGGCGGGTGGTGCGATGGAAGATGGAGGGGGCGTCTCGGGTGGGGAGGAGTCCTTTGGGGAAACCTCCCATGCGGCGCGATGCGCCTCCGACGAAGAGTCCGGCGAGGGTCACCAGGCGGGCCATAGTCACATCGTGTGACTAAGGCCTCACCAGGCGTAGGCGTTCATCATGCTGCGGAGCACGCTGAGCAGGGAGTCTTGGGATGCGGTGACGGGCGGATGGTAGTACTCACCGGCGTTATCGCGAAACCAGAGGTACTGATAGGACCACTTGGCGACGCCATTACCAGCGGCTTCCGTGCCTCCTTTGAGCTCGTAGCAATTCCAGCTTGTGGGGTCCCACCAACGCGGATTGTTGTTGCAGAAGTGACCACTCTGGGAGAGTCCACCTGCGGAGTGGTAGGCGACCACGGAGTCATCCTCACCAGGAAGGGCACCGAAGGAGAAGACGCCGTTGGAGCCTGCGAAGCGGTAGAACCAATGGGACTGGGTCTGGTTGTGGTCGTAGAGGGAGCGCATGTGGCTCGGAACGAGGTCCTCGAGGACGGTCTGATGGGTGATGAAGTTATTGAAAATGATCTGGCCTGGTCCTGCGAGCTCACTTCCGCCGCCCGCACCGCCGGCGGAGGTGACCCAGTAGATGTTCCATCCGGTTTGCGTGGTGCGACCGCTGCTATTGGGCACGTCCTGGCAGACTCCATTGGGGCCTGGGGTGGAGGTGTTTTTCACGTTTCTGAGGGTATTGCCATATTGGGAGAGGGCGTACCCGACTTGTGAATCCCCTGTGCTGTGGGTGGAGATGTAGCACCAGTTGTCGCCGGTGCAGAAGCAGTCGAGAGCGTTGCGTACGTAGCCGTTGGTTTGCGAGATGAAGTCCTGGCCTCCCCAATTGACGGCCTTGCGGTTGACGCCGCCGGCCTTGTTGATAGTTCCCCAGCTGCTCCAGTCGTCGTAGGTGTTCCCTACGGGGACCACGGAAAGGGGCGAGTAGCCGTGGACATACAGGGTTGTCTTGGCGGCTTCGGCTGTGCCTGCGATGGCAAGACAGGCAAAAAGTACAGCGGCAACGGTAACGAGTGAGGTGCGCGACATGCGGACCCTAGGAGCAATTGGCGGGCCATGTGGGTTTTCTCGGCAGTTCTGGCGAAGTCCTAGGCCCGGCGTTCAAGACCTGAACACAGTCGAGTAAAGCTTCCAAACTCCGTTCAGATTGCTAACTTGGAGTGTTGCACCAGGCGCGGATTTTTGTTGTTTGCCTTGAAAAGGCGGGGGGTGGGAGGGGGCTGAGCGCGACGTCGAAGGTGCGACTTACTTCTTTGTGAGGGCGAACGAGTAGCTGCAGGTGAGGGTCTGGGTTGCTCCTGACACCAAAACCTGGGTGACCGTCGTGACGGTTCCCGAAACCGTGTTGTTGGCGGTGAGCGTCCCGGACCCGGTGATTCGGGTGGTGGCGCCCGGTTCTGATTCGGTACAGTCGAACGTTACTGTGCAGCCGCTCACTTTGGGCGCGCAGCTACTTGCGGTTCCGGCGTCGTCCGAGGTTCCGCTATCGGTATCGTCGGAAATCGTGGTATCGCTCGTTCTGCCAGCGGGGCACTGCGGGTCCCCTCCGGTCTTCGTGAGCGTGTTGGAATAGGTGCCATTGGCAAGCGTGAAGCCGCAGGTGCTCGACGTGGAGCTCGAGCTGCAAGCGGCCACTCCAAAAAGGCCAACGGAACAGAACGCAAGGACAGAAAGAACTTTCATCGTTACAAACCTCCGTTTCGAAGCGAAGCGCACATGCGCTCCTGGCGCAAGTCAAATCGAGGCGTCGACTCCACTACCAGCTAGGGCTCGGCGGTCCTTGCAGAGGAAATCGGGTCGTGCTGACATGGTGTCGTCGGCGCCCGGGCGAAGGGGGAAGAATGGAGACGAGTGAAACAAAGAGGCAGATCCGCAAGGCGATCGAAGCGCACGGACTTTGGAAACTGCAACTGCTCGACGCCGTCCTGACCGGCAAGAACGATCTTACGCCCGAGTCCGTGATTCGCGACGATGCCTGTGCGTTCGGCCAGTGGCTCCTTGCGCCATCGCTTCCGCCGCAGCTTGTGATGTCGCATCAGTATGAGGTGGTGCGCTTCCTCCACGCCCGCTTTCATTTCGAGGCTGCCAAGGTTCTGACGACTGCGATGGAAGGCGCGGACATGGCGTCAGAGCTTCTGAGCCCCCTAAGCAGGTATACGCGGGCCAGCTCGGAGCTTCGCAGGAGCATGATGAAGTGGGAGAAGTCTCTCCGGTGAGGCGCGGCAGGTGGTGATGGCGTGCCGTCACCCCGTCATTGCTCTGCGCCTGGCATGGCGCACCACATACGCAACCTGGTCGGTGGACTCCGGTCCGCACCCGCGAATGGCGCGAAACTGCTTGATGGCGTCGATTGGCTCGGCGCCGGTATCGACAAGGAGGCACGAAGCGAACATCCCCGCCCGGCCGCATCCCGCGCCACAGTGGACATACACCTTGTCACCTGCGCTGAGCGCACGATGCGCCGCATTCAGGGCCGCCTCGAACGGAACGTCGTCCGGCGGCGCCTCGTAGTCGATGACATCGACTGAGAAGAAGCGATCGGCAAAGCGCGCTCGAGCCTCCTCGATGTAGGTTGGAACGCGGTACGGATCGGCCAAGTCGATGGCAGGCAACAGGCTGAACACGTGGCGGATTCCGAATGCCACGAGCGCGTCGAGCTCCCCGGCAAGTTTCGAGGCGCGTCCTGGAAGCTGCCCAACGTAGAGCCGTCCAGCCGCACCTGGGACCGGCAGGTCGATCATCTGGAAAGTGATCTCGCCGGCATCGTTCGTGAGCGTCACCAGGGCCGCAGGATCGGGCGTTCCCGGTCGGGCCGTCGTGATCTCGTAGATTCGCGGGTCGTTGCGTGCCAACTCCCGCAGTTCGGCGACCAAGGCGCGGGAGGGCATGAGAGCGATATGTGCGTCGTCAAGCATGGTTAGGCGCTTCGTAACCCATCGCCGGCGGCGGGGGAAGACAAACCCGGGGGCCTTTGAAATCAAAGGCAGGATCTGTCGGAGCTCCGGCGCCCCCTATCGGACCTCCCGTTTGGAATGCTCGCTGGAGCTGCAGCAGCCCGTGCCCGTGCTGTCGCCGAACACGCCCGGGCAACCACTGAGTCGTACAGCCAGCCTCGGCCGCGCTCCGCTTAGAGCCCGACTCGACGCAAAAATCGCACTGCTCGAAGGCAAGACCATGCGGGCCAACGCCTGGATCGACGTCGAGCGCGCTATGGGAATGCCATGAACGCCATGAACGCCATGAGACGTGCCCTTCTGTTCCTTGGCGCCCTTGCCTGCCATCACGAAGGCAAGGAGGAAACCGCCTCGCCTATCCAGGTCCACTGCGTCCATCCAACCATGGAGACCATCGAAGAGACCGTGTCTCTCCGCGGTCGCACCGAGCCTCCCCCTGGGGGCGACTTGCCCGTCGCTTCGCAGGTATCTGGACGCATTGTGTCCGTTGCAGTCTCCGAAGGACAGCGCATCTCCGCCGGCAACGTGGTTGCCACTGTCGATGAGGGACCGTCCCGCGATGCCCGTCGGTGGCCGCGGAGGACTTGGCGCGAAGGACGCTTGGACGGGTCCAGGTTCGCGCTTCCGTTGCGGGCATCGTGACCCACGTGTGGCGAGGTCCGGGGGCTCAGGTTGCAGTCTCCCAAGGGGTGGAGTTCGTGGCCGACGCGACGCAGCGCGAGCTGGCCAAAATAAGCCTTGGACTGTCCGCGTCTGGGTCGCTCTCCGGCTCCACTTTCGAGGGGACCGTGCGCGCTCGGTCCCGCGATCTCGATCCTGCAACTGGATTGGGGGTGGTCCGCATTACCTTGACCAAGGTCCACAGTGTCCCCGTGCGGACCTACGGACGCGTCGTCATCACCACGGCCAAGCGGGAAGCATCGCTTGTCATTCCAGCAACAGCGCTATGTGGCGGGCGCTGCAGGGGGAGCCGACCCTAGGGAGCTTCGCGAGATTGCCGAATTCGTGGTCCGTCCAGCCTTCGCCAACGTGCAAGGTGTGGGACGCATCGAAGTGTTGGGGGGGGATGTGCGCGAGGTTGAAATTATCCTCGATCCGGAAGCCCCCTCTCTCGAAGACGATCGTCCTTGCCCGCATGGGTGGGTGGGCAAGGACGATGTCGAGGGAGAGGGGGCTCGGAACCGCGGTACAAGTGGCTCTCCTCCCCCCTCGCTCGAAGACGATTTTACTTGCCCGCATGGGCAAGTAAAATGTCGAGGGAGAGGGGGGCTGGGGGGGTGAGGTCCGCGGCTCGGAACCTGCGGTTTTCAAGATAGGTTTGGTTTAGTTCAGAAACCGCTTGTCTGTAGGTGGCTTCTTTCGCCCGCTGTCCGCCCCCCCCTCGATGACCCGGAAACGCTCTCGCAGCGCCCGACGGCGCGCGGCTTCGGGATCCAGCACGTCTTCGACCCGTAGCCCCTTCGAGCGTGTCCGCAGGACCGCCAGCTTTGCCCGCAGATAAAGCCGACGCGCCCACGGCGACGCAAACACCACCCCCACCACGACGCCACCAAAAGGGGCCACGGGCCCCTCCGGAGTCCCCGACGACAATGCGTTGAGAACGCAAAACCCTACGGTGATCCACAACAGCCACCGCCCGCGCACCGGCAGCAAGAAAAACAGTCGCACCGTGCTGTCTGCCTCCTCGAAAGACCAGGCCACCGCCAAGGCCGAAATGGCCGCAAGCGCTCCGAAGAGAGGCCCGGCAAACAAGTGGCGCTGGGGTCCCAAGATCCACTCGAACAGCGGCGACACTGCCAGTGCAAGTAGATTCCCTACGACGACCGACAGAAGGCAAAATCGAAGGAACCTCCCCTCGCCCCATCGTCGCTCCAACGAGCCCCCGAGGAAATACAGTCCAAGCAAGGTGAAAATCAGATGGGTCAACCCGGACCAGTCGGTGACCAGCCCCGAGGTCAGAAAGCGCCATGGTTGCGTGAAAGCCGTGAAAGCCACACCGGGAAGAAACATGAAAGGCGCCACAATAGACGGCGCCAGCATGCCGACCACCCCGACCACACTGATGGCGATGAGGATCCCACCAAGCGCCCGTCCAGGACGAGGCATTGAAAGATGAAGCTCCATGTCAAGGCCCCGTTTCGCTGCTCGCGTCACCCGCGTCACCCGCGTCGCCTGCGTCACCTGCGTCAGGCAGCCCACCGTCCACCCCCACGAGAGGGCCGCAGACTGCGAGCACCACGATGTTCTGCTGCTGGGTGGCGGTGCACGATGTCCGCCAGGTCGAAGAAAACGACAGCAGCGTGGTGGCGTTTGCGGCTGCCTGCACGAGCGCTCCGTTCGCGTTCAACGTGTCGTAGTCGGACGCGCTAAAGGCCAGAATATCGACCCAAAACGCTTGGTTGCCCTTGGGCGACGCTGGAAGGTTCACAAAGGCCCCGTCGGCAAAACAGTCGAACAGGCCCGATGGACGAGGCCCGTCGGGCGCGTCGATGTTGGTCACGACGGCCGCGTACCGATAGACCTGTCCGGGACTTCGGCCGCAACCCAATCCCGCCACCAGCGAATCCGAGCGCAGCACGATGCCCGTGATGGGGGTGATGGTCGTTGCACTCGTGCTGCTGTCGAGGACACATCCCAACAAGCCCGCCGCCGCCAAACCAAAAAGAATACGCACCCCGTGCTTTTATGCGCTCGCTCTGCGTGCTTCAAGGAGCTCCGATGCGTTAGGCTCACCAAATGGTCCCCGAGCTCCGAGTACTTTCCGAACACACCGCCCTCGCCTTGACCGATGAACGCGCCACTTTTGTCGCGCGCATCCTTCCACCCCCGGCACCGACCGAGCAACGTCCCCCCGTTCGACTTTTGCTTGCCCTCGACGTCTCGGGGAGCATGAACGGCACCCCGCTCGAAACCGCCGTGCTCAGCGCCCGCGGCCTCGTTCGCGCCCTCGCCCCCCTCGATACCTTCGGCGCCGTCGCTTTCCATGACTCGGTCGCCGTGCTCGCCCCTCCGCAACGCACCACCGCTGCAGGCAAAGCCATCGTCGAAGAGCAGCTCCTGCGCGCCTCGGCGAGCGGCGGGACCGACCTCGCCAGCGGCATGCTCAAAGCCCTTGACCTCGCCAATGCAACAGAAACAGGCGGACGGGTGCTCTTGCTCACCGACGGCTGCCCTACCACCGGCGCTACGGATGAAAACCAGATCCTCACCCTCGCGCGTGGCGCCCTCGGCCCCTCCACGCTGTCCACCTTCGGCTTTGGACGTGCCGTCAACGCCGGACTCCTGTCGAATCTCGCGGACCTGGGACGTGGTCACTACACGTTCATCGAAACCGGAGAAACTCCCGTGGCCGCGATCGGCGCCGAGCTCGGTGGCCTGCTCGCCACCGTGGCGACGGGCGTCGAGTTGACCCTCGAGGTCTTCCCAGGGGGCCGTCTCGAGCAAGTCTACCGCTCGACGGGAGTGACCCACGACGGTCCTCGGGCGACCGTGGCGCTCCCCTCCCTCATCGGTGACGAACCCGTCGCCGTCGTGTTTCGCCTGGCGTGGGACGAGGCCTCGGTGGGCAAACCTATCGCAAGGTTGCGGCTCGTTTCGCGAAGCACGGAAACGGGAGCAAAAAACGAAGCCGTCGCAGACCTTGTCGTGCCTGTCGCGATGACTCGGGGGGCGTTTGTTCCCGAGGCTGCACGCGAGGTGCTCCTCGCACGTGCCGCGCTGGTCCTGTTCGAGGCGAGCGAGGCCATGAAGCGGGCACGTCAACAAACGGATCCACGTCAACAAGCGGCGGCATCTTTGAGTGAGCGCCTCGGCGAGCTTCGTGGCGCGGCCCAAGCCGCCGGGGTGATCGCAGACCCGGAGGTTTCCGCAGCTCTCAGCATGATCGAACGGCTTGTCAGCGAGATGGCAAGAAGCGACCGGGGACACGCCCAGCAAAACATGGTCGCCGCCGCAGCGGCCCTTCGGAGCATGAAGGGGACCATCCTTGGAGTGACCGACGCCTTCGTGAGCTCGTCGCAGCGCTCCGGGGTCGACCGGATCCGCACGTCGATCATGGGGATCGAGCCGAAAAAAAAGAGCGAGCACTGAAGCTTTGTCTCCGTCGAACATTGCCGACGCTCTCGGCCGGGTGCGCGAACGTATTGAACGCGCTGCGATTTCTTCGGGACGCGACCCGAGGGACGTGCACCTTCTTGCCGTGTCGAAGACGAAGTCCGAGGACGCGATCCGCGAGGCCTATGCGGCAGGGCAGCGCGCCTTCGGAGAAAACTACGCACAAGAGCTCGACACCAAAGCACGTCTCCTCGCCGACCTTGCCGACCTCCAGTGGCACTTCATCGGTCACCTCCAAAGCAACAAGGCAAAACAGGTTGCCCGAGTCGTGTCCTGCGTACACACCATCGATCGCGCCGCGATCGCTCACGAGCTTGCCAAACGGGCGCTCCCCTCCCAGCCCATCTCGGTGTTCCTAGAAGTCAACGTTGCAGGGGAATCGCAGAAGTTCGGCGTTGCCCCCAGTGCCTTGGGTCCCTTGCTCGACGTGGTGCGGGCCGAACCCTCGCTGCGTCTCCGGGGGCTCATGACCATGCCTCCTCTAGGCGGCGACGAGGTGGATCTCGACCTAGCGCGTCGAACCTTTCAAGACCTTGTGGCGCTCCGTGACGAGCATGGGGGTCCAATGCTTCTCCCCGAGCTTTCTATGGGCATGTCCGACGATCTGGAGGTCGCTATTGCCTGCGGAGCAACCTGGGTCCGTGTCGGGACCGCCATCTTTGGCGACCGAGGTTGATCGGCCCCATTTGCTGACACGCGCCCCCGCACTGGGCTAGTCTCCCGCGCCATGCCTGACACCTTGCCCTTGCTCCTCGAGATCGGTGTCGAAGAGCTCCCCGCTTCCTTCGTCGACGCGGCCATTTCCGCACTCCCAGAGCTCGCCAAAAAGAAGTTCGCGGAGGTCCGTCTCCACCACGGGGCACTCCACGCCCTGGGCACTCCACGTCGCCTCGCCCTCGTGATTGACGACCTTGTCACCGCGCAGAGCGACCTCGACGAGCTGGTCGTCGGTCCCCCCGAGGCTGCTGCCTTCCGCGATGGCAACCCCACCAAAGCTGCCGAGGCCTTCGCCGCCAAGCTTGCCACCCAGGTGTCGCTGCTCCAGGTCGTCGATCAGCCCGCCACCCCCGGAAAGAAAGCAGGACGCTACGTAGTGGGACGTCGCACCCAAAAGGGACGTCCCACTGTTGATCTCCTCGGCCAGGTGCTCACCGACATCTGCGCCAGCATTCCCTTTCGCAAGTCCATGCGTTGGGGCTACGGCGAAACCCCGTTCGGACGGCCGGTCCAATGGCTCGTCGGACTCCTAGGACAGACCCCCATTGCGTTCACGTTTGCTGGAGTCACCAGCGGTTGCATCTCCCGAGGCCACCGGTTTTTGACCCCCGAGCCCTTCGACCTTGCAGGCGCCCATGGATACGTCGACACCCTTCGTGCGCGCCACGTGCTGGTCGATCGCGACGAACGTCAGCAGGTCATGATGCAACGCGTGGTCGCCGCAGCAGAGGCCGCTGGAGGAACCTTCGACCCCGACCCTATGTTGGTCGATGAAAACACGTCCCTGGTCGAGGAGCCCCATGTGGTGACCGGCTCCTTCGATCCTGCCTTTCTCGAGCTTCCTGCTGCCGTGATCCGTGCCGTTGCCCGTGGCCATCAGCGTTACTTCTGCGTCCAGAAGAGCGATGACGAGCTTCTTCCGCACTACCTTGCAGTGGTCAACACCGCGCTCCGTCCCGACCTCATCACCAAAGGCAACGACCGGGTCATGCGCGCTCGCCTTGCCGATGCCCGCTTCTTTTTTGAGGAAGACAAGAAGGTGCCGCTCGAAGCGCGGGTCGAGAAGCTAGCAGGCATTGTCTTTCACAACCGCCTTGGAAGCGTCCGAGAGAAAGTCGACCGCCTCGTCAAGCTTGCGGTGCTCCTTGCCAAGGAGCTCGATGTTTCCCTAGAAATGCGCGCAGCGATCCAGCGTGCAGCCCACCTCTGCAAGTTCGACTTGGTCTCCCTCATGGTGGGGGAATTCCCAGAGCTTCAAGGACACATGGGACGGGCTTATGCGAAACATGCAGGCGAGGCGGACATCGTGGCCGATGCTCTTCGCGACCATTACCGTCCCGTTGGAGCGTCCGACTCCATTGCGCCCGGCGAGGTCTCCGCAGTCGTGGCTCTCGCCGACCGTCTCGATACGCTGACCGGCTGCTTTGCCGTGGGGCTGTCCCCGACCGGTGCAGCCGATCCCTATGCGCTGCGTCGAGCCTGCATTGCGGCCTTGCGAACGATCCTCGAGGCCGCAGAAACCAGGCCCGCCTATGCTCGCTTGAACCTTTCTACCCTGGTGGAACTGGCGTACGCTGGCTATGTGGGGAAAAAACTCGATCTGTCGAGTCAGGACACGGTGGCCAAGGTGATGGAGTTTGCCGTCGAACGTCTTCGCGGCCTTGTGGCGACGGCGACCAGTGGCACGGTGGCCGATGCAATCCTCGCGTCTGGCCCCCGTGCTGCGGAAAAACCCGCATTGACCATGGTGCGTGCTCGGGCGCTGCAGGCCGTGGTGGATGGACGGCAACCATGGCTCGAAAAGGCCAAGCTCGTTGCCAAGCGTCTTGGTGGCATCAGCAAGCAGTCGCCTCCTGTGTTCCATCCTCGCGACGCTTTTTCCCATGGCAAGAAGGATGACGGCGCCATTGTGCGGCTGGTCGAGGATGCTGACGAGCGCACACAAGACCTCTCCAGTATCACTGCCGTGCGCACGGCTCTCGAGTACACGAGTGTGCTTGCCACGAGGCTGGATGAGATCTTCCTATCGACTTTGATCAACGACCCGGCCGATCCGGACACGTCCAAGCGTCTCGAGCTTCTCTCGTATGGCGCCCAGTGCATGCTCCGCATCGCCGACTTCTCGAGACTCTCTTAGCAACACGGAGACAACGATGCCGCAAGTTGGAGTTTCTTACAAGCAGCGGACCCTTGCAGAATCCTGGGATGCGATCGTGATCGGCTCTGGGATCGGCGGTCTAGCCACAGCAGCGCTTCTAGCCAAGTACGGTAAGAAGCGTGTGCTGGTCCTGGAGCGTCATTACACGGCGGGCGGCTACACGCACACGTTTACTCGTCCAGGCTACGAGTGGGATGTTGGGGTGCACTACATTGGACAGGTAGGGCCCAAAGGTCCGCTACGTCCAGTGTTCGCGGCGATCACGGGAGACAAGCTCGAGTGGGCGCCACTTCCAGATGTCTACGATCGCATTTTGCTTGGGGGGCGTTCCTACGACTTTGTCAGCGGCACGAAGCGGTTTGCCGAGCGGATGAAGGCGTATTTCCCATCCGAGGCCAAGGCTATCGACCGCTACATTGCGAGGGTACGAGCAGCGGTGCATGTGGCACCGCTGTATTATGCAGATCGTGCGATTCCCCAGATTGCTTCGCGGGTAGCGGGTCCACTGCTTCGAGCGCCGTTTCTGCGCTATGCGGGACGTACAGTGGCCGAGGAGCTGGGGAGCCTTACAAAGAACCGCGAGCTTATAGGGGTCTTGACAGGGCAATTTGGCGACTATGGGCTTCCGCCGTCCCAAGCGAGCTTTGCGATGCATGCCGCGGTGGCGCATCACTACTTTGAGGGGGCCTTCTATCCAGTAGGAGGGGCAGGGGAAATTGCCCGTCACGCCGAGCCGGTGATTGGTTCCGCTGGAGGCGCATTGGTTGTGAGCGCCGAGGTGGAGGAAGTGTTGGTAGAGAGGGGACGGGCTGTGGGGGTCCGCATGGTCGATGGACGGACGCTGCGTGCTCCAATTGTGGTGAGTGATGCGGGGTTGGCGCTGACGTATGGGCGTCTGGTCCCCCCGGAGCTTCGACCACAGCTTGATTGGGAGGGGGCCACACCGTCCGCATCCCACCTTTGTTTGTACGTTGGGATGCAGCATACGGCGAAGGAGCTGGGGCTCGCGGGGACCAACCTTTGGATTTACCCTGGGCCCGATCACGACGACAACGTTGCGAAGTTCCTGGCGGACCCTCAGGCACCGTTCCCCGTGGTGTATCTGTCGTTTCCATCGGCGAAGGACCCATCTTTCGAGGATCGTTGTCCTGGGCGGTCGACACTGGAGATGGTGACTTTGGCACCGTATGCATGGTTTTCGCGTTGGGAGGGGAGCCGGTGGAAGAAGCGTGGGGGGGACTACGACGCGTTGAAGGCGCGATGGACCGAGCGACTGCTGCGGGTGTTGTACGAGCATGTACCTACGGTGAGGGGCAAGGTCGACATCGCGGAGCTTTCGACGCCACTGTCGACCAAGCAGTTTGCGAGCCATCCCGAGGGAGAGCTGTACGGCCTTGCGCACACCCCAGCGCGGTACGGTCTTCCCATACGAGCAGAGACTCCGATTTCAGGGCTGTACCTGACTGGGGCAGACTTGGTGTCTGCGGGGGTTGCGGGGGCGATGATGGGAGGGGTGGTGACGGCGTCGGCGATCTTGGGGACTGGCGTTGTGCGCGGCGTGTTTGGTTGATGAACTGAGGACTTTGAGGAGCTCATGGAAACGGCAAAGGGGTCGCCGGTTGGGACCACGCTACGTCGCGTGCTGGTGGGGTCGGGGCTCGTTGCCGTTTTGGGGCTCGGGTATGTGCTCCGGGGGGTGGTGGTCCCACTGTTTTTTGCGTTTCTTCTCGCCTATGGGATGAATCCGGTGGTGAGCTGGTTCGAGCGCAGGAGGGTGCCCCGGTATGCGGCGGCACCGCTGCTGATGCTGGCGATTCTGGGGCTGGTAGCTGTGGTGGTGACCTACGGGGTGCCGGCGCTTGTAGATGAATTGCGGGCAGCGGCAGCGGACCTTCCAGCGCAGCTCTCGCGGCTCGAGACCCGTCTCGAGCCATGGTTGCTGCAGAACTTCAAGTTTCGACCTCCGCGGACCGGGAGCGAGGTTGCCAAGGAGCTTCTTGAGCGTCTTCAGCCGCAGTCGACCAACGTGATGAGTGCGGCGGGAGTCGCGCTCTTTGGCACCTTGAGCTACGTAGTGGTGGCACTGAGTACGCTCATTGTGCCGGTGTTTACTGTGTACTTGCTTGTCGACTTCGGACACATCGTAGAGCGCGCCCGCAACTTGATCCCCCGTCGCTGGGCCGCCCCTGTGGAGTCTTTATTTGCTGACATCCATCGAACTCTTGGGGGGTATGTGCGCGGGCAGCTCACGGCAAACGTGGTCTTGGCAGCACTGTACGCCGTGGGACTGCGTGTGGTCGACATTCGTCTCGCCGTGCCGATCGGTGTGCTGACGGGGATGTTGGCGTTTGTTCCGTATGTAGGGTTTGCGTTGGGGCTTACGCTAGCGATGACCATGGCGACGCTGGACTGGCAAGGCCTAGGGCGTCCGCTGGGCGTGCTGGCCGTGATGTTTGGAGTCCAGTTGCTCGATGGCTTGGTGGTGACGCCGCGCATTGTGGGACGGTCGGTAGGACTTGCGCCACTGGAGGTCCTGCTGACGATGATGGCGGCGGGGTCGCTGTTTGGGTTTCTGGGAGTCCTCTTGGCAGTGCCGTTAGGGGCAGTGGTCAAGCTTTTCGTACAACGCGCTGTACGGGCCTACTTTGCGTCGGACTTTTACAAAGCTGCCCCGGATCCCTGAACCAACCACATCTTGAAAACCGCAGGTCCGAACCGCGATACCCGCGACCCAGGGTTACCCACCATACGCGTTGACCAAGTGCTTGCCCGCGTTCCTGCGCGAACGCACGTCGTCATCTATTGCGTAAGGGCCCCCCGCTGGAAAGGACCACGAGCGTTGATCGGCAGCCCCGAAGGGGCAGATGGCGATGACGCAGGTGGGTCCATGTCGACCTCGGTCGCCAGAAGTGGCTCCGCCGATTGGATACCGTCACTCTGGGCCGCCCGAAGTGGCTCCGCCGATTGGAACGCTTCACTCTCGATCGCCCGAAGTGGCTCCACCGATTGGAAACCGACACTTTGGGTCACACGAAGTGCCTTCGTCGCCTCGGCGAGGAGACTTCGGGTCCCCGAGAGCCTCGACGTCGTAATCCCGAGGACTCACCTGGCTGCAAGATTCCGTGGTCAGAAAGAGTAGCTCCCAGGAAGAAGCGCAGCGTCGACCCGCGCCCGTTTCGAATTGGGCTTTTCTTTAGGCGACTGGGGCAGACCGCTCACCGCAAGGAGCGTTTGTTGGGCCTCGAGAAGCTGTCCAACCGAAAGCTCCCCCTGCGCAAGGGCAACCCCCCCTGGTGAGCATGGCCGAAATAAATGGAATTCCGAGGGGGGCCTGTCGGAGTGTGCCTACCGCTTGTTTGAAAGGATCCGATCACGGGCAGGACGTCGCGATTCAGGAAGCTTGTCGTGTCCACCGACGGACTTGTCGCTTCGTCGGGACGTCTCCTCGCGAGGCAACTTCTGACTCTCGGGGACTTGGTGGTCTGGACGGTTGAGAGCTTGCTTGAGAAGCTGACTTGCCTTGAAGGTGAGCACTCTGCGCTCCGCAATGCGGATTGGCTCGCCTGTCTGGGGATTACGTCCTGGACGAGCCCCTTTGTCGCGAAGAACGAAGTTACCGAAGCCGCTGATCTTTATTTTTTCCCCGCCCGATAGCGTCTCCTTCATCGTGTCGAACACGATGTCCATGAGCTCGGCGCATTCCTTTCTAGAAAAGCCTCCCACGTGCGCATACAGGGCGTTGACGATCTCTGCTTTTGTCATGACCGTCTCTCCTCCTCAGTTTCGTCAGTCTGGCGGGCCATCGAGCCTGCGGACGGAACGTACCTTCGGAACGGGGGGGGAAGCAAGGACGGTTTTGGAGTGGGGACGCTTTGGACACACGTACGAACGACCTGCGTAGAAAGTGCAGGATGTGCTGCGACGGTGTTGTCGAGTTCGACGCGTGCGTACTGTTCGAGGGCCTTGGTGACATCGGCAATGGGCATCGCGGAGGGGCCTGCGTGTCCTGCCGGGGCATAGGAGGGAACTTCGTAGATGTGCACGAGGGTCATGAGGGCCCCACGACTGTCCTCGGCGAGGTCGACGGCACGGTCTAGGGCGCGCTGGGAGGACTCGCTAAAGTCTGTCGGGACCAGGAAGTGCCGGAATGATGTCATGCGCGTCGACCTCCACTTTTGAAACGAGCATCGTCCGTGCCCAAGGTCTATCCACCGCACATCGGAGCCGCTACGACGATGGGCGTGCTGATTTTTCACTCGATGGCGCGTTGGGCGTTGCTGATGGCGTTGCTCGTTGCGGTGTTTCGAGCGGCGCGGGGAGTTTGGGGGGGACGCAGCTACGTACGGAGCGATGCGGTCACGGCGTTTGTCGTGGTGGCGCTCGCGGACCTGCAGTTCGTGCTGGGCTTCGTGTTGTATTTCTGGCTTAGCGAGACCGTTCGCGGGGCTCGCGTTTCCTTTGCCGCGGCGATGCGCGATCGGACCCTTCGCTTTTGGGCCGTGGAGCATCTGTGTTTGATGGTGGGGGCGGTGCTCCTCGTACATGTCGGAGGGGTGTTGGCGCGACGTACTGCCGACACGATGCGTCGGCATCGACGGAGCCTTTGGTGTTTTGGGCTTGCGCTTCTGCTGGTGGTCGTGGGGATTCCGTGGCCTTTTCTTGGCCACGGCCGTCCATGGCTTCGCGTTGGACAGACGGCGCCCAGTTTGTTGGGTGGGGATATCGTGGTGGGGTAGAGCGAGGGTATGAACAAGGCGAAAAGGCGGGGGCTGGCGCTTGCTTTGACGGCAGTCTTGCTGTTTGGGCAAACGCGGACCGAGGCCCAGATTTCCCCGACTCCAGACCGCAACACGACCTGGGGAGCGGTAGGCACGATCGCGCTCGGCCTAGGGGCCGTCAGTCAGCTCGTGATGCCGCGCATGTTCTACGCCGACCCCGAGGTGACGGTGGGGTGGAAGTCGCGTTGGCACGTGTCGGTGCTGGCTCCGGTGGCGACGCTCACGATGCTGGGCGTTCTCAACGAGCTAGCGATTAAAGACATGTTGAAAAGTGACCGCCCAGGTTGCGACGACACGAACCGGGGGCTGGCCCACTGCGACACCTACGGATCCCCGTCGACGCACGCCTACGGGGCGTTTGCGGCGCTGGGACATGGTGTCGGCGTGTTCTTGGTCGACACGACCAAGTGGAGCGGAGGGAAGGTCACGGCGGGCTCGCTTGTCGGCAACGTGGCCATTCCGTTCATCGCGGCGACGGTGACGGCGGTCTCGCGGGGGGCAGGAAACTGGGAGAACACGGGGCAGGTGCTGGTCGGTGGGACCGCGGGGCTGATGCTCGGTTTCGTGTCAGGGATGGCCTATTCGCTGATGCAACGTCCCGAGTGTGGCTACTCGGGAAGCCTTATGTGCTGGTAAGCCAAGACTATTTTTAAAACCGCAGGTCCGAACCGAAGACCTCACCCCTCGCTATTTCGCCCTTTCACAGCGCCCCCTCCCCATCGATGGGTAGGGGGACCTTGTGAACGCGACGGATCGTGCGGGGGTGAGGTCCTCGGGATCGCCGGCGACGAAGTTGCGGTTCTCAAGATGCTCTCACTCGGGAGAGAGGGCTGGGCGGTGGAGGGTCGGGGAGGCGGGATTTGAACCCGCGACAACAAGCACCCAAAGCTTGTGCACTACCGGGCTGTGCGACTCCCCGGAGACGAGCGAGCTCTTAGCACGACAGGTTCGAGAGCAGGTGAGGATTTCTCTCGACGGGCCGATCAGCCCGACTGCCGCACCGCATTGAGCGCCTTACGGAGCCCCCGCAGGTTGGTGCGAAGCGACACGTAGAGGTGGTCCCGATCGGTGTCGATGGCGCGGATACTCACCACCGGCGTGAGCACGGCCAAGGCCCGTCGAAACGGGGCGTGTTCGGCAATCTCGGTGACCTTCATGAGATCGATCACGATGCGGTCGCCTTCGGCTTCGATGATGGCCGCAGGGCGCTTCGGAATGAACTTGACTAGATTCCCAGGCTTGGAGAGGTCGAGCGCGCCCGACTTGATCAACGTCGCCACGGGCGCGTCGCTGTCGCCCAGCAAGCCAAGCCGCACATCGGAAAGTCGCATGCCTAAGCGAAGGGTCTCGACCCCCACCTCGACCTCGTCGACGCGAATGGCCGCACTCGCCCGAAGTGGAGTCCCCATCATGTCGACGGTGACGCTCACCCGAAGCGCCGGAGGGACACTTCCGATCTCGATGTCGCGAGGTCCTTTCTTTCCAGGAGGAGCCTGCGACGCAAGCCATCGAAGCCCCGCGATGGGGACCGCGATGCGAAGTCCTGCGGCATTCACCGCGGCCTTGAAAAGCTCTTCGGGATTCTCTTTGACGTAATCAACCGCCGCGTTCAGCATGGCCCGAGCATCGATGCGCATCGGGCCGAGGCTAGCATCCCGGGACGCGGCCTGTCGAACGGACCGTCGCGCCGCACGAGCCACACGCACCAACCGCTCGACCAGGCTGTCCATCCAGTGCCGTAGCGGCCCCCTCAGGCCGTGAGCCACTCGAACCATCCAACGCTTGTCCAAAGCACGCTCCTGCATCGCGTCATGGTCCGCCGAAGGCATTGCGGCGACAAGGGCAAACCCTCAGGTCTTGTCGGGCTTCGGGGTCTTGGGAGTGCTGGCGGGAAGTTTGGGAGCGTCGGCGAGCTCTTTAGGCTGCTCGCCCGAGAGCGCCTTGAGCCAGGTCACAAGGACGCGAACTTCGTCGTCTTTCAGCGTTTTGCCAAGTTGGTGCCTCGCCATGATCCGCACCGCGTCGTCGAGGGAGGCTGTTGCGCCATCGTGAAAGTAGGGGGACGTACGGGCGACATTGCGAAGGCTCGGGACCTTGAACATCATGCGGTCCGACTCCAGCTTGGTGACGGCAAACCTTCCAGGGTCGCTCGTGTTGGGCCAAGGGACTACCAGCCCAGCTTTTTGGTACATGCCCGCCCCGACGAGAGATCCTTGATGACAAGCGGCGCATCCCGTGTCGACAAATGTGGTGAGCCCTTCTTTTTCGTCGTCGGTGAGTGCGGCGTCGTCGCCACCGAGAAACTTGTCCCAGCGCGAAGGGGTGACCAGTTTTCGTTCGTAAGCGCCAATGGCCCGGGCCATGTTTTCGAAGGTGACCGGGTCCTTGTCGCCGACAAAGGCGGCGTCGAAGGCTTTGACGTACTCGGGGATAGACCGGAGCGTGTCGATGACGCGGGCCTCGTTCGGCATGGCCATTTCGACGGGGTTGAGGACGGGACCTTTGGCTTGCGCTTCGACATCGGTGGCGCGTCCATCCCAGAACTGCGCGAAGTGGCCTGCGGCGTTGAGCACGGTGGGGGAATTGCGTCCGCCTTTTTGTCCTTTGTGGCCGGTGGATACGGGTTTGCGGTCCACCCCACCGGTCGCGAGGTCGTGGCAGCTATTGCACGAGACGTCGTGGCCTTTGGACAACCGTGCGTCGAAGAACAGCATCTTGCCGAGGGCCACGCGAGGCTCGGTCGATGGGTTTGTTTTCGAGTCGAAAGATGCGGCAAGAGGGGCGAACGCAGCGAGCTTTGCTCGATCGAACGGCGCGCGCGCTTTGGGGGCCGACGACGACATCGAGGGGGCGGCTACCGACGACACGGGCGCGGGGGCTTTTTTCCCCTCTTCACAAGCCACCAGACCGAACGCAAACGCAAGGAGCTGCAAAACGATGGGACGCATATGCAGACGGTAAAGAACCTGGGCGACCAGAGCAACCCCCCGCCGATCGGCGAGACCCCACCGGCACAAGGCAGGCCCCCCGCGAGCCGGCATCTCGTCGATCTGCGAGGGACCATCCGGCTCTTTTTTGCTCGCTACTATGTTGTTTTCTTGTTCGGC
>CAITRH010000360.1 GCA_903894755.1 uncultured delta proteobacterium
CACGAGGCTCTCCTCCCCCCTCGCTCGAAGACGATTTTACTTGCCCGCATGGGCAAGGAAGATGTCGAGGGAGAGGGGGGCTGGGGGGGTGAGGTCTGCGCGAGCGGAAACCTGCGGTTTTCAAGATGGGTTTGGTTTAACCCCCCTGCAAGGCCCTGCATGACCGGCGCAGTGAAGTCCGGACACCAAGACGCATGCAGGGTGAAGCAGCTATCCCCGCCGTTGCAAGGCTTGACGTGACTTCCGATCATCCACCCCAACGCGAACCAAGTTGTGCCCGATGGCATTCGGAGGGGATCAAGTCCGTGGCGTTTTCGCCGGACGCCCGCCTGCTGGCATCGGATCGGAGGACAAGACGGTGCGACTGTGGAACGTCGCGACGGGAAACGAGCTTGCCAAAGAGGTGCATGGCACCACCGAGCTCCGCACCGTTGCCCTCAAACTGTTCGTCCTTGCCACCGATGGCTCCGGTTCTCAAGGCTCCGGCTCCCACCTAAGCTCGAACAGCGAGAGCCAGCGCATTCTGGAAGAAGCACGCGCCCTCTGCCGCGTCGAACTCCCCAATGTGGTACGGTTCCATTCCATTGCCTACGACCCTCGCACGACGTCATCATTGGCGTGGCCATGGAATACCTGGATGGCATCGCACTTGATCATAAGCTCAGACTCAGACGCGACAATGAGTACAAGCTTCCTGTCGACGACACCCTCGAGGTGGGAAGCGCCGGGCAACATCGTGGAAACCCACGGCGTCTGCAAGTTCCTCAAGCACCACAAAACCCAGGATGATGCCCGTGCGGGCGCCTCACATCGCCATCGTGGACTGGCTCGCCTTCGAAACTATGTCCAGCCACCTTGGAACCATGGACCAAGGCTCCTTCCGCGCGAGCTCTCACGTTGTCAGTGGCACTCCTGACTACCAAGACCCGGCGTGTGTCCAGGTGTCAAAGCCTAAGTGATCGACGGGCGTGTCAGCCCACCGCACGTTTGTACCGTTGCACCGGAAATCCCCGCGAGCCTTGGCAAGCTGGTGGACTCTTTGGTGTCACCGGATCCAACCAACAGGCTGCACTCCGCTGAAGAGGATCTTCCATTAGCCGCCACCCATCGATACCACGTTCATGGACTGATCACGCCCACAGACCCCGACAACCCGAGACGCGACGCTCCTGCGAAGATCAGGTCGAGGGCTTGACGTGTCGTGCGGATCCCACCGGAGGCTTTGACTCCGAGGTCGAAGCCCACGGTATGGCGCAGCAGTGCGACGTCTTCCACGGTGGCGCCGGCGCTGGCGAACCCAGTGGAGGTCTTGACGAAGTTGGCGTTGGCTTCTCGGGCAATGTTGCAAGCTCGGCGCTTCTCTTCGTCGCTCAGTAGACAGGTCTCGAGGATCACTTTCATGGTGGCCTCTTCGGCCGCCGAGCGAACCGCACGGAGGTCGTCGAGCACTGTGTTCCAGTCTCCAGCTTTGACGGCACCGAGCGCGATGACAACGTCGATCTCGTTGGCACCGGAGGCGACGGCTTCGGCGGTTTCGAAGGCCTTGGACCGAGTTGTGGAAGCCCCAAGGGGGAAGCCGACGACGGTGCCTACGCGGATTCGGGTCCCCGCCAGAGCGCTCGCCGCGCGTTCGACCCAGAAAGGGCTTACGCACACGGAGGCAAAGCCGTGGGTGGCCGCCTCATTGGTGAGACGATCGATGTCGGTGGCCGTGGTGGCGGCGACGAGGCGTGTGTGGTCGATGAGAGGCGCGAACGCAGAGGGGGCGTCTTGCCGCACGACCAACGAGAGCGTGGTGCCCGTCTGGACGAGGCCGTATCCGTCGTAGGCTCCGAGCAGCGTTGGAGACGCGCAAGGAAAGCCAGCGAGGCGTGCGCGGGTTTCGGCTGTGATGGCGAGAAGGTCGGGCGGGACGTCGAGCATGAGACGATCTACCACGAGTCCGTGGAAACCATTGACACGGGAGCATCGCTGGCTATCGTAGTTCGGCGATGGACGATCGGACCGCCAACAACTGCCTCACCCCGCCAACCCGCGACCCCGACCTGCGTCCAGTCGAGGGCAAGGAGGCCGATGAAGAGCTCGCAACACTCGCCAAGGCCATCGGCCACTCCGCAAGGGTGCAGATCCTCAGGCTCCTGGCCCACCGCACAGCCTGCGTATGTGGCGACATTGTCGACGAGCTTCCCCTCGCCCAGTCCACCGTCTCCCAGCACTTGAAGGTCCTCAAGGAGGCTGGCCTTATCCGCGGCGAGGTCGATGGTCCGCGTGTCTGCTACTGCATCGAGCCCCGCGGCCTGCGTCGACTGAAGGTCCTCGTGGCGGGACTCTAACCTTCCCTTGTCCCATACCATCGAATATCTACGATAACCGAAAGGAACGTTCCATGACCACTGTTCGTGTCTTCGATCCCGCCATGTGCTGCTCCACCGGAATCTGCGGCCCCTCTGTCGACCCGCAGCTTGTCCACTTCGCTGCCCATCTCGACTGGCTCAAAAGGAAAGGGGTCTCGGTCGAGCGCTTCAACCTCTCGCAGGAGCCAGCGGCCTTTGCCAACGATGCGGCTGTCAAAGCTGCCCTCGAGGCAAAGGGCGATGCGGCCCTTCCGCTCGTGCAGGTCGACGGTGTGGTCAAGTCCTGCGGCGTGTACCCCTCCCGCGACGAGCTGGCCTCGTGGACAGGGGTCGAGACTGGCGGCTGCTGCGGTTCTGCGAAGACCGAGGACAGTCCGCCAAAAGCCAAGTCCGGGTGCTGCTGCAACTGAAAGGAACACGTCATGTCCACGCTCGTCCAGAACCCAACACGTATCCTCTTCTTCACAGGCAAGGGGGGCGTGGGCAAGACCTCCTCGGCCTGCGCGACGGCTATCGGACTCGCCGACGCAGGCAAGCGCGTGCTCCTCGTCAGCACAGACCCGGCATCGAACCTCGACGAGGTCTTGCGCGTCAAGCTCTCGGCCACGCCCACGCAGGTCCCGCTGGTGCCGGGCCTGCTTGCTCTCAACATCGATCCCGAGCAGGCCGCGCACGACTACCGCGAACGTGTCGTAGGTCCCTACCGAGGGGTGCTCCCTGCAACCGCAATCGCCAGCATGGAAGAACAACTGTCAGGCGCTTGTACCGTCGAAATCGCCGCGTTCGACGAGTTCTCCAAGCTCCTCGGCGACCAAACTACCACCTCCCAATTCGACCATGTCCTCTTCGACACCGCCCCCACAGGACACACCCTCCGCTTGCTCGAATTGCCCGCCGCTTGGACCAACTTCATCGACTCCAATGTCGGCGGAACCTCCTGCCTCGGACCGCTCTCCGGCCTCGCCGCGCAAAAAACACTGTACGCAGCATCCAATAGCGCCCTTCGCGACCCCGCGCAGACTACCCTGGTCTTGGTCGCACGTCCCGAACACTCGTCCCTCACCGAGGCCGAGCGCACAAGAACAGAGCTCGCCCAGCTCGGTATCGCCAACGTGCGACTGATCTTGAATGGTGTCTTCCATGCCCAGGACCCCACCGACACGACAGCGGTTGCCATGGAGGCCCGAGGGCGCGCTTCCCTGGAACAACTGCCTGCAGGGTTGCGTGTCCTGCCAAGGCTCGATGTCCCGCTGCTTCCGTTCGGACTGGTCGGCATCGACTCCCTGCGTCGCATGGGAGCCCCCACCGCAGACGCCAGTGAGTCGGGTGCTCCTGTCACCGAAACCACCTTCCGTGGCGACTCCCTGGATGCACTGGTCGATCAGCTTGCCAAGCGGGGCAAGGGGGTCGTGATGACCATGGGCAAAGGGGGCGTTGGTAAGACAACGCTAGCCGCGCGCATCGCTACCGAGCTTGCACGTCGAGGCCTTTGCGTCACCCTGACCACCACAGACCCCGCAGCGCACGTCGAGCAGGCCGTGCGCGACCTGGGAGAGAACGCGTCCAGACTGCGTGTCACCCGCATCGATCCGGAGCTCGAGACGCGCCGCTACACAGAGGAGGTCCTGGCCACCGCAGGCAGCGGCCTCGACGCCCAAGGCAAGGCGCTGCTTGAAGAGGACCTCCGCAGTCCATGCACCGAGGAGATCGCCGTGTTCCGCGCCTTTGCGGAGACCGTCGCCCAAGGCGAAGACCGCTTTGTCGTCATCGACACCGCTCCGACAGGCCACACGCTGCTCCTGCTCGACGCTGCCGAGGCCTATCACCGCGAAGTGCTGCGCAAGCCAAGCGGAAGCCCCGAGGCGGTGCAACGCCTCCTGCCCCGCCTGGGAGACCAAAGCTTCACCCACGTGCTGCTCGTCACGCTGCCCGAAGCGACACCTATCCATGAAGCCATGCAACTCGAACAAGACCTGGCACGCGCGGGCATCAAGCCCTTTGCCTGGATCGTGAACCAGACCCTCACGCCGCTGCAAGTGAAAGACCCCGTCCTGCGTTCCCGTCGCGCTCACGAAGCCACCCACCTGCGCGAGCTGCAAGGCCATGCCGCGCGCATTGTGCTCGAGCCGTGGGGGACCGTATGAAACCAGGTCGCATCCTGGTCCTCGCACTGGTGGGACTGGCGATCGCCGGCGTACTGGAGCTCCGTCAAAGTCGAAGCGTCGCTCCGACTGCGGATACTCCCACTGCAACCACAGGCGCTCAGCTTGTGGAGCTCGGGTCGACCAGCTGTCAGAGCTGCAAGGCCATGCACCAGGAGTTGGCAAAGCTCCGTGAGGAGTGCGGCGACAGTATTGCCATCAAGGAGATCGACGTCTGGAGGGACACAGAGGCCGGACGTCGCTACGGCGTCAATGTGATCCCGACCCAGGTCTTTCTCGACGGCGACGGGCGCGAGATCGACCGGCACGTTGGATTCCTTGCACGCAGCGATATCCGCAACCGCTTCGCCCAGCGCGGGCTGGAATGCCGACGATGACCGACTGGCTAGCGCAACTGAGTTCTGCGCTCGAAGGGGCTCCCATGGTCAGCCTGGGGGCGGCACTCCTGCTTGGGGCAGCCAGCGTCGTGATCAGTCCTTGCCACCTTGCGGGCGTGCCGCTGGTCGTCGGGGTCGTTCAGGCGCACCGTGCTCCGAACCGCAGTGCTCTTACCGTCGCGTTGCTCTTTGGGCTCGGCGTGCTGCTGTCGTTCGGGATCGTCGGCGGCCTGACCGTGGGACTCGGTCGCATCGCAGGCGATCTTGGCCCCTTCGGCAATCTGCTGGGCGCGGCTGTCTTCATGGCCTTTGGGCTCCAGTTGCTCGAGGTTGTCGAGCTTCCCTGGTTCCGCTCCCTCGTGACCCGCGTCGAGGGACACACAGCCCGTCCCACACTGGTGGGTTTCCTGTTTGGCGCAAGCCTAGGCCCGTGTACCTTCTCGTTCATGGCCCCCGCACTCGGCGTGGCGCTGTCCATCAGTCGCACCCAACCGCTTCGTGCCGCGAGCCTGCTGCTCGCTTTTGCCATTGCCCACACCGCGGTTGTGACTGCAGCGGGCGTCTTCGGGGGGGCGACCGAGCGTTTCCTCGACTCGCGGGGGGCAACTCGGGCAGCAGCCGTCTTCCGCAAGGGGACTGGTGTCGTGCTGATCCTCGGCGGTCTCTACTTTCTGTACTCGATGAGGTGAGTCTATGCCAATGCACACAATTAAGATTCTCGGCAAGGGCTGCGGAAGCTGCATCTGGACCGAGCGTCTAGTCCGTGAGGTCGTCGCCCAGCTAGGCGTCGAGGTCGACATCGAAAAGGTCACCAAGACAAGCGAGATGGTCCCCTACGGTGTCATGTCCACTCCTGCCATCGTGATCGACGAGCAGGTAGTTCACGCGGGGGGAATCCCCACCAAGCAGCAGGTGCAGCAATGGGTTCTGGCGGCCATGGTCACATCGTAATGCACCCCGCAAAGACAGGCCTCCTTGGAAAGCTCTCTTTCCTCGACAGAACCCTGACCCTCTGGATCTTCCTTGCCATGGGACTCGGCGTTGCCCTTGGGTTCCTAGCCCCAGGGTTCACGACTGCCCTCGATCGAATGAGCGTTGGCACCACGTCGATTCCGATCGCTGTCGGCCTCATTCTGATGATGTACCCGCCGCTCGCAAAGGTGCGCTACGAGGAGCTCGGCAAGGTGTTTCGCAACAAGCGCGTGCTCTTGCTGTCGCTGGTGCAAAACTGGGTCGTCGGCCCGCTCCTCATGTTTGGTCTTGCGGTTGTCTTCCTGCGCGACAAGCCCGAATACATGCTGGGGTTGATCCTCATCGGCCTCGCCCGTTGCATCGCCATGGTCATCGTCTGGAACGACCTCGCAAAAGGAGACACCGAGTACTGCGCAGGCCTGGTGGCGTTCAACTCGATCTTCCAGGTCCTGTTCTTCTCGGTCTACGCCTACTTCTTCGCAACGCTCCTCCCCACGTGGCTCGGTCTCCAAGGCGCCATTGTCAGCATCACCATAGGTGAGATCGCCAAGAGCGTTGCCATCTACCTCGGCGTGCCGTTTGCCGCTGGGTTTCTCACGCGGCGCTTGCTGGTGAGTACCAAAGGACGTGACTGGTACGAGAAGACTTTCCTGCCGCGCATCGGTCCCGTCACGCTGGTCTCGCTGCTCTTTACCATTGTCGTGATGTTCTCGCTCAAAGGGGAGACCATCGTGCAACTGCCGCTCGACGTGCTCCGGATTGCCGTGCCGCTTCTCATCTACTTTGTGGTGATGTTTGCGGTGTCATTTTTCATGAGCAAGCGCGTCGGGGCAAGCTACGAGCAGTCGGCGACGCTCTCGTTCACGGCAGCGTCCAACAACTTCGAGCTCGCCATCGCAGTCGCCATTGCAAGCTTCGGCATTCACAGCGGAGCGGCCTTTGCTGCTGTCATTGGGCCGCTCGTGGAGGTCCCCGTGCTCATCGGGCTCGTGAACGTTGCCCTCTGGGCGCAAAAGCGCTTCTTTCTAAATATGCCACCATCGAAAGCCTGACCAACCATGACCAATCCCACCAAGAGTATCCTGTTTCTCTGCGTTGCGAACTCCGCGCGAAGCCAGATGGCCGAAGGACTAGGCCGCATGATCTTCGGCCCACGCGTCGCCGTACAGAGTGCAGGCAGCGAGCCCTCCCAGGTCAACCCGTACGCTGTCGAAGTGATGCGGGAGCTCGGCGTCGACCTCACCACCCACCACTCGAAGTCGGTGCAGACCATCGAGCCCAGCACCGTCGGCACAGTCATCACGCTCTGCGCCGAGGAGGTGTGTCCAGTCTTTCTGGGCAACGCGCGACGTCTTCACTGGCCCATTGCCGATCCCGCCAGTAAGGACCCGTCTATCCCGCGGGAAGAAATGCTCGCGCGGTTCCGCACAGCCAGAGACACGCTCCGCGGAAAGCTTGAACGCTTTGCCCTCGACGAGCTCCCCTAACCAACTAAACGTGAGCTCATGACCCGCCTCCGTTCGTACCAGTCCGACCCTCCTGTTCGCCCGCCCGGCGTGGACCAGGGGGCCGTGGTGACCATCCTACGTGTCCCTCCCGAGGCTGCAGGACAGCGCGTCGACGTCTTCGTCCAAAGCCAGCTTCGCCGCACCAGCCGCACCCGGACCCAAGCCATCGTGCTCGTGAGCGGGTTCGACGCTTCCGGAGCTCCGCTTCGACTGGGCAACCGCGTGTTTGCCGAGCAGCACCTGTTTCTCTGGCGGGCGCCCTGGGATGAACGCACGGTCCCACGCGAGGTTCCCATTGTCTACGAAGACGAGCACCTCTTCGCGGTAAACAAGCCTGCCCTTCTTCCCGTGCATCCAACGGCGCGCTACCACAACAACACGCTCATCAAGCTGCTGCAGGCAGAACGCCCAGGCGTCTTTCTGTCCCTTGGACACCGTCTCGACCGCGAAACGAGCGGTGTGCTGCTGGTATCGAAGACGCCGTCTTGCGACCGTGCCCTCAAACGCGCGTTCGAGCGACGTGTCGGGATCGAGAAGACCTATGTGGCTCTGACCTGGGGAACCCCATGTGATCCAGAACAGACCACGTCTCTGGAACCCTGGTTCCGTGTGGAGCGCGGGCTGGAGCTCGACGCGGCGAGTCCCTACCGGGTTGAAATGCGCATCAGTGACAGCCCGGACGCTCTCTATGCAGCTACGCGGTTTATGGTGGAAGCCGTAGCAGGCCCCTACGCCCGTGTCCGTTGTGCGCTCGAAACCGGCCGTCAGCATCAGATCCGTGTCCATCTTGCATCGCTGGGGACCCCTATCGTAGGCGACAAGTTGTATGGCCCGGACCCATCGGCGTTCGTGCGCGGTGCGGATGGCACCCTGACCGACGACGACCTGACCCGTCTCGAGCTTCCCCGTCATGCGCTGCACGCGTGGCGTTTGGCGCTACCTCACCCCATCAACGGCAAGGCGCTCGAAATTGAGGCGCCGCTTCCCGAGGATCTCGAGGCGTTTTGGCGGAGCCGATTGTGAGGAGTTTGCCTTCCTCCCCTTAGATCGACTCTTCTTGCCTCATGGCCCTTGCTCCGTATCCCATCAAAGCGTTCGTTTTCTCTCTGTTTCTCACGGCTTGCGGCTCATCGCCGGCCCCTTCCGCAGTTCCGCCCTTGGCCAGCACCGAAGCTGCTCCAACCGGCGCGCCCGCCGTACCGACGGCAAGTGCGGGACTTTCCGAGGCTCCCAAAGCTCCCCTCGAGCCCCTCGATCTGATTGCCGCCGACGCGGTGGGAGCAGTCCGGATCGACCTAGACAGACTTCGCGCCTCGCCAGCGTTCGCGGAGGCCCTGAAGCTCGTCGACACCTTTCCCGAAGCCAGCACTCAGCACGCCAAGCTCAACACCTACAGCATGATTTGCGGGTTCCCTCTGCTCGAAGCGGTCAAAGAGGTGGTGATTGCCCAGTCGCCGCAGGGGAGTCTCATCGTCATCAAGCCGAGTGTTTCGACGGAACAGGCCATGAGGTGCTTGCGTCTCAGTCCCGAGGCACGCAGCGGGTCGGTGGGGTCTCGACGCGGGGTCAGGCTAGGCGGCTCGACCATCGTGGCCTATCGCGGCCTGCTGGTGACGGGGGACGACGAAGCTGTCGAGCGAGCGTTGCAGCCCCAGACGGCCAACGGCATGCGCCAACGTCTCGACCTAGGCACCGACACCATTGCCCGCGGCGTGGCGGACGAGGCGGGGCCTGTGCGCGGCCTTACCGCCGATCTTCGGGCCACCGACTCGGCGCTGACCTTCGACGCTCGTTTTACGGTCCTAAGGGGCGACCTGGATGTCCGCATGGTGAAGAGCCAGACGGCGTTTCTCAAGCAGGGGCCTTCGCCGCGAGCGCGCGAGCTTCTTACGTCTCTTGGGATCGACCCGAACGAAATGAAACGCACGGCCGAAGGGTTTGTGTACGACGTACAGGGGACCAGTCGCCATGTACGGTTGGTGGTTGCCGGGAGCGGCCGAACGCAAGCTGGGATCCTTGCGGCCATGGTGCTCTCTGGGATCGAGCACCAGGCGATGAAAGGACAGACCTACGAAGCTCGTGGGACCCTCCGGCACATCGCTCAGTCGCTGGTCACGTTGTCGGAAGCGGAAGGACCTAGTCAGGGCAAGTTTCCTGTGTCAGCCCCCAGTGTGCCTGGGTCGACCGAGGCGATTCGGGGCAAAGCGTACACATCGACGGCAGCCAATTGGGGCCATGCATCCTGGAAGGCCATTGGGTTTGCGCTTCATGCGCCCCAGCGTTACGCGTACAGCTTCGCCACGACGCCGGATCGCAAGCACGTGGTGGTGCGGGCGCGAGGGGACCTGAATGGCGACGGCAAGCTGTCGCTGTTCGAGCTGAAGGTAGACATCGACGCGACTGGCGTGGCGCGAGTGGGGGAGCTCACCGAGGCCAATCCAGAGGAGTAAGGACCTCACCCCCCGCAATTTCGCGCTCCTACAAATTCCCCCTCCCCATCGATGGGGAGGGGGACGATGTGAACCCTACGTGGTCGCGTCCATCCCGTGAGACCCTAAACGATATCGCACGGTTGCAATGCTGCTGACGCTGACGCTGACGCTGACGTGGACGAGCCGCTACGCCACCGCCCGCAGTTTCGTCAGCATCGCCGCAATGCGTTCAAGAAGCTCGCGCGGCTCGACCAGGTCTTCCGTTGCGGTCAAGCCGAGCGCTTCGGCCGCGTCGAGAACCGCGGCGCACTCAAGCGCCG
>CAITRH010000361.1 GCA_903894755.1 uncultured delta proteobacterium
AGCGGTAGATCGGACCTGCGGTTTTCAAAATGGGTTTGGTTTAGCATCGCCTCCGCCGTGCGACGCTCTACAATCCCGCTTCTCGCCGCCCTCGCCTTTGCCCCTTGCCTCGCCCACGCGGAAAACCCGGTGCTCACCGGCGATGGCTTCGATACCCATCTGTTTCGCCCGGCCATGGACTCCAAAGGGCTCTTCTCCGTCAACGGCTCGGAGGTCCTCGGCCACCTCGACATGAGCTTCGGACTGGTCACCGACTACGCCTATTCGCTTTTGCGGGTCAACGACCTTGGCCAGAAGAGCCCTCGGCTTATCAGCCACTCGTTCCAAGGGACCGGCCACTTCAACCTCGGTCTCTGGCACCGCCTCGTCGTAGGCGTCGCAATCCCGGTCAACCTCCTCGCCGGCGACGAACAGGTGGCTGGAACCCCTCCTCGCCCTTTGCTTGCGGGCCAGTGGTTCACAGGCGCCCTCGATTCCCAACACTTTGCTTTCCTGGCGCTCCACTCCAAGCTCCGACTGTTGCGCGCTGAGGACGGCTTGGGCCTTGCCGTGGGGGGCCAAATTGGCGTGCCTGTCAGCGGTGCTCCTCGCGACGCTGCGGCCGACCCCGGCTTGTGGTTTTGGCCCATGGTGATGGTCGAAAAGCCTCTTGGCTCTCGGGTGCGTCTCTTGGCAAACGTTGGTTACCGAGGGCACACGGGACGAGGCACGGAGCTCACCCTGCGCGACGGCACGTTTCGCGACGGCGACCGCGTTACCTACGGCGGCGGGTTGTCTGTCCGTGTCCTCGACTCGCTCGATCTCGTAGCCGAAACCTACGGCACCTACCTTCTTTCAAACGCTGACCGTGCAGTCAAAGCCTCCAACGAGGTCGTGGGGGGCATCAAGGTGTTTGTGGAGCGAAGCTCCTACCTTATGCTTGGCGCCGGTCCCCGCTATACGACCGGCTTCGAAGCTGCCGACTTCCGCGCGTTCCTAGGTTTCATTTTCGAGCCCAGTGTCGGCGACAAAGACGGCGACGGGATCAAAGACGACGTCGACAAGTGCCCCAACGAGCCTGAAGACAAGGACGGGTTCCAAGATGACGACGGCTGTCCCGACCTGGACAACGACGGCGATGGGATCCCTGATGTCGAGGACCGTTGCCCCAATGTCCCCGAGACCTTCAACGGTTTCCAAGACAAGGATGGCTGTCCCGACCAGATCCCAGCTCCACCTCCGCCGCCACCTCCGCCGCCAGATCCATCGCCTCCTCCTCCGCCGCCGCCACCTGCAGGGGTGCTCATTCAGGAAAACAGCATTGTCATCCTCGAGAAGATCCAGTTTGCCACGGGCTCTGCGGTGATCCTTGCGACCTCGAGCAAGATCCTGGACGCTGTAGCGACGACCCTCAAGACCCATCCTGAGTTCCTGCTCGTTGAAGTCGAGGGACACGCCGACGCACGCGACAGCGACGCGTACAATCTGCGGCTCACGCAGGCCCGGGCGACCTCTGTGGTGACTGCACTGGTCAAAGCCGGTGTTGACAAGAGTCGTCTGCGGGCCAAAGGGTATGGCAAGTACTGTCCCGAGGATCCTGCAAACACTCCTGCGGCCTGGGACAAGAACCGACGTGTGGAGTTCAAGATTGTGAAGACTGGAAGTGGTCCCACGGGAGTGGAGCTAGGTTGTGCAGCTGCTGGGGCCAAAGGGGTCCGATCGGATCCAATTCCATGAACCGGATTGCCACGATTACTGTCAGCGACACCCGTACCCAGGCGACTGACGAAGGGGGGGCGCGGCTGCGCGCACTGTTTACGGCTGCAGGGTTTTGCTGCACGTTCCATGCGATCGTGGCGGACGAGCCTACGCAATTGGTCGATGTGATCACGCGTGTCTGCGACGAGGACCTGGCCGATGTGGTGGTCACGACGGGTGGGACCGGCATTGCGCCTCGCGATCGGAGCTACGAAGCCATTGACGGGCTCCTCGAGAAGCGTCTTGACGGCTTTGGAGAGGCGTTTCGTCGTCTTTCGTGGGATTCCATTGGTCCAAGGGCAATCTTGTCGCGAGCGGTGGCGGGAACGTACCGCGGGAAGATCGTTGTGGCGCTACCTGGGAGTCCGAAGGCGCTAGATCTTGCGGTGAGCGCCATTTTGGTCCCCGTGCTTCCGCATGCCCTTGCAATGGCTAGGGGCGAGTCCCATGCGCCTTCCTGGCCTCTGAGCCCAGTCTAGTCTAGCCGCTCGATATGGTTGAAGGTTCTGCCGGGATCGTCGCGACCACGTAGGCGGTGCACACAAGGTGCTGTGTGACGAAGGCCCGAGGAGCCCATCGCCGAGCTCCGAGGAGCGGCGTTCACCTGGACAGGGCATTGCCCATTGACGAGGCGCCGCGAGCTGCCTAGGCCGAACCCGGCCGTCAAGCGTGCCGGCGTGGAGATTCCCGATGAAGCCTTTGCATCCTGTAATAAGCCGCTGCCGCATTTGTCAAAACAGCGAGCTCGTCACCATTCTCGATTTAGGGGTCCAGGCCCTCACAGGCATATTCCCCAAAACCAAAGAACAGCCCGTCGGGAAAGGCCCCCTCGAGCTCGTCAAATGCCATGGGGGAGACCAGGCCTGTGGCCTGGTCCAATTGCGCCACAACTACGACCCCTCCCAGCTTTTCGGCGATACCTACGGCTACCGATCGGGACTCAACGAGTCCATGGTCCTTCATCTTTCGCACACGGTCCAACGCCTGCTCCAACGCAAGACTATCAATAAAGGCGACGTTGTCCTCGATATCGCGTCCAACGACGGCACCACGCTGTCGTTTTTCCCCTCCGACGCAACGCTCATCGGAATGGACCCGTCCGCCGCCAGGTGGGCCGGGATGTACAAACCGCATATCGTGCTCGTGAGCGACTTCTTCTCACCCGAGCGGTTTCTCCAGGCAAGTGCAGGACAACGCGCCAAGCTCATCACGACCATTGCCATGTTCTACGACCTGGAGGACCCGCTCGCTTTCATGCGCCAGGTTTCCTCGATCCTTGCCGACGATGGCCTATGGTTTCTCGAGCAGAGCTACTTGCCACTCATGCTGAAAAGTAACTCCTACGACACCGTTTGCCACGAGCACCTTGAATACTATGCCATGAGCCAATTCGCCTGGATGGCCCCCCGTGTGGGCTTGGAGATCGTGGATGTCGAGCTGAACGAAGCAAACGGCGGGAGCTTCGCTGTCACCCTAGCCAAACAGGGGGCGGGGTACGGCCGGTCTGCCAGGGTCGATGAGCTCATTGCCGAGGAATCCCAGTTGGGACTTGGAGACCTCCAGGTTTATCGCAAGTTCGCAAAGGACGCCGAACAACACCGAGACGACCTGCGGACCGAGCTCGCGCGCTGCTCCTCTCGAGGACGTCTTGTGTTGGGGCTGGGCGCCTCCACCAAAGGAAACGTGATCCTGCAATACTGCGGCCTTGGCGAGCTGGACCTCCCAGCCATTGGAGAAGTCAACGAAGACAAGTTTGGCTCGTTCACCCCTGGCTCGCTGATCCCCATTGTGCGGGAGGCCGACGTGCTCGCGGAGAATCCGTACGCCTTACTGGTACTCCCCTGGCATTTCCGAGCAAACCTCACACGCCGCCTCGCCCCGTTCACCCGCAAGGGAGGCAAACTCCTTTTCCCCCTTCCCAACCTCGAATTCGTTTCAGGACTGTAGGCCATGCGTTTTCTAGTGGTTGGATGCCGTGGGCAAGATGGAACCCTCCTTGTCGAACGCGCCCAGCGCGACGGACACACGGTCGTTGGCATTGACAAGGGGGTAGTGGACGGCAGCTCTTTCAGTCCGTTCGACGTTGCGGACTCCTCGCAGGTCGAAGCATTTGTCGCGCAAGAGCGGCCGGAGCGGGTTTTTTACCTGGCAGCGTACCATGGCTCTTCGGAAGATGCGGACGAACCATGGCCAACATTGTTTGCGGAAAGCATGCGAGTCCATGTCTCTAGTTATGTCAAGCTGCTCGAAGCGCTGGTGCATCATATGCCTGGAGCGCGGGTGTTTTACGCAGCGTCGTCGCGAATCTTCGGCAGGGTGCAGACGCGTCCGCAGAACGAGCTTCACCCCGTCGAGCCGCGCTGCGCATATGGGATCAGCAAAGCTGCAGGCGTATTTACAGGACACCTATACCGAGCCCAGCGCGGGCTGTTTGTCTGCAGTGGAATTCTGTACAACCACGAGTCCCCGCTGCGGAAACCGGTGTTTGTCACCAAGAAGATAGTCCTAGGTGCGGTGAAGGCGCTACGCGAAAAGCAACAAGGAAAGCCGTTTCGATTTCGCCTAGGCGACCTGTCTGCGGAGGTCGACTGGGGATATGCCCCGGATTACGTGGATGCGATGATGCGCATTCTCGAGGTTCCGACTGCCGACGACTTCGTGATTGCGACGGGCGAGGCGCACACGGTACGGGAGTTTGTCGAGGCGGCGTTCGAGGTGGTCGGCCTCGACTGGCAGGATCATGTAGAGGAGGATCGGTCCTTGGTGGTTTCGGGCACGCCTCGTGTGGGGGACAGCACAAAACTGCGGGAGGCGACCGGCTGGGCCCCGTCGCTGGGGTTCCGCGACATGGTGCGGACGCTGGTCGAAGCGGAGCTTGTGGTTTCCGTTTCCCACGAACGGTGAAGATAGGCTAGAGGACTGGAAACTCTCTTTCCAGCTCGCAAGAGCACGAGACTAGGCGGCCGTGGCAAAAACACTGATTTTCATCCCTACTTACAACGAGGGCGACAACGTCGGCCCCATGTGCAAGGAGCTCGACGCTCTCGGGCTCGACGCGGACCTGGTGGTTCTCGACGACAACTCACCCGATGGCACCGGGGCGCTGCTCGACGAGCTTTCCAGGATATACCCTCGCCTTCGGGTCATCCATCGCACTGGCGTCCGCGGCATCGGCAGCGCCCACTTGGACGGCATCGCCTACGCCTACGACCATGGGTACGACAAGCTGGTCACCCTTGATTGCGACTTCACCCACTCGCCTCGGGACATTCCAATGATGCTCGAGAGGTCCGCGGGCGCTGAGGTCACTGTGGCGTCCCGCTATCTCGAACAGGATAGCCTTCCAGGATGGAGCGTCTTTCGCAAGTCGCTCACAAGGCTTGGCCATTTTCTTACGGAAAACCTACTTGGTATAGGCAACGATGCCACCGGTGCCTTTCGGGTGTACGACCTACGCCGTATCCCTCGAGGCATTTTCGAGCTTGTGACGGCCCATGGCTACGCGTTCTTCTTCCAGAGCCTGTTTATCCTTCATCAGAACGGGCTGGGTATCCTCGATGTCCCCATACGGCTTCCCGCCCGCACCTATGGGCACTCGAAGATGAGCCTGCGCGAGGTGCAGCGCAGTGTCGGACAGCTCGTGAGCCTATATGCAGCTACCAAGACCAATCCCGCTCAGTTCGTGCTGCCGAAGCCGGTCGGTCAGGTGGATCCAACGCTGGTGGACACGCAGGGCTGGGACGAATACTGGGACAAGAAGTCAGAAAAGAAAGCCCTTGCCTACGAGACCATCGCAGCGATCTATCGCAACCTGGTGATCCGGCGTCGCTTGGAACACGCGATGCGTCGTGAGTTTGCCCGAGGGGCGCGCCTTCTGCACGCGGGCTGTGGAAGCGGCCAGGTGGATGTCGGTCTGCACGATCACCTGTCGATCACTGCGGTCGACATCTCGCTGTCGGCGCTACGGCTTTACGCACAGGAGAATCCGCACGCTCACGAGGTGCGTCATGCCAGCATTTTTGCCCTTCCCTTCGAGGACGGGGTCTTTGATGGGGCCTACAATCTGGGGGTAGTGGAGCATTTTAGCAGAGAGGAACTGGCGCGCATTTTTGCCGAACTGCACCGCGTGATCCGACCGGGGGGCAAGCTGTTACTGTTTTGGCCGCACGCTTATGCCACGAGTGTACGGGTGCTCGACTCGATCCACTGGGTGCTGAACGACGTGCTCCAGAAGGAGGTTCGCCTGCATCCGCACGAAGTCTCCCTGGTTCACTCGAAAAATGAGGCTCGGGAGATCCTCGAGCCTGCAGGATTTCAACTGTGCTCCTACGACTTTGGCCCCAAGGACTTCTGGGTTCAGGCCATCGTGGTCGCTGATCGGAAATGACCGCATGAACACACGACGCCTTTGGATCGATGGAAGCTGGCGCACCGCCTCGGAGCGTCATACGCTCATCTCCCCCTGGGACAACAGCCCCGTGGCCACGTGCGAACTTGCATCGGAACGCGACATGCAAGACGCATTGGAAGCAGCGTCCCAAGCCTTTCGGCCGTTGCGACGGGTGAGCCGGCACACACGCAGTGTCCTTTTGGCGTCCATGGCGACGGGGATCGCTGCGCGTCGTGAGCACTTTGTCTCACGCATTGTCGAGGAGGTTGGCAAGCCGCGCAAGCTTGCCGAGGTGGAGATAGCGCGAGCCGTGTTGACCTTCACGACCGCTGCAGAAGAAGCCAAGCGCTTTGGAGGAGAGCTCGTTCCTGTGGACATCGAACCCTCGGGACGGGATTTCTTGCCAGCCTTGGCGCTTCTTGTGGCGCGTGGGCCGGTCCTTGCGATCACGCCGTTCAACTTTCCTCTCAACTTGGTGGCGCACAAGGTGGCACCCGCACTTGCCGTAGGAGCGCCCGTGCTGGTCAAGCCCGCGCCTCAAGGCCCTGGGGCAGCCGAGCTTCTCGCCGAGGTTTTCCAAGAGGCGCTGCAGGGACTCCCCGAGCCCGTTCCCCCAGCGGCGCTGCAGGTGGTATCTGCGAGCAATGACGTAGTGGCCCGAGCGATTGAGGATCCTCGTATGGTCACCCTAAGCTTTACCGGCGGTCAGACTGCGGGATGGAGCTTGCGGGCGCGGGCTGGCAGAAAGCACGTTGTCTTGGAGCTTGGAGGAAACGCGGCGGTGATTGTCCATGGCGACGCTGACCTTGGGCATGCAGCCTCGAGGTGTGCATTCGGAGCCTTTGCGTATGCGGGCCAGGTGTGCATATCGGTGCAGCGGGTGTTTGTGGAGCGCAGGGTTTTTGCCGGTTTCCTAGACCTGCTGACGGACCACACGCGTCGTCTTGGAGTGGGGGATCCGCATGACGCAAGCACAGTGGTGGGGCCACTGATCGACGCGGCTGCAGTCGAGCGGGTACGCTCCTGGATCGACGAGGCCAAGATGGGCGGCGCACGTGTGGTGCTGGGGGGCGACGCGGCTGGGGAGTACAAAGGCAACGTGCTTTCGCCAACGGTGCTGACAGGGGTCCCTCGGGACTCACGGGTAGCATGTGAGGAGGTGTTTGGTCCTGTGGTAGTGGTCGAGCCCTACGACAGTTTCGACGAGGCGATTGAAGCGGTCAATAGTTCCCGGTATGGGCTCCAGGCGGGGGTGTTCACCAGGGACATTGGGAGGCAGCAGTTGGCCATGGAGGAACTTGATGTGGGGGGGCTTCTTTTCAACGAAGTACCGATGTTCCGAGCCGATCATCTCCCCTACGGTGGAGTGAAGGAGTCGGGGCTGGGACGGGAAGGAATTCGCTACGCCATGCAGGCTTTTTCAGAAGTGCGTACCATTATCTCGAGACGTCTTACCTGAGGTGTGAGGACAACAATGATCCATCGCGTGTACTTTTCGCCGGGGCTGTTTGGGTTTGGGCGTCTGGCGTCTTTCGACTACTTTGGGCATCTGGAGCGAGCGTTCGCAGAGCAGTTTCGCCAACAGGGTCAGGAAATCAAAGCCTGGGTGGTCGATGTCCCCCCGACTGCGTCCATTCGCCGGCGTGCGTCCTGTTTGTGCGAGCTGGTCTCGCGCACGGCGGGCGATGACGCTGGCCCCATTCATCTAGTGGGACATTCGACAGGAGGGCTCGATGTACGGTTGGTGGCTTCCCCCAGCGCCACGCTTCCTGTTGATCCAGCGACGCTGACATGGCTTCCCAGGTTGCGAAGCGTATCGACATTGGCGACGCCGCACTTTGGGACTCCACTTGCCGCCTTTTTTGCCACGGTCAGTGGCCAACGGCTGCTGCACGCATTGAGCGCGTTCACGGTGATCGCGCTGACTGTGGGGTCTCCTCCACTTGCTGCGGCAAGCATGCTGGTGGCCGTGGCAGGGGGGGCCGATCGGTTGGTGGGACTCGACATTCGCCTTCTAGACCGCGCGACCGAGAGCCTTTTGCGAGTGCTGGACGACGCGCAAAGCCGCGAAGTGCGTACGTACCTCAACTCGATTGTGCAGGATCAGGGGGCCGTGATCCAGCTTACCCCGGAGGCGATGGATCTTTTCCAAGCTGGAGTCGAGGACCGTCCCAAGGTCTATTACCAATGCACAGCGGCGTTGGCGCCAGTCCCGTCGCCGGCGCGGGTGTGGCGAGCGGCGCTCGATCCCAGGAGGGCCTTATCTGGAGTCGTGTTTGCTGCGCTTCGCACGCTGACCGCGCGTTACGACACGGCGTATCCGTGCGCTTCGCACCTGATCGATCCGGCGACGGAAGCTGCGCTTGTGAAGGTGTTTGGAGAGACCCCCGCGCCTGGCGCCAACGATGGGGTTGTACCGATGCGGTCGCAGCTCTGGGGGCATCTCGCTTGGGCGGGTCATGCGGACCATCTCGACGTGTTGGGGCACTTTGACAGTCCTGGGAAGACCGATCCCCACCAAGACTGGATGACCAGTGGAGCTGGCTTCGACCGCACGCGGTTTGCGGAGCTTTCGAGCGCGTTGTGTGCGGGGATGCTGAGCGCAGCGGGTTGAATGAGCGGGGCGACGCCTCACGGCACCCGAGTTTGGACCATCGCCCGGGACGAGATGGCGCATAACATCCGTCCCGCGCGCGCTCCGTCCCGTCGGAACGAGTGAAATCTCGCCGCGTCGCACCGGGTGCAGCCCCCGACCTCGTCGACCCGCGCGACTCCAAGCGCTTCGAGTTGCGTCCGAACCGCGAGACGCAGGTCGACCCAGGCGCGGCCTTTGTCCTTGCGCACCACCACGCCGCAACGGCTCGAGTCCGCGATGGCCTCGGCCACATCGAGTCCCACCTCGAAGCAGCAAGGCCCGATGCACGGCCCGATGGCGGCAACGAGCGACGACGCCGAGACACCGGCCGCCTCGATGCCCTCACGAACCACCCCCGCAACCACCCCGCGCCATCCCGCATGCACCGCAATGGCAACCCCCGTAGCCTCGTCACCTAAGAGCACCGCCGCACAATCGGCCACGCGCACCCCCACCGACCCGAACCGAGTCCAGACACCGTCCGCCTCTTCGTCGCTCACCGACGTCGTAAGGTCCGCGTGAACTACCCGTGCACTGTGCACCTGACGCACCAAGTGAAGGGGAGCGGAGATTCCTGACGCGTCCATGAAAGCGTCGAGGGCGTCGGTATCTTGGGAGCCAGCGGCGAAGTTCATGGGGCGCAGGGAGAAGCCGTGGGCAAACTGGGCCTCCTCCAGAAGCAGCGAGCGGAGAATCACGAAACCGTGTTAGCACTCACGGTCATGCGCCCCCTGGACCCGTTCATCGGTCGGGATATTGACAATGGGAAGTTCCAGATCCTCCAGAAGATAGGCTCTGGAGGGATGGGGACGGTGTACCGAGCGCTGGAGCCCCAGCTAAACCGGATGGTGGCGGTCAAGATCCTCCATCCGAAGCTTGCCAACCGTAAAGACCTGGTCTCTCGCTTTAGCCGTGAGGCGCGGGCGATGAGCCAGCTCACGCACCCCAACACAGTCAAGATCTTTACGCACGGCCAGCTTGACGATGGCTCGCTCTACATCGTGATGGAGTTTCTCGAGGGGAAAAACCTGAACCAGACTGTCAAGGCCGAGGGACCTTTTCCAGTCCAGCGAGCGCTTCCCATTCTCATCGCCGTCTCTGGGGCCCTCGACGAAGCACACAAGGCAGGGATCATCCACCGCGATCTGAAGCCGGAGAACATCTTTCTGGCGCAGTCCGGGGGCGTCAAAGACTACCCGAAGGTCCTCGATTACGGGCTTGCCAAAGTCGGCGAACGCCAGATGCGTCCCGGCTCGGTGATCCTGACGCAAGAGGGGATGGTGTTTGGGACTCCCGAGTTCATGAGTCCCGAGCAGGCGCAGGGCAAGCCGCTCACGCCGGCAAGCGACATCTACTCGTTGGCGGTGATTCTGTACGAAGTGCTCACGGGCAAGCTTCCGTTCGAGGCGAAGTCGGCGATGGACTACATACAGCTCCACGTGGTCGGCAAGCCGATCTTGCTGAACCAGCGCGTGCCGGGGCTGGCGTTTCCGCCGCTCCTCGAGGAGGTGATCCACCGAGCGCTCGCGAAGCGTCCAGAAGATCGCTTCACCGAGGCGGTCCACTTTGCGTCGGCGATGCAGGCGGTGCTCCAGGGGGCTCAAGAGCTCCCTGCGCACCTGTTGTTGCGGGTGGACGCGAAGACGGTGCCGGGAGGGGCCATCAGTGTCGAAAGGGTGTTGGCGGCGGCGAAAGGTCAACCCCAGTCGGGCAAGATGCCGTTATCGCAACCAAACCCTGCGCCACCCGCGAGCTCTCGAGCGCTCGTTGCCGCGGGGGTGCCGAAGACGAACATCGCGCTGCTCGTGGGAGTGGCTGCAACGTTTCTGGTGCTTGGGGTGATCCTGGCGTTGGTCCTGAGCAGGGTTCTTGTGCGCTGAGCGAGGGGTTTTAGGCACCCGCGGACCTCACCCCCACACGATTCGGAGCGTTCACATCGTCCCCCTCCCCATCGATGGGGAGGGGGAATTTGTAGGAGCGCGAAGTCGCGGGGGGGTGAGGTCCGACGGTCGGCGAGGTGGGTCTTACACCCACGCGTTGTTCAGAATCTCGCCCACCCCGCCTGCGCCCGGGATGATGTACTGGTGGTCGTCGAGCCCTCGCTCTTTTTCCCAGTGGGTTCCCGGCACGGTCTGAAGGACCTCGCCGGGACTTAGCCCGCGGTCGATGCGAAGCGCGTAGACGACGACGTCGGGGTGCTCCAGAAGCACGCGACGGAGGTACTCCGGCGTCACCATCAGATGCAGAGCGATGCAGCGCGCAGGGACCCCGTCCAGTCGCGTTTTGTAGTGCGTGAGTGCGCTCGCTATGGAGGACCCGGTTGCCCCCATGGGGTCGGGGAAAAGCAGGATCCTGCCAGCTACCTCGCGTCCGATCTTCGCGTCATGCCACTTAGCTCCTGTGACGCGGCCAACGGCATCCGTCTCGCGTGACATGAACAGGTGGTCCTGACGGACACACGCGGGGTCGAGCAGCTGGTTCAGGAGCTCGTAGACCACCTGCGACGGCACGGTGCCGGCGCGGGCGATACCGACGGTCACGACTTCGGTGGACCGTGCGAGGGCAACACCGCGGTACACGGCTTGAGGCGACGATGCGTTCATGCGAGTGGGGACGTCGACGCGGGCTCGGGGCAGCTCGGTGGCGAGAACCACACGGGCTAAGTGCCTGTAAAGCCCTGCAACGAGCTGCCCTAGGAGCGGCTGGGTGGTCTCTGGCGAGCCGAGCTGCGCGAGCTCGGTCCATGCGAGCGCGTCGTCGAGCAGATGCACCTGAGGCCCGTAGCGATGTTCGATCTCGGGGGGCCTGAAGCGACTCTCGGCGTACCCGATGTCGAACACGACTCAGTTCCAGTGCCCCGCGCGTAGTGCAGCGGCGTCGATGATCTTGACCTTGGGGCCGAGCGCCTCGCGGAAACTGTCCTCGTCTTCGTCATCCATGATGGCGTCGCCAAAGCCGGCGGCGACCTCCATGCCGATGGCGAGGATCCGCAGGAACTGAGCGAAGCTCGACGCCGCAAGGGTCGGGTTCCAACGGTCTTGCCCGCTCATGGCCGTGTAGACCGGGCAGTCGCCCTCGGGGTCGGGCTTGGAGACATCGAGGAAATACGGGTCTCCCAAGAGCGAGCTCTCGCCGATCACGACCCACGGCGGCTTCCAGTCGGCATGTCCCCCTTCGGGCGGTGCGATCTTGGCCGCGTGAGCTTTGACGAGCTCTCCCGCGGGGAGAAGCCGGATCCGCTCGACCGGGGTGACCGTCTCAATGTTTATCGGGTTGGCCGCTAAGAGAAACCCGCGGAAACGCGGCGGAACTCGAAGCTGTTTTTTTAGCGCATCGACAAGGTCGGCTGGCGCCTTGCCGAAGGTGCAGGGGATCTTCCGCCGCTGGAAGATGGCCTTGAGCCCGTCTACTGCGTCCGCCAGATCACTGTCCACGTGGCCCTCGTTCTCAAAGCTCGCTGAGGAGCCCTGTTAGCTTTCGACCCCGCAATTCGTGCCGCGGGAATCGGTCAGGTGAAGGTACATCGATGCGGGAGGTTTCGACACGATCTTTCTTGGTCGGCTGCCAAATGCATCCGCCAAATGCCACGTCAGCCCATGAAAAGTGGGCCGGTTTCCTTCATGCGGCGACGGAGCGGAAGCCCCGCAGCCAGACCTAGAAAGAGAGGGAGGAACGGCGGAAGGCACACCATGGGCGGGATGAGAAGAAGAAAAAACGCTGGTCCCGGCTGACGCAGCATCGGCACGAAGGCCGCCCCGATCCCGTAGATGGCAAGCGTCGCCGCCACCATCACGACGTAGGTGACGAGTCCTGCGATCAGCATCTCGTTACGCTTCTTCGACTGCATCCGTCCAACCCACTGTGCCGTCTTTTCAAGCTCGCCTGTGAGCTCGGCGGCATCCTTTGGCGTGATCGCAAGCGCCCCTGCGTCTGCCTGCACCGTCGCGTAATGGAGCGGCTTGCCAACGAAATACCCCACGATGACCGGGATAAAGGGCGGCGCCGCACCCACGGGAGACACGATCAGTATCAGTAGCGTCGCCACGGGATTCGGCCCCAGCCCCCCTCGCTCGATGCCGTACGCAACCACTAGCGCGATGACAAGCACGAACGCGCTCATCACCCCCCACGCCGCCACGCACGCCGCCACGATCTTCAGCCCGTCGCTCCGTTGACGCTTCCGAATCGGGAGCCCCACCTGGTGCATCTCCTTTAGAAGCGACTCGCGCTCCGCGTCCGTAATGTGCACCCGCGACAACGACTGCGTCGCCTTCCTCTGAAGCGGAAGGGCCGCCGCTAGGGCCGCTCCGATGGGGGCAAAGAGGAACGCCGGCGACGCTCCCACGACCGAACCAAACACTAGGACAATCAACGCGCCAGCCGGATTCGGCCCGAGCCCCGTGATCAGCACAGGACCGATCACCAGCACCTCGACAATCGCGATCGCCACGAGCACCGCAATCAGCCGTCCCGTGCGCGACGGGTCGCGAGCCTCGGCCCCCATCGACTCGATCTCGGCCCGAAGCGACGCCACTTCGTCGTCCTTCAGCGCGATCGCATGCACCAGCCGCATCGCCCGCCGCTGAAGCGGAATCCCCACGGCGAGCGCCAAAATCACCGGAATGAACGGAGGCGCAAGACCCGTGGGAAGCCCTATGGCCACCAGAAACCCCCGTATCGTGCTCGCTAGATGCACCGACTTGTCTTCGCCAGGCATCAGTGGACCCGCCATCGCCGCGTTGATGATCGCCGCAAACGCAAGTGCCAAAAGCTCGACTAGGAGAAAAGTCACCCCCCACGCCACAAGTCGTCCCGTGCGTGACCGCTGCTGTCCCTCGACTGAATGAACGTCGCTCATGTTGAGATCGAGCAGACGCTAGGGCGCCTCGCCTGTCAACTCGACAACTCGACGATCTCGTCAGGGGACCACTTTGGTCAGCGGAAACTCCACGATCCCCTCCGCCCCTGCGCGAAGCAGGTCAGGTATGAGGTCGCGTACGATAAGCTCGTCGGTCACCGTCGTGACGCTGCTCCAGCCCTCTTCGCTTAGCTGCGCCACCGTCGGTCGATGCAACGCGGGGAGCTTGCTCAGTACCGCCGAGAGCGACGCGGCAGGGACGTTCATCATCAAACATACCTTGCGCTCTGCTGCCAGAACGCTTCGCAGGAGAAGCACGAGATTCTCGATCTTCGCCCGCTTCGCTACGTCGTCCCAGGCCCCAGGATACGCAATGAACCGCGTCGTGGTCACACACACCGTGTCGACAATGCGAAGCTTGTTGGCCCGCAGCGACGAGCCCGTTTCGGTGATCTCGACGATCGCGTCCGCTAGCCGCGGAGGTTTGACTTCCGTCGCCCCCCAACTGAATTCCACCGTCGCTCGCACGCCGTGAGCCTCGAGATAACGGTGGGTCATGCCCACAGCCTCGGTGGCGATGCGCTTGCCTTCCAAGTCCTTTGGTTCCCGTATGGAGGAGTCTTCAGGTACGGCCACCACCCATCGAAGCGGACTGCGTCCAGCCTTGCCGTAAACGAGCTCGGCAACCTCCACGACGCGAGCACCGGACTCCTCGATCCAGTCGTGGCCCGTCAGCCCCGCATCGAGGATCCCCTCGCCCACGTAGCGCGCCATCTCCTGGGCCCTGATGAGCATACACTCGATCTCAGGGTCGTCGATGCTCGGATAGTACGACCGCGTGTCAATCCGGATCTTGTAGCCGGCCTTTGCAAACAGCCCGAGGGTCGTTTCTTCAAGGCTCCCCTTGGGGAGTCCGAGACGTAACAGGGTCATGAAGGTCTCATAACACCACTGCCTACGGCGTCTCCAGCTCACCCAACCCGGTCACTCGCAAGCCCCCTGGGTCGCGCCGAAGCACCAGGATCCACCGTTCGGGAAACAGCTTCTCAGTGCCGACACGCTGCGCTTCAAACGGAACCACAACTACGAACTCGGTCCGTTCTAGCTGCCCCAAACGCCACGGGATCTCCTCGGGCGCATAACGACCAAGCCGCTCTGGACGGATCACCACGAGCCCCTTCAGACGCGTGTAGTCGAGGGACGCAAATCGACGACGCCATGAGTCCAACAGCGCCGCCTTTGTCCCCACGCCCCCCTTGAGATCCAGCAGGCCCGCGTCACTCGCAAACTGCGACGCAAACCCTTCCATGTCCTCCTTCACGCACGCCTCGACGAGACGACGCACCAGGGCCTCCACCTGCTCGTCACGCACGGGCTCCACGAGCGCGGTCAACGCAAATGAAGCGCTCGCACGAAGCCGCACCGACGCGATCGCCGGCTCGGGCTCCACCAGCACACCGTCAGGCTGGCGCCCCTCGAATACCAGCGGCACCGACGCACCACAGCTAGCAAGTAGGCCGAAAAGAACTGCGTTAGAGAGCTTCGATCGCCGGGTCCTGACCACGCGTTAGCGGTGACTATCGCAGGTCGCTGCACCAACTTCCAGCGCCCGTTCGGGATTGGCTCGGGCAACCAGAAGCAAGATGTCTGTCGACGCCTGACCGGGGAAACAGAAGTCTGGGCGTGCGCCAATGTGGCCATAGTCACATCGCACCTTTCACGACGTATGGGAATTGCGACCTTGTGTCAGGCATTTACTGGCATCCTGTTCAGGTGCGGTCCGACGGTGATGGCCCTAGTCTTCCGTCTTGTGGTCGCTAGAAGTTCGTGCGAAGCTTGCCCTGTTTCTCCCGAGGTGTTGTCAATCAAAGTGGTACGCATTCCGCGCTTGGCGGACCTAATTCGGCAAAAGGCCGCGCAACTCCACCTTGGAGCATCCTGGGAGGCTCCACTGCTGACAGAGTAACCCTGGCGAAGGTCCACCAGGCACACTTGCCCGCGAAGGTTGGCGAGGCCGCAGGGATCTGTCCAAGATGCGCCGCAGTCGCTGGGCCCTCGGACCTCCGAGAGGCCTGCCGGATGCTGGTCCGACTCCACATGGGA
>CAITRH010000362.1 GCA_903894755.1 uncultured delta proteobacterium
CCACCCTGTGACGCAGCGAAGTAGGGAGCTTTTGTCTCCGATCCACCCTGTGACGCAGCGAAGTAGGGAGCTTTTGTCGCAGATCGACCCTGTGACGCAGCGAGGTAGGGAGCTTTTGTCGCAGATCGACCCTGTGACGCAGCGAGGTAGGGAGCTTTTGTCGCAGATCACCTCTGCGACGCAGCGAAGTAGGGATCCCGCGACCGTACCCGAGCACGAGCCGCATCGACTGGGTTGTATTTTAAGGCAAAAACCCCTGCGTACGAAACTTGAGAGTCCTGTCGCTCGTGCCGATCTGACGCAAAAACAGCCCCACAAACGACCCAAACAACGCGTCGCTCGGCGCAATCCCCGTAGACCCCGTAGGCCTCGACAACCACCGCCTCATCTGCTCCAGCATCTGCGGCGATATGGGGTTGACATCCACAATTACCCCCAAGAAGTGCACCCGTCCCACCCGCAGCACACTCCGATCCACCACCGCCAAATCACGAGCCTCGGTGCAAAGACGTAAGACCCCTTCCAAGTTGATCGCCGCCGTATCCCGCTCCCGTCCAGGCTCGGTCAGCCTCACGCGATACACTTCATCCCAGAGGTCGTACACCACCCGGCAGGTCCGTACCGCCAAGGCCACTGGGTCCGATTCCCCGTCCCGAAGTACATAGGCCCTCATCGCCACCACCGTGGGAAGTCCACTCGAAAGCTTGCTCGCAATGGCGACATCCACCACGTCGCGATAGGAAAAACTGGCCCGCAATAGCGTCTTGTCCCACGCAAAGTTGGCCTGACGCGCTGGAAGCGTCGACGCTGGCACGTCGCCCCTTGCCACCGGAGCCATCAGCAGAAACCCAAGGACCAAACGGAGCGTCTTCACCGTGTCCCAGGCCCTCGCAGTGGTAAGAGCCCCAGGAAATTCGACAGGCCAAACACCGCGGCCCCGGCCGACGTCTCGATGCGCAGTCCTAGGTTGAACGTCAGGTCCACAGGCACCGCCCGAAACCCGTTGTACCCGCGCGCGTGAAGAATGAAGTCCCGCGCCTCGGCCACTGCGTACAGTCCAAGTGCGCCAAACACGTCGACCCCGTAGATGGAACGCTGCCCTCGGTAGAGGGGTACCCGGTATTCGCCTTGGACCCTGGCCGCGTAGTCGCCGTACCGAACCTCGACAATCGCCGTGTCTAGGAAGTTGGGGGGCGGACGACGATCGAAGTTGAGATCGAGCACGCGGTCGGGAAGAAGATCGCTGAAGTCCCCGATGTAGAACTTCTCGAAGAGGGGCGCCGTGCCGAAAATGGCGCCCGCGAATCCTTCGAGCCTGAACACATGCCCCCACGACAGATGCCACCAATGAGACACCCGTCCTTGCAGCTTGACATAGGGATAATCGCTCCCCAGAACCCCACTCGAGAGATCCGCCCCCACCACCAGGTGTTGACCACGCATCGGCAACACCGGCTCGTCGCGCGTGTCGTGGCTCAGGGTCGCACGGAGCGCCGACAGAACCGAGCCTCCAGGCAATAGAAAAAAGTTGATGGGCTCGATGTCCGGTCCTCTCCGATGGCTCGCCGCAAGCGGCACCTGCGCTTCGATGCGTTCGAGGCGGTAGCTCAAAAAAAGCTGCGTCGAGATCCCTAGGTCTCGTCCCGCCCCCACCGAGCCTCCGAAACGACGGTACGGGAGCACCGCGTAGTCCTGCCCCTGGGGATCGTCGACCACCACGTCGCGGTTGCCAAAGAAGTCCCGGGCGGCGTTGTAAAGAAGCTGCGCCTCGACGGTGTAAGCCGTGCGTAGAAACTGCGGGTCGGCAAAACGAGTGCGTAGGGCCAGCTGCCGATCGGCCACGGCAAACGCTCCGCCCAAGGTGATCCCGGTCCCTCCCAGGTTCGTCTCGGACACCTGAGCGCCCCCATACGCGGTCAGAGGACGGGCCCTGCCATCGGGCTCCGCATCGGCGGAAAGCCCTAGCCACAAGTCGTTCACCACGATGGTGTTGCGCTCGAAGACATGAACCACCAGCACCACGTACCCGCGTCGAGAGCCACGACGGAGCGACAGCTCCACATCGCGAAAAAAGCCCGTGCCTAGAAGGCGAAAGCGCGTGAGTTCGAGCTCCCGATCGTCGACGTCGAGGGGGTCTCCCGGATGAAACCGGACATACCGAAGCACCAGATGGGTGAGGGTGGTCGTGTTGCCGCGCACCTCGATGGCTTCGACTGTGTAACGAAGGGGCGCGAGCTCGGTGGCAGTCGACGGTGTGGAGGGATCGGGATCCGGCGACGGCGACGATGACGGGGCGCCGTCGATGGGGGTGCCCAAGGACGCGGGAGGAGGCGCAGGCGTCGGCTCGGTGGCCATCGCGTGGGAGGCGAATGCGAGGGCCGCTGCGAACGTGCGAAACGCGCGTCGCAAGAGAATTAGGCGCTGGGGGGAGCGTCGGGCTGACGTTCGGGGGCAGCCCGTAGACCTGCGGGAGTGGCGGCGGCGGCATGCTCGGCGCGCATGACGCGTTCGAAGGGACCGAGGTCCACGCCGTAGCGTCGGGCGTTGTAGACCTGCGGGACTAGGAAGATGTCGGCGGCGGTGAGGGTGGGACCGTAGGCAAAAGGTCCTTCGATGCCACGCACCTCGGCGCGTTCGAGGAGCGCTTCGAAGGCGCCCAGACCTCGCGCGATGAAGTGGGCGGCCCACGCCTTTTGGACTCCAGGGTCTTTGGAAAGACGGGTGAGCACTTCGGTGTTTTGGAGCGGCTGGGTGCTCGAATTGATGGTCTCGACCATCGCTCGAACGTCGGCGCGGGCCAGCGGATCACTCGGGTAAAGAGGCGGTGTTGGATAGAGCTCGTCGAGCAGCTCGATGATGGCCACCGACTCGACGAAGGGACGTCCATCGACGAGCAGGCACGGGACCCGTCCCATCGGATGTCGCGACCGGTGCTCGGCGCTCACGTGCTCACCTTTGAGCAGGTTGACCGGGATGGTGCGAACGGCGAGCCCCTTGTGGCCAAGGGCAAAGCGGACACGGTAGGAGGAAGACGAACGCCAGAACCCGTAAAGTTCGAAGCGATGGGTTTGTCCTGGCGGCGGAACGATGTCGGTCATTGCGGGGAGCATAAACCACGTCCAGATCGAGACCCGCCATTTCTGCCAGACGAGGCTTTGGCCGAGGAGCCCGCGCAGCGTATTTAGGCACTCCCTAGGAAATAGTTGCCCCGCAATCTCCCCCCGCGGACCTCACCCACACGATTCGAATCGTTCACATCGTCCCCCTCCCCATCGATGGGGAGGGGGAATTTGTAGGAGCGCGAAGTCGCCGGGGGTTAGGTCCGACGGTCGGCGGGTTTCGAGATGGGCGTGGTTTAGCGCCGATCGCGTTTCGAGACGGGGGTGTTGCACGTCGGAGTTGACGTTACGGGGCGGGACGGAACAAGGTCATGGTACGAAGATGGCTTCACCGTGGCAGTCCAAGTTTCGAATTCAGGGGGACCCGTGAACGTTGCGGTGTTTGGGGGGAGTTTCAATCCTCCTCATCTTGCGCATGTCTTGGCGACCACGGTGGTGTTGACCACCCATCCGGTGGACCTGGTGCTGGTGGTGCCGACGTTTCAGCATCCATTTGCCAAGAGCCTGGCCCCTTTCGAGGACCGGGTCACGATGTGCGAGCTTGCGCTGGGGTGGCTGCCTCGGGTGGCGGTATCGAGGGTTGAAGAGACGCTAGGAGGAGAAAGCCGCACGCTTCGGACCCTGGAGTTTCTTCATCAGGAGCATCCCGACTGGAACCTGCGCCTGGTGATGGGGGCCGATCTGCTGCTCGAGGCGCCGCGATGGCACGGGTTCGACGACATTGCGCGTCTTGCACCGCCGCTGATTTTGGGACGGGTTGGAGTGGAGGTGGCAGGGGTGGGAGCTCCGGTGCTTCCTGCGGTCTCGAGCACGGAGGTGCGCGCGTGGGTTGCATCGGGAGATCGAGCGAAGCTCATGGAGTTGGTTCCGAGGGACGTGTTGTCGTTTGTGGACTCACGTGGTCTTTACGTGTCCTCTTAGATGGACTGCGAGAGTCCCTCGTTTCAGGGGGAGGCTCTCGCAGCGCGGTCCAAGTTGAGCAAGCCGTTGGACCGACTTTGCCCCGCCTCGGACCGACTTTGCACGTCTGCGGGATCCGATCCTTTGGAAATGACGTGGTGGGAAAGACCTATTTGGCCCCGGTGAGTGCACCGAAGGCGGCGCCCATGAGAACGTGTTGGTATCCATCGGTGTCATTGCCGACTGCCGTGAGCTTGAAGCCCGCGTCTTTCTGGAAGAGCATCACATAGTCGGAGCCCCCGAAAAGGAAATACCCCAACATGTCGCCTTTCTTGAAACTGGCGCCCACTTGAACGTTCTTCTCGAAGTTGACCGATGACACCTGGGACATCCCCACCGGGATCAAGGCCACCAGTCCGTAGTTCACGGTCTGGATGATCACATACCCGCGGGTCTCGATGAATTGCCACCCAGGTGTGGCTGCATCAAGCATGTACTTCTTCTTCTCCGGGCTCCAAGTGATGATTCCGCCGACTGCGTCATCCTGGGCAATGATGTTGATTTCCTTGACGGTCCCTGCGAGCGGGAAGTGGTACCGGTGGTAGTCATGGACATCCAAAAACGTGTGGGTCAGAACCCCATTGGCAAAGACATCCTGGTACGCGCTGTTCTTGCCCAGCAAGTCCTTGACAGAGTAGACCGTGGAGGACTTGATCACGGCGCCAGCTTTGTTTACCAGGTTCGAGTTGGCATCGATGTCCCACACTCCCTGCGGAACTGAATCGGCGGGAGCCACCACGACGCTGACGTCATCGGGGTTTGCGATGGGCCTTTGATCCGGAGACGTCAGATACCTCGAAAAGAACTGGTTGAAGGTCGTCCACTTCGAGGGATCCTCGTACCAGCCACGGTCGAGGCCAAAGCGCTTGTCTTCGTAGGCTTTCTGATAGTAGGCGTTGTTCCAGGAG
>CAITRH010000363.1 GCA_903894755.1 uncultured delta proteobacterium
AAATTGAGGCTGCGCTTCCTGAAGCCGAAGGTGTGCCCTCCCACCCGGAGCTTTTGCCTCCTGAAGCCGAAGGTGTGCCGTCCCAACTCGAGCCAGTGCCGCCGCCGGCTCTGCGGCTGCCCCCCACCTTGAGCCTTTGCTTCCTGAAGAGGGAGGTTTACTTTCCCACCTTGAGCCTGTGCTTCCTGAAGAGGGAGGTTTACTTTCCCACCTTGAGCCTTTGCTTCCTGAAGAGGGAGGTTTACTTTCCCACCTTGAGCCTGTGCTTCCTGAAGAGGGAGGTGAACCGGGCCAATGACCGTGGGCCGATCGGGGCGTTGGTGAGCGCGATGATCAATCCGTAGGGTTTTCCTTTCAGATTGCCACCGCGCAAGCCAGTCTTCTCAAAGACTCCGTACCAGCCCAAACCGCGCCGCAACCTCAATCCACGGAAACACGTGTCGGTCCTTCGGGAGATCGTACGCTGCCCTCAGCTGATCCCGCTCGGTCGCAAGTGGCTCCGTCTCCTTGAACAGCGGAGACCAATGGTGGCACGCCTCCCGTAGCGAACCCATATCGCAACGTTCCAGCAACGCGGTCATCTCGTTCAACACATGGGTCGAATGCCCCACAGCGTCTGTCGCCAATACCTGCGTGTCATGCTCCGCTCCGCCGCTCGCGTGGTTCAACAAATGGAACGTCAGCTCCAACGCCTCCGCAAGCCAACGCTCTTCAACCACCCCGCGTAGCGTCGACGTGGGAGCATGTGCCACAACCTGCATGTCCCGGTGAAACGCTGCAGCCCGATCGGGACTCACCGAGTGCACCCCACCCAGCACTTGCACAAATGGCTTGGAATCCACTACCGCCTTCACCACCTTGAGGAACGCCCCAACGGCTTCCGATGAAAACAATGTCTGGTAGTGCTTCAAGAACCGCTCCCCGTCAATCATGGCCCGCAACACCTTCTTGGAACCCATGGTGCCGTGCGCCGAGCCGTTGAACGCACTAAAAAGCAGATTCCTCGACACCAGCCGCGATACTAGCTTTTGCTCCTCAGGAGTCCCACCGCAAAGACGGCTCTCCGCAGCTAGCGCATTGGCGCATCCCTGGCTGTACCCAATGTACCCGAAGGGGCCTGACGCTTGCCGAAACGCTTCAATCACCCGCTCCGCGTTGTCCTCGAGGCTCATCGCTGTCTTCGTGTCGGCCCGGATCACACGCACTCGACGCAACTCCCACAACCGTCGGTACGCATCCTCTAGCTCGGTCCCCGCCGCCCCCTCCGTGATCAGTCCCATGCAGCTCACCACAGTGAAGTCGTAGAGACCTGGCTCCGGATCGATCAGCAGCCGCACCAGTGGATCGCTTTCCACCTTGCGTCGATCGGCCGGATCCCAGAGCGACGCCCGAATCACCGCAAGCAAGAGCCCTTGCTCGTCCCCAAAAGAGTCGGTCCCCGCATGCACATGTAGCCATGGACGTACCCGGTCGACGTCGTTCTGGTAGTTGCGCACCGTCGTCAGCAGCTTCAAGGCCTCCTCGTTGCGACGCCAAAACGTCTTCAGCCAAGGCAACTGAAACGCTAGGCGGTCCTCGGTCAGTACCTCGGAACAGCGACAGAATGCCTCCCGGTACAACGTGACCGCGGTCGCCTTCTCCGTTGACTCCGCCCCCGCTACTTCGTCAGCCCTTGCAATGGCATCCTGCGCGGCTTGCACCACCGACGAGACCCCTGGACGAGGCATCGGAGGGGATGGATGACGCTCCGCTTGCAAATACAGTTTCCTTGCGAAAACATAGTCGGACCTCGCCATGATCCCTTCCGCTACCAGCGACAGTGCCTCGAAGTAACTGTCAGGAGCTCGCTTGCCCCCCGCCATGAAGTCCCGTCGACGCGGAATCACCAGACCTAGCTTGCGCTCGAGAAGCGCCGCTACGTCGATCGCTTGCCGCATCTGATGCTGGTCCTGCTCGAGTAGCGCAAAGAGCAGCCCGACCAGCGCCAGCGGATTGTCTTGCCCCAGACTCGCCAGCACTTGCAACGTAAAGTCCGCAGGGCGAACCTCGAGCAGCTCGAGAAGCATCCGATTGTTGATCTGCGTCTGTCGATCCTGCCCATCAAGCATCAGGCCAGCTTTGAGCAGCGTCGCAACATCGTCAGGCCCCAACGCACAGGCCGGCGGCCAGGACCGACCCCCTGGTGCCTCCTCCCATGCTGCATCGCTGACCGTAGCCGAGTCGATCCCGTCCGCAACAGCCTCCCCTAGGAACGTCGAGATGATCAGCCCCTGCAATGCGTATTCAACCCCGCCGTACGCCTCCGCAATCCGCCGTACCCGTTGCTTGACCGCAGCGACATAGCCAAGCCACAGCAGTCGTCGTGTCCCCCACCTTGGATTCGCCCGCTGCACCAGAAACTCGAGCTGCTCAGGGCGAAGCTCCACTGCCAGACGACACAACGTGCTCGCAAAGTCTGGCCCTACGTCGCCCCCCGCCGCACGCCGGTGCATCTCCGCTGCCGATGGTACCGACACCAGACGCTGTCGGAACTCTGGAGTCAGGTCGAGCGGCACCACGGCACGCGCCTTTCGCAGAGACGTGTCCGGCTCGATGGGGGCTAGAATCCCTGACAGCCACTGCACCATCCCGCTGATCTCGTAGTCGGCGTCCAGCTCGTCGAGCTCGCTCCGCAGGATATTCTTTACTTCGATGACGTCGATCCCCTGCGCCTCCGTGGCCCTGCGGATCTGTACCGCAAGACGTTCCGCAAGACTGTCGTTGCCCGCCAATACCAGCGACGCAAAACGTGCCATCGCGGAACGAGGTATCACGTCGCGTGGATTCTTGATGCCGAGTCGATCCGCAATGGTCCGAACTCCAAGGGCAATGTCCCGAAGCCGCGAAACACGGTCGGCGAGCTTTGGCGACAAGAGGTCGAGTGCCGACAGCACATGCTCAATGGCATCCTCGGACCGCAACAACTCGACAAGATGCTCCGGGTCCGACGCTGGATTGACCAGTGTGTTGAAGTAGCGGATGCCATACAGCCCCTCGCGATCGCCGGTAAACCAGAGTCGTCCCTCGGGCCCCACATGGACCGTCAGCTCGCCTTGCCGAAGATCTGGCGAAAGCAGAGACACGGAGCGGTCTCCGGCAAAGAGCAAACAGGGCTCGCCGCGAAGGTCCCAGCGCACGTCGACAGCGACCTCTCCAAAGCCCGCTGCAGACAACGATGCCTTGCGAACCACAGTGGCAAGCTCGGTCCCGTAAGGCAACGTGATGGCGCGCTCATGGATGGTGACCTTCGCCGTTCGTAAGGTGGTCTTCACCGTGGCCCATCGGATCGCGAGGTCGAACGCGTTGGTGGGATGGAAAGCCGCGTCGGCGACGAGCGAGGCTTCGAAGGTCCCTTCGGCGCGCGCCGTCAGCTCGCCCGCGTCGATCGAGAGCTCGGGAAGGTCGGCGACGAGCTTGCGCAGCTCCAACGTGTGGCGCGCCTTTATGTCGGTTTGCAGGTTCCAGACGCCGTCAGAACCGAGCTCCACGGAACCGGTCACGGAAGCGTCGTCGATGCTGACGGCGTTACGGTTTCCGAGCTCCTCGAGGACCGCGTCGCTGGTCGTGCTGAGCGAGCAGGCAAAGGCCACGCGACGGCTCATGGGCCAAAAGTCGATGGCGCGTCCTCTTATGGACAACCCACCCGCCCCCTCGGCGAGACGAAGGTTGCGTACGCGCAGCATCACCGAGGTCGACCCCACCGCATGGGA
>CAITRH010000364.1 GCA_903894755.1 uncultured delta proteobacterium
CCCCGGGGGAGTGGAAGCCAACGTCAAACAGAAGGAGACGACGACGATGGCCCACGAAAACCCGGTGCTCCGGAACTCCTCGCGACAACGACCGACGGTAGTCGGGCGACGCGAAGGGTGAATCCGAGAGCAAACGAAGGCCCCAGCCAAGAAGGGGCCACGCAATAAAGGTCCCAAGAGGGGGCCGCCCACGAGGGCTCACTGGAGCCGCTCATGGGTGACCGAATAGGCCCCAAGAGGGGCCGCCCACGAGGGCTCACTGGCGCCGCTCATGGGTGACCGAATAGGCCCCAAGCGGGGGCCGCCCACGAGGGCTCACTGGAGCCGCTCATGGGTGACCGAATAGGCCCCAAGAGGGGGCCGCCCACGAGGGCTCACTGGAGCCGTTCATGGGTGACTGAAAATGTTTCACGATTAGCTGCCTGCACCATTCCGTTGTTGGGCATGGGACGCCGCTGTTTTGTGTTGTGTTTTTTAGTAACTGATTAGCGGCTCCCTCCTTCCGAAATCCCGACAAAATCGGGTGCCGGACGTTCTCGTAGACACCTTTACGGCCCAATAGGATCGGGAGGATAGCAAAACGGCCTACGTTTTGCCGCTATTTAGCGCTAATCAGTTACTGTTTTTTGTTTCGCCCTTCAGGACTGCCAGGGGAGTTTCATGGCAGTGCGAGGGGGCTAGCGGGTTGGAGGCTGCGAGGTGAGCGCAGCCGGGGGAGTACCTCAAAGCGGGATCTTCCAACCCGTGACGCCACCAAAATCAAGAAGCTCCACTCCAAGGCCAGTGAGCTCGGCGCGGATCGCGTCGCTGCGGGCAAAGTCCTTCTGCGTACGTGCGCGGGTCCGCTCTTCGACCTTGGCGTCGATACTGGCCGCGTCGAGCCCCCGCTGCGCAAGCCTCCGTCCCCTCGTGCGGGCCACGTACACATCGGAGGCAACCTGCATCAACCCGAGTGGCGTCGTGCACCGCCGGAACACCTCGAGACCCGCTGCAGCAAGACGCACCGCGCCTTCGTACCGTTTGGGATCCTTTTTCAGCTTGCCTACCTGCAACGCCAGCTCGTTGGCAGCCTTCGCGAGGTCGCCAAGCACCGCAAGCGCCACTGGCGTGTTGAGATCCTTGGCGAGTGCCGAAAGTACCCGCGCTTCCGCGTTCCGTATCACCGAGGCCACCCCGGGAATCACGTCGCTGACCTCCGGTTCCGCGTTCCCCGCAATCCGTGTGAGCGCGTCGCAGGCGCCATAAAGGTAGTCGACGCGCGCCTCGGCCTCGTCGAGCCCTGGGAACACCACCCGCTCGCCCCGTCGCTCCACGTCAAAGTCGATCGGCCCCCGGTAATGAGCTCCCAGAAAGAAGTAGCGAATGGCCTCCGGGTCGTTGGTCGCCAGTACGTCGCGGATAGTCACGAAGTTGCCGAGGGACTTGCTCATCTTCTCGGTGTCCACATTGAGGAAACCCGCATGCATCCAGAGCTTTGCAAAGGGGGCTCCCCAGACCGCTTCGCTCTGGGCGATCTCGTTTTCGTGGTGCGGGAAAATGAGATCCATCCCGCCACCGTGGATATCGAAGTGCTCCCCCAAGTAGCGAGCCGCCATCGCGGAACACTCGATGTGCCAGCCAGGACGGCCCCGTCCCCATGGACTCGGCCATCCCCAGGTCTGGTCTCCTGACGCCTTCCACAGCGCGAAGTCGAGCGGGTCCCGTTTGCGGTCGTCGGCCTCGACCCGCGCCCCCACGCGCAGGTCGTCCAGGTTGCGGTGCGAAAGCTTGCCGTACTCCGCAAAGCCGCGGACCGCGAAGTACACGTCGCCCGTGTCGACCACATAGGCCGCGTCGCGTGCGATGAGGGCTTCAATGAGCCGCACGATGTCGTCGAGATGGCCAGAGACGCGTGGCTCGTGGTCCGGCACCAGGCAGCCCACGCATTTCAGCTCGCCATCGTTGACGTGGGCCATGCGGGCCGAAAACGTGAGCGGGTCTTCGCAGAGCTCGGCTGCGCGATGGAGGATCTTGTCATCCACATCGGTGACATTGCGTACGAAGGTGACGCGCAATCCGCGGGCACGAAGGAACCGCACGAGCACGTCGAACGTGGAGTTGGTTCGAGCGTGGCCTAGATGCGCGTGGTCGTAGGTGGTCAGGCCGCACAGGTAGATGCGGACATGACCAGGTTCGAGGGGCTCGAGGGGCTCGAGGCTCTGCGAAAGCGTGTTGTAGAGGCGGACAGGCGACACCATGAGGAACCTCGTATATCGCCGCGGCTCGAGTTCGTCACTATAGGCGAGCGGTTGATCACGCCGCGTCTCAAGATTGGTCTTTCGTGGGGTCTCGTTGCTCTTGCAGCGGCCGTGCTCGTCTACCGCGCTCTCCTGGTCGAACGGGAGACCGTCGATGACCTCTTTATCTACCTGCGTTATGCGAGAAACCTCGCCAAGCGTCACGAGGTCGCATTCTCGCCTGGCGTTCGCGTGGAAGGGTTCTCGAGCCCACTCTGGACTCTCCTCCTAAGCGTGTTCTGGAGCCTAGGCGTTCAGGGAGTAGCAGCGGCTAAAGGACTTGGTCTGCTGGTGCTGGCAGCGATCCCGTTTGCTGCGGCCTTGGCGGTGCGCCGTTCGATGCCGAAGGTCCCTCTGGCAGCAGCATTGCCTGCGTGCGCACTGGCCCTGGACTCGGATCTTGCGCTCTGGGGAATTTCTGGAATGGACACGCCTCTCTTTGCTCTTGCCTGCGTGGGTTGTGTCGCCATGGCAGCAGGATCGAGCACGGAGCGTGTGGCGTTTGCCCTAGGGATACTCCCCTGGGTTCGTCCCGAGGGGCCTCTTCTCACGGTTCTAGGTGCTGGTGTACTGCTGCTTCACTCCCGGGAAGTGCGCGTGCTGCGCGTGCTGACGTACGCGTTTGCGCCTCTGGTGGTCCTGACCGCGCTGCGTGTTGGGTATTTCCACGAGGTCCTTCCCAACACGTTCTTTGCCAAGATGGGCGCCACCGATGGACGAGACTTCACCGGTCTAGGATACGTTGGAAGCGCCTTAGCACGTCGTCCGGTGTTGTTTCTGTTAGCGCTGCTCGTGCCGCTCGTGCGGCGTCCAGTTCGTCGGGAAACTGCGTTAGCTTTGGCGTTGTTGGCAGGGGTCGTGGTCTTTGCGCTTGCAGCGGGGGGCGACTGGATGCCCAATCGGCGGCTGCTGGTCCCGGCGCTTCCACTTGCAGCGCTTGCTGTGACGTTTGCAGGTTGGCCGCAGCTCTCCTATGTGCTGGTTGTACTGGCGCTCGAAGGAGCATGGAGTACCGATCGGGCCCTCGACCAACGGTGGCGCCATCTCGAGCCGCTGGACCGACGGGTGAGCCATGGACTCCCGCCTGCGGGGCTATTTCGGACTCCGTACCCGCTCGACTGGATGCCCACGCACCTGCTCGACGCGCTAGCTCCCTATGTGCATCCTGGGGACACGGTGGCCCATGTGGACATGGGACAACTTCCGTATGTGATGCACGACGTTGGGTTTCTCGATGGGTTTGGGTTAGTGGACCGGGAGGCTGGACGGGTCCAGTTTGCACCTGACGACCGTGCGGCGCGTGCGCGAGCGTCGTCGGTGTTTTTCGCGGTGCGTCCTGTTGCAGTGATTGTGGTGCTAGATCGACGGAGCGGGGAGGCGTTCTCTCCTTCTCAGCGCGCGGTATTGGGCGACCCACGCTTTAACGACGACTACCGGGAGATCTGGCGTGTTCCCACCTGGGGGAACCATCCGTGTGTGGTGTTGGTCCGCCGGGATCGTCCCCCGGCAGACGACTGGGCTGCACGTAGGACGCATTGGCTTGCGGCAGTACGGGATGTCTCCCCTAGCGACTGACGCACCGGCGTTTTTCGAGGAGGTCGAAGATGGGGGGCCGAGGCCAATCAACGCACGGGATCCTCTCCAGCAGGTTCCCCTTACTTACGCAATGATGACGACATGCGTTGATTGGCAGCCCCGAAGGGGCGAGTCAGAACAGCCCAGGGTGGGTAACCCTGGGTAGGGGGTGATCGCGGAGCTTAAAGGGTCACGTGGGCATGAGGGACCCCGTGACTTACCGGGCCGTTGCTAAGCTGAGGAACCGATGCCTCGCGGCCGTCTCGATCCAAACGAGACTCCGTGGTCAAAACTTCAGTACCTTCCCACGCTCCCCGTCGGCTCCCTTGTTGGCAGTCACCCCACCTGCTCCACCCGTACCGCCTGTTCCCATCGTGCAGGTGTTCGCAGTCTCCACCTCCGGAGCCTCCACGGATGCCGTAAGGACCACACACGCACTCGGCCCCCCAGCTCCTCCTGCCCCCGCACCGCCGGTTCCACCAGGAGCACCGTCCCCCCCTTTTCCACTTGCACCGGTCCACGCATTGGTTGGTTTGGGTCTGCCCGCACCGCCAATGCCAGGAGCCCCTCCCGAGCCACCGGCTCCCGCCGCCCCTCCCGTTCCGCCACGACCCGTGGTGATGACATTGGCCGACGCAGTCAGTTTCCCCGCGAAGACAGCGATGCCAATGCTCGCTCCACCCGCGGTCCCCCCAGTCCCAGGCTTGCCGCCGCAGCCGCCAGTGCCGCCCGAGCCGCCGCCAGGCGCGCAGTCCGACGTGTTGCACGTGGTCCTCAAGGGGCCTCGACCTCCGGCTCCACCGCCCCCCCCGCCATTGGCGCCAGGACCACCGTCGCCCCCCTTTGGCCCCGATAGGCCAACAAAGCGCCCCACACTGTCAAGCGCTCCTCGCTCCGTCCCCTTCGCTGCATCGCTCCCCGTGGTGCCCGCTTGGGCCGGAGGTTGTCCCGGTGCACCGTCGCCGCCGTCCGTCTTGGGCGTACAGATCAACGTTGTGGTGCTCCCTTTTGACCCGCCTGCGCCTCCCGTGCCTCCCCCAGTCAGGGTTGTCCCGCTAACGCCGTTTTCGTCGTCGTTGCCCCCTCGTCCACCGTCCCCGCTGAACCCCGCGGCGCAGGTCGACTCGACACCAAGCGCTCCTGGACGTCCCGCAGGCGTTGCGCATCCCGCCTCGCCTACGCTCCCGTCGTTGCCGTTGATGCCGGCGCTCCCGTCATCCCCCTTCGTGCCTGCGGCCCCCGCCTGGCCGTCACCGACCGCTATCACATTGTAACGCACGACAAAAGGCGCGGTCCCTCCGCTGAGACGGACTCCGTAGGCCCCTTCGCCAGCCTGCGTCGGGGTTCGAGCGCGCAGACTCACCCCCTCGAGGTGCGTCTCAGTGTTGATCGCCGTAGCTGCCACCACGGTCCCAGCGTTGGTAAGGATCGTCTCGGCCCCCTTCTCACGATGGAACGCAAACGGCGCCTTCTCGTTGAACCCGCCGTACACGCTGACCCCTCCTATCATCGCAACCGTTCCCGAAAACGTCTCTGCTGCCAGGCACAGACTCTTGCCCTGGTCACGCGCCTTCGTGATCCCCTGGGTGATCGTCTTTACCGGTGCTAGACGCGCCCCATCGTTGGCGTCGTCCCCATCGGCCGCAACGAAGATGCACTTGTGAAGCACTCCGTCGGACCCGTCGCAGTTCTCATCGAGAAACTCCGGATCGATAGGGTCCTCATCGAACGGCTTCGTAGCCACACACCCCGGAACCGGGACATACCCGCTGTCGTTCGCCCCACCGTCCGCGCTCGGGTTGTCGCTACCGGAGCTCGCACACGCCACCAATGTCGCCGAAGCGACGTACACCGCATGAACACACCGACTTCGCTTGCGCATATTGCCTAATCCTCGCCTAAAGACCGCCGCCATCCCTGACTTCCGACGATGCTATCGATCCGAGCCGTGGAGGTTCAAGCCATTCCGTGTAAATCGTCCGTCCCATGCGCCGTGCCCTCGGACTCCTCGTTGTTTTCCTTAGCTGTGTCCCCCCGCGTCAGCCTGCCGCTCCTGCGTCAACAGTCGCTGCGTTCCCCGCCGTTTGGCCCCACCCGACCGCCCCCGAAGCCCGCAGCCCACGCGGCATGATCGCCTCCGACGCCGCCCTCGGCAGCGAGGTAGGACGCGCCATCTTGGCTCGGGGTGGCAATGCCGTCGACGCCGCCGTAGCCACCGCGCTCGCCCTCGCTGTCGTTTACCCCCAAGCCGGAAACCTCGGAGGCGGAGGCTTCCTCGTCGCTCGGGTCCAGGGGCAAGCCTACGCCCTCGACTTTCGTGAAAAAGCTCCCGCCAAGGCCACTTCCACAATGTTCGCGCGGGCCGAAGACGCCGCAACAGGACATCGCTCCGCAGGGGTCCCAGGCTCCGTGGCTGGCCTCTACGAGGTCCATCGCCGTCTAGGCAAAAAGCCTTGGAGCGAGCTCGTCGCTCCTGCCATTCGACTGGCCGACGAAGGGTTCCTGATCAACAGCGAGCTTGCGACGGTTTTGCAACAGGCCAAACCGCTGCTTGAACGTTCCGTGGAGTCCGCTGCACTCTACCTGCCCCATGCCATTCCCCTCGCCGAAGGGACACGCCTTCGAAATCCAGCCCTTGCCGCGGTATTGCGACGCCTCTCAGACCAGGGACCAACAGGATTTTACCAAGGGGTCACCGCAGACCTCCTGGTCAATGACATGATGGCCCACAACGGCTTGCTGACCCACGAGGATCTCAAGTCCTACGAAGCCAAGTGGCGTCCGCCGCTCTCCTTTACCTACCGTGGTCTCACCGTGCTTTCGATGCCCCCCCCGTCGTCGGGGGGCGTTACGCTTGCAATGATGTTGCATATTCTCGAGGGCTATGAGCTTCGCCCTCTTGGATGGCACTCCGCGGTCCATGTGCATCTTCTGGCAGAGACCATGCGACGCGCCTACGCGGCTCGAAACCGCACGTTGGGCGACCCGGACTTCGTATCCAATCCGCTCCAGGAGCTGCTGTCACCGACCTGGGCTACCAAGGCCCGCTCCACGATCCGACTGGACCGATCGACCCCTTCCACGGACCTTGCCTCGTCCCCCGAGGGAGAGCACACGACCCACCTGTCTGCTGTGGATGCGGACGGCAATGTGGTTGCATTGACCACGACAGTCAACGCTTGGTTTGGGTCTGGCATCACGGTTCCAGGGGCAGGGTTTCTGTTGAACAACGAGATGGATGATTTTGCAGCGCGTCCTGGTCAGCCCAATGCGTTTGGGCTAGTGCAGGGGACCAGCAACGCCATAGCTCCTGGCAAACGGATGTTGTCGTCGATGACGCCGACGTTGGTTCTGGACGGTTCTGGGCATCTGGTGATGGCACTTGGTGCGGCGGGAGGGCCTACGATCACGACTGCGGTCTTGCAGATCTTGTCGAACAGGGTGGATTTTGGGTTTGGCTTAGGGCAAGCGGTGGCAGCGCCGCGACTGCATCACCAGCAGTTTCCCGACGCGGTTATAGTGGAGGCAAGCGGTTTCGAGACCTGGCAGATCGAGGGGTTGAAGGGACGAGGACACAAGGTAGTGGAAAGGGACCATCTTGCCGATGCGCCCTCGATAGGGGTGGAAGGGCCGGTGTTTTTAGGAGCCGCGGATGTGCGTCGCAGTGGGGGGCTAGCCATCGGACCTTGACCACAGTCGAGAGGTCGATGGACCACATACGACCAGTGAACTCCTCGCGCAGCCCGTACAACTCCCGAGCCCCCCATCTCACCCGTCCTCCTCCTCATCGAACCCCAACCTGACCTGCGGTTTCGCCTTCCGGGGCGCAGCCTTCCTCTTCGCCACGGGAGCCTTCTTCTTCTTGCCCGCCTCCTTGCC
>CAITRH010000365.1 GCA_903894755.1 uncultured delta proteobacterium
CGCGGCGTCCTGGTGCGCGCCACCAGCCCCGAGCAGTGGGAGCGCAAGAGTGTTCACTTCGAACCCTTTGGCCTCGAGGAGAGCCAGCGCTGCGAATACGTTGTCGAACGCGACCTCATTCCCGAGAGCAAGTCCAATATCCTCCACGCACAAGACGCGGTGTGCCTGTGGCGTGTCGATACGTTCCGACACCCAGCTCCCCAGCGCGGACCTCAAGTCCATGGATGGCTTGCTTCCTAGCCGGGCGACGTCGATACCGCATCTAGTGTACATGGCTCCCACCAGGGTGTGCGCTACTGCTGCGTAGATGGTCGGGTCACCCCGAAGCCGTCGCAGATCGGCGGAGTACGCCGACACGACCAGGATATCGACGGGCTCGGGGAGTTCGAGGAGATCCCCAGCATAGAGCTCGAACGAGCGGTAGCCCCACCGGGTTTCCACCTCAATCATGTTGAGCAGGACGGGGGTCGCGGTTCGGTTGTCGGGTTGGGCTTGCACGGGCATTGGGGCATACAAATAACAAAGACGGACGTGGAAGTCACTTCCCTACTAGCCCCGCAAGTGCGCTACGTGTAGCCGCCATGCTCCCGCTTCAAGACCTTCTCGACCAGCCCGATGGGTCGCGAAAATTCGGTGCATTCGTTCTGATCAAGCAGCTCGGCAAAGGTGGCTTTGCCCCCGTTTGGCTTGCCAAAGAAGTGCACGGCACCACCGAGCTCCGCACCGTCGCCATCAAACTCTTCGGCCTTGCCAGCGATGGCTCTCTAGGCTCCGGCTCCCACGTCTCCAACAGCGAGAGCCAGCGAATTCTAGAAGAAGCACGCGCCATCTGCCGGGTCGAACACCCCAACGTGGTACGGTTCCATTCCATTGCCTACGACCCAGCGCACGACGGCATCGTTGGCTTGGTCATGGAATACCTGGATGGCACCGCGCTCGATCAGAAGCTCAGACTGAGACGCGACGAAGGGTACAAACTTCCTGTCGCCGATGTCCTCGAGGTGGCAAGCGCCATGGCATCGGCCCTGGTGGCTGTGCACAAGGCTGGCCTTGTCCATCGCGACATCAAGCCTGGCAACATCATGGAAAGCCACGGTGTCTACAAGTTGATCGACTTTGGTCTCGCCTCCATCAAGCACCACAAAGACTCGGAAACAATCGGTGGTTCCGGAAGCCCCGCGATGCGAGCTCCTCGGATCGCCATTGTGGACGGGCTCGCATTCGAAACCATGTCCAGCCATCTTGGCACTGTCGAAACCTGGGAACAAGGCTTGTTCCGAGCGACTTCCCACGTCGTCAGTGGCACTCCTGGCTACCAAGACCCGGTGTGTGTCCAGTCGCTCAGCCCCGCCGGCGCTTCGAGCGACATCTATTCGCTCGGGGCAACGCTCTACGAGTGCCTTACTGGGGCACTTCCCGCGGTCGCGGCTGCCCGGATGGACCACTTGCCAGGCGTCAAAGCCGAAGTGATCGACGGGCGTGTGAGCCCACTGTCCGTTTGTACTGTTGCACCGGAGGTCCCCCCAAGCCTTGGCAAGCTGGTGGACTCTTTGGTGTCACCCAAACCAGCAGACAGGCCGCACTCCGCTGAGGAGATCGCCCGGAACCTGGAACACCTCCGGCAGCAACTTTCAGAGCCAACCACCCGCGAGCGCATCGACCGCGCCAAGGTGCTTGTGCGTCGGGGACTTGCTTATTGGAAAATGGCTACCCTCATCTTCATCGTGGTCGGAGCCATCGGGATCTACTTCGCCATGAACACCAAACTTTCGTACCAGTCGGAGTGCATCATCGGCCTGCGCCCCGGAATCCGGGACTCCGCCGAAGACTCGCGTAAGCGGACCGAGCGCCTGTGTGACATGCTCACAACGCCCTCGCGACTCGAACAAACCATCAAGAAGTTCAGCCTCTACCCCCGCACCGTTC
>CAITRH010000366.1 GCA_903894755.1 uncultured delta proteobacterium
GGCCAGACCTACTACGACTTCCGCGCGGCCCTCATGGTCCGCAACGACCAGGGCCTGACCAAGACCTACAACCGCTTCCACTCCCCCAACGAGTGCGATCCCGACATCTTCAAGCTCCGGGAGCTGCACGCTGCCATGGACCGCGCGGTCCTCGACTGCTACGGCTGGATCGACATTGCAACCGACTGCGACTTCTTGCTCGACTACGAGATCGACGAGGCGACCTGGGGCGACAAGCAGAAGCCGTACCGGTACCGCTGGCCCGACGCTGTCCGCGACGAGGTGCTGGCGCGGCTACTCGATCTGAACCAGCGGCGCCACCAGGAGGAGGTCGTCGCGGGACTGCATGGCAAGGTGGACAAGGGGATTCCTTTGGTGGCCAAGAAGCCAAGGGGGCCGCGAAAGGCTCGTGCAGCAAAAGGGGAGGCGTCGCAGGGGACGCTGTTGTTGTCTGCTCTCGATGAGGAGGACACGTGACGACCGCAAAGTGGCACGGCGAAGGAGGAACGCCGACGTCCGTGGCGGGTGGTGCTATGGTAGCCAGCATGTCGAACGTCTCCCGTGAAGAGCTCCACCGCATGGTCGATACGATGCCTGCCGCGGAGCTCGAGGCTGCCAAGCGCGAGCTCGAACTGCACTGCATTCCATACGACGACGAGCCCGAGACCCCCGAGGAGGCCGCGGCAGTGGCCGAGGCTCGGGCCGAACCAGGATGGGTGCCACTGGAAGCCGTCGAGCGAACGCTGGGGTTGACGCCATGGTCCGCCGCGTCGTCCTGAAGCCGAGAGCCGAGCGAGACATTTCCGATCTGCCCATCGAGACCGCAACACGTGTTTGCAATGCGCTCCGACGTCTCGCTGAAGCCAACCTAGGCGATGTCAGGAAACTCCAGGGGGTCGATCCACCCGAATATCGGTTGCGCATCGGCGATTACCGCGTCCGCTTCCAACTGACAGCCGACGCTATCGAGGTGTTGCGCGTGCTGCCACGTGGTGGAGTGTACCGAGACTGAGCTCCAGGCCGAGTGAGAGGGGGAGAAGAGAGAGAAATCTCCCGAGGGCGTCTTGCTCGCACCTTACTTCACCAGGATGGTGAGCACCTGGCTCCAATCGGACGTCTGCCCCTTGACCATCACGTTGTGCGATCAAGACCTCCCGCACGCCAGTCTAGACCGCTCGCACACCGGTCAAGACCTCCCGCAGGCCGGTCAAGACCTCACGCAGGCCGGTCAAGACCTCCCGCAGGCCGGTCAAGACCTCCCGCAGGCCGGTCAAGACCTCCCGCAGGCCGGTCAAGACCTCCCGCACACCGGTCTTGATTGCCCGCACACCGGTCTTGATTGCCCTCATGACGGCCTGAGCCGCGCCTGCGTACTGCCACCCGCGTCGAGGCAGTGGGCATTGTTTACCTCTGGCCGCTCTCGAGCTAGAAAATGAAGGGGCGAATCAGAACAGCCCCGGGCGGGTAGCCGTGGGTAGGGTAGGGCGTGATCGCCGTCGGAGTTTGAAGACGCCCAGGAACTTAGTGGGCCTTTGTTCTGGGAAGCCAAGAAAAGACCGCGCGCCGAGCTTCCCATAGTCCTTGGAGCGCTGGCGATAGCCCACGCAACCGAGGCCCCGAGCCTCCCTGCTGGAACAAACTCGACAACGAAAAACACTGCGGCGACACCGATCACTTTCGGCGCGGCACGTTGCTTCTTTCTTCTCAGCCCCACGCAATTGTGCCTGAAGGCACGAGCCTGAGCCGAGACAACCGCTCCCCTACCGCTCCCCTGGGCCCAGGGGCCCACGCTTTCATCACGCCCCTCCTATTCATGCAAATTACCACGGCTTTGAAGCGCTGGTAAAAATCACCTTCCCGGCCACATGGATTAATCTGTCCGACTGGCCAGATTGATCCCCCATCGAGAGGGATTAATCTCCCTCCAAGGGGGATTAATCTCCCGTCTAGACGGATTAATCTGGCCAGTCGGATAGATTAATCTCGCCTTGGGGGGGATTAATCCCCCTGGACCGGTGAATCGACCCACCACCGGGATACAAACAAAATTCGACCACGGCGAAAAAGTCCTTGCAGTGCTTGAGAAGATCTGCGATCTCCTCGTCAGGGCATGCGAGGGAGTGGTTTTTAACGCGCCACCGGAGTTCGCGCCTGCCATGGGAAGTCTTGCCGCAGTGTGTCCAAGGTTGGTGTCGTGCGTCAAACGCACTGGATTGGGCGGTTGGTACTGCATGGCGTCACACTTTGACGCAACGTGGAGAAAAGATGATTACTGACCAAGGGAAGTCGGGGGGGCGAATTTCACTGCGGTGGAAGATCAACCTGATCGGCATCTTCATTATTTTCATGTTTACTATCACACATTTCGTCCTGTTGCTTCCTCAACTCGAGAGGGAGAAGTACGCGGAGCGGAAGGGGAAGCTCAAGGCGACTGTCGATGCGTTCGTATCCTTGATGGACCACTATGAGAAGGCCGTTCGGTCGGAGCAGTGGAAGACCGATCCGACCATGCCAAGGACTGTGGAGGAAGCCAAGTCGCGGGTGCTTCGGGACCTTCGTCAAGTGCGCTACGACAAGACGGAGTTTTTCTTTATTCTCGACGGCAATGGCAACATGGTGATGCACCCTTTGAAGGGGGAGCTCGATGGGAAGAACGTGATGAATGTCACGGACCCTCAGGGACGCAAGGTGTTTCGGGACATGACGCTCCTTTCGCAGCGTGACGGTGAAGCGCATGTCAGTTACTTGTGGGAGGCCAAGTACAGTCCGATCATCCATGAACCGCAAGTGGCCTATGCGAAACAGTACTGGCCTTGGGACTGGGTTGTCTGCTCGAGCCTCTACACACAGGATATCGTCGACTCGGTGCGTCAGCTGACCTGGAAAACGGTGGCATTCGATGTTCTTGGTTCAGCGATCGGGATGTTGTTCTTGTTTCTAGTGGGTGGAGCGGTAAGCCGGAGGGAGGAGAAGCAACGAGAGCGGATCGAGCAGCGGACCCGGGAGTTGGACGAACGAAATCAGGCCATGCGTCTGGTGCTCGACAATGTGGAACAGGGGTTTCTGACCATCGATCGGGAGGGGGTGGTGGCGGAGGAGCGTTCCGGGGTAGTGGAGAAGTGGCTTGGGCCATGCCCACCGGGAACCAAATGGGGCGACTATTTGAAACCGATAGCTCCTGATACCGCGACGCTTTTTACCCTGGGTTGGGAGTCGGTTCTTGAGGGATTTCTGCCTCTGGAGCTTTGTATCGACCAGCTTCCGCGTCGGATGACCGTGCTGCGTCGTCACTACGAGTTTTCTTACCGTCCCATTTTCCACACAACAGGCACTGGCGAGCAGGTCCTGATCAACTGCCTCGTGGTGATCACGGACATCACCGTGGAGATTGAGCGAGAGCGAATGGAAGCCGAACAGCGGGAGACGATGAACCTGTTCGAGCGAATTGTACGCGATCGGGCAGGAGTTGTGGAGTTTGCGGGCGAGAGCCGTCGGCTGGTCCAGATCATTTCGACGAGAATGACCGACTCGATCCCCGAGATCAAGCGCGTAGTTCACACGCTAAAGGGCAATTCAGGCATTTTCGGACTGAGTACGGTTTCTAGCCTCTGCTCGGACATCGAAGTGGAGATGCACGAAACCGAAAACCTGCCCAGTTCTCCTCTTCGTGGCGCTCTGGTGGATCGCTGGTCGTCTGTCGAAACGAAACTCGAGATTTGGCTTGGGCAGCAGAGCAACAACCGCCACATCGATATCGACGACGAAGACTACCGTACGGTGCTTCGAGCAATTCGCGAAGGGAGACCTAGTCAGGAAATTGCATTGCAGATCGAGTCGTGGAGTCTCGAGCCGATGACAAAGCGGCTTGCGCGCATTGCCGACCAGGTACGTCGGCTTGCCAGTCGAATGGGCAAAGGGGATGTGCATGTGGTGGCGGAGCCCAATCGCCTTCGCATGGATCAAGAGCACTGGGGGACTTTCTGGAGCAGTCTGATCCATGTGATTCGAAACGCTGTCGATCACGGACTCGAAACTGCGGAGGAGCGCAAGGAAGCAGGCAAGACGACGCCGCCTACCATTGCGTTGCGGACGTTCACTGCAGACACGGAAGTCGTGGTGGAGATTGAGGACAATGGGCGCGGAATAGATTGGAGCGCCATTGCAGCCAAGGCCACAAAGCTTGGATTGCCATCTGCCTCGCAGGATGATCTGGTACGGGCGATTTTTGCCGATGGGCTGTCAACTCGAGACGAGGTGACGGAGATTTCAGGACGGGGTGTGGGGATGAGCGCAGTGATGCTTGAGTGCCAGACCCGGGGTGGACGAGTTACAGTATCGTCCGAGCCAGGCGTTGGCTCCCTGTTTTCCTTCTGGTTTCCTCTCAGTGAGCTGCATCGCCGTGCCCACGTTCGGCTTACCTCCCTTCGTCCATCGCACATGCCGCAAGGGATGGTCCTCCCCATCAAAATTCCACAGAACCCTCCCGTCAAAGTCACCATTAGTCTCTCCGACGGGAACTAAATGGGCAGGCCGTAACAAAGGACTTCGACCATGAAAAGCGTTTGGATCAAGAAAGCGTTGAGTGTTCTCCTTGCAGGGGGGATCGTATTTCCTCTTGCGCACTCGGGTTGTTCTCACTCGAGCGAGGAGCAAGGGACATCGTTGGAACGTCTGTCACCAGACAACCCCATTGAAAAGTGGGGGGAGGTTTTTCAGCCTTCTGTGCTTACCCGCGAGCAGAGGCTTGCGGAGCTCGAGTGGTTTCGCAAAGCTGCCGAGCCGCTCCGTGGGATCAAGATTATTTCTACAGCGGAGAACATTGAGACGCATTACTGGGAAAGCCGAGTGCTCGCGAGGGCCTTCCGTGATATCACGGGAATCGAGGTCGATCATCGCATCATTGGAGAGGGCGACCTGGTCGATCAGATCAAAGATCAGATTGAAAACGGGGTTGTCCATGCGCACATCTATGTCAATGACTCGGACACCATTGGCTGGCACCTCAGGACGCAGGGGGTGGTGACGCTTAGTGAGTATCTGAAGGGGGAGGGGGCACAGTATACCAATCCAGGCTTAGATCTGCCTGACTTCATCAATCTGGAGTTTGGGCAGGACTTCGATGGCAACCTTCTGCAGCTTCCTGATCAGCAGTTTGTAAATCTGTACTGGTTCCGCTACGACTGGTTTACCCGGGAGGATATCAAGGCGCAGTTCAAGGCGAAGTATGGCTATGAGCTTGGGGTGCCGGTCAACTGGTCAGCCTATGAGGACATTGCAGAGTTCTTTACGAACACGCCGGTGGACGGGAAAAAGGTCTATGGCCATCTCGATTATGGCAAGCCTTCCCCCTCATTGGGCTGGCGGTTTACCGATGCGTGGCTGTCCATTGCGGGGGTTGGCGACAAGGGGCTTCCCAACGGAATTCCAGTCGACGAGTGGGGTATTCGGGTAGAGGGGACCATTCCGGTGGGGTCGTCGGTCACACGAGGAGGGGATTTGAATGGGCCAGCGGCAGTGTATGCGTTGGAGAAGTACCTTGAATGGATGAAAAAGTATGCGCCGCCCGAGGCGCTTCAGTGGGAGTGGGTCGACTCCGGACCGCAAGCTGCGCGAGGAGACATTGCACAACAGATCTTTCAGTACGTGACGTGGTTGTCTGACCCGCGCTTTCATAGTGCTGACAGCCCTGTTTGCGACAAATACGGAAAACCCAAGTGGCGCGTGGCTCCGACACCGCACGGCGACTACTGGGAAAAGGGGATGAAGGTAGGCTATCAAGATCAGGGAAGTTGGACCATTCCTAAGACGACCAAGGGGAAAGAACTGGCTGCAGCGTGGCTTTGGGCGCAGTTTGCCGGATCTAAGACGGTGGATCTGAAGAAGTTCATTGTGGGGGGGACACCTGTACGACGTTCCACAATTTTTTCCGAGTACCTGACGCAGAACATCGAAAGCTACGGTGGGATCGTGGACTTTTATCGGTCTCCCGTGGAGAACCAATGGACAGGAAGCGGTCGCAATGTTCCCTATTATCCAGGAATGTGCACGTTGTGGTGGCAGAATGTGGCCAAAGCGATCACTGGAGAGCTCACCCCTCAGCAGGCGATGGACAAGCTTGCGAGCGAGCAGGACGCGATGATGGCGTCGCCTCAAGTGGCCGCGCTGTTGCACGCGCATGTTCCAAGGCTCAATCCGGAGAGGCCAAGGGAGTATTGGTACGACCAGCCTGGGGCACCGAAGCCTCCTCAGCCCAGGATGAAGCCTGAGACCATCGATTACGAGACTCTGATCAAACAATGGACACGCCGATAGGGGGGATGCAGACCATGAAACGAGCGATGTTGATTGTGGGCATGCTGATGCTGCCCGTTCGCGCCTCGGCAGCTCCAAGCGACCTTCCTCCCGAGGCGGTTGCGAATCCAGCCGGGATACCGGTGGACATTGATCTGTCGTTGCAGTTCAAGACAATGCACTATTGGCGTGGATACCGCGTCTGCGACTCTCCGATGTTCGCGTCCGATCTGTCCCTAAGCGCCGCAGGATTTCGAGTGGGTCTTTGGGGCGGGGTTGGGCTAACAGGTGCTTACAAGGAGTTCGACTACTACGCCAGTTTTTCCAAGTGGGGACTCACTGTGGCTCTGTGGGATATCTACAATTTCTCCGACGGTGCGGACGGGTACCTAACAACGTCCGCTGACGCCTTTGAGTACAAGTCGGCACTGACCCGCCATTTCCTGGATCTCACTGTGGCGTACCAATTGCCTAAGGCATTCCCATTGAAAGCCTCGATGAGTACGATCGTCTATGGAAGGGACCGGGGAATTGGGCCCCTTCCCACCGATCCAGCTACGGGCAATGCTTATCTGACTCCGGATAGTGTTCCAGTGCCTTTGCGGCAGCGCAACGGCGACAATCGGTATTCTGTGTATGCCGAGCTAAGTTTCCCAGTGAAGACATCCCCGGCGGAGCTCAATTTCTTCGTTGCGGGAGCGTTCTCGTTCCGGGATGTTGATGGCCGAAATTTCTACACCAACGATCACCGTGTAGGGATTGTCAATGTGGGATTGACAGGGTCGCGGACGCTGTCGATCCGGACGCTCAAGTTTCCCATTGCTCTCACGGCGGCAGTGAACCCTGAGTGGCGGACTGTGGCAATGGAGCTGGCGATCAAGATTTTCTAGGCCAGCGCAACGCAATCAAGTCTCAAACAAGCAGGGGACCAGGCGGGCACAATGGATGTTTTGATTGTTGACGATGATCGGATGACCCTCGCGCTTCTTGAGGACTATCTCGTGGAGTGGGGATACCGTGCGATTATTGCCTGCGACGGTGGTCAGGCGTGGGACCTTCTTCAAAAGGCAAATGCGCCCCGCATCGTTGTGCTCGACTGGATGATGCCTCGGCTCGATGGTCCCGCGCTTTGCCAGGCACTGAAGACCGAGGATCGTCGGTTTACCTATGTTCTCATGTTGACCAGCAGGATCGGACGAAGCGACATGCTTGTTGCTCTCGGCGCAGGGGCGGATGACTTTCTGCACAAGCCTGTCGATCCCGAGGAGTTGCGGATGCGGCTGGCGGTGGGGGTCCGCACGTTGCGCTACGAGGAAGCGCTTCTTGCGAAAGAAAAGGCGGTTCGCTACGATTGCTATCGTGCTATCACCATGCTTGCTGAGGCTCGTGACAACGAAACAGGTGAGCATATCAAGCGCATTGGTGTCTATTGTGCGCTCATTGCCAAAGAGCTTGGCATGTCGGACGAGTTTTGCTCGGACCTCGAGCTTTTTGCACCGTTTCACGACATTGGGAAAGTAGGGATTCCTGACAGCATCTTGCTCGCTCCGCGCAAGCTCACCGCCGAGGAGTTCGCTACCATGAAAAAGCATGCTGCCCTTGGCCATCAGATCCTTAAAGGGCGCCCCACGCTGGAAATGGCAGCAGAAATTGCCTACACCCATCACGAACGTTTCAATGGACAAGGCTATCCTCGCGGTATCAAGGGGACCAATATCCCGTTATGCGGGCGTATCGCCGCTATCGCTGACGTGTACGACGCGCTCCGGTGCCTGCGCCCCTACAAGAAAGCGTGGCCGCATGTGACGACTGTCGAGTATCTGCGCACCGAGCGCGAAAAGCACTTCGACCCAGATGTCGTGGACGCTTTCTTGAGCCTAGAAGCCGATTTTGCCGCGGTCGCCAACCGTTATCAGGATCTCACGCTTGTCGAGGAGAGGCGACGGATGTTAGACATTCAGCCGTCCGAGTCAGGCCCCGCGTGGTGCGCCCCTTCATCGGGTCTCTGAGGTGGGGACCCAATCCTCGAAGGCACCACGGAAACCACTGAACTCCTTGCGCAACACCGGCACCAGATCGCGTGCTGCGGCGTCTTGCTTGTCCCTTGCGGCCGATTCCAGACGGGCGGCGATGTCCCGCGTTCTTTCGGCACCAAGGCTCGCACAGCTCCCCTTGTAGGAATGCGCTTGACGTTCCAACGCAGGGAAGTCCTGACAGCTCAACGCTTCCTCTATGGCGTCGAACACCTTTGGAGTCTCAGAAAAAAATACCGATGAAATCAGCAGGAGGCGCCGGCGGCTCCCAGCAACGGTTTGCAAGACCCGCTTGGTATCGAGAATGGGAAGCGTTGTGTCTCCGGCGGGTTCGATTGGCGCTGCGCGTAGGACGTCCCCGCCATTATGAGCAATGTTCCTGAGTATTGTTTCCTTGAGGGTCTCTATATCAATTGGTTTCGAGATGTAGTCATTCATCCCGGCATCGATGCAGCGCAGGCGGTCGCCTTGCATGGCACTGGCGGTCATTGCGATGACTCGAAGGTCCTGCTGAGGAGCGGCCAAGCGACGAATTTCTCGAGTAGCCTCGTAGCCGTCCATTTCCGGCATTTGGCAGTCCATCAACACGATATCGTAGGCAATGCGTGCGATCTTGAAGAGGGCTTCTCGCCCGTTGAACGCCATATCGACCTTGACGCACCCCAGAGCATCCAGCAACAACGTGGCGACTTGACGGTTTGTGGCATCGTCCTCCACCAGCAGGATTCGCAGCGATGACAGTCGACCATCGGCTGCCATAGGAGGGAAAACCGAGGACAATAGCGGAGTATTTCCTACCTTGGCGTTCCAAACGTTGTGCAGCGTCTGAAGCAATTGGCTCTCGCGCGCAGGTTTCACAAGACAGGCCGCGAAACCGACCTCCTCGAAGTGCTTTGTGGACGTTACATCCAGCACGGAGCTAAGCAAAATAAGAATGGTGTCCTGGATTGTCGTATCGCTTTTCACGGCTTGCGCAAATGTCTGACCGTCCATACCTGGCATTTGGTGGTCGACGATAGCCACATGAAAGGGGAGCTGCTCCGCAGCAGCGTCACGCAGCGCTCGAAGTGCCTCTGGGCCCGAACCCGACAACATGTGTGCGAGTTGCCACTGGCTCAGGGACTCGTGCAACACCCTCCGATTCACTTCGTTGTCGTCCACCGCTAGAATGCGCAAGTCTGCGATGGATGACGCAACCAGAGCCGACGTCGGCATGTCCAGACACCGCTGCAAGGTAAGCGCGATCTCGAAGGTGGACCCCTGGCCTTCGAGACTCGAGACGGAAATCCTGCCTCCCATGAGTTCGATGAGTTGACGAGCAATGGCAAGACCAAGACCAGTGCCGCCATATCGACGGGTTGTGGAGGCGTCGGCCTGGGTGAACTTGTCAAATATGATAGGAAGGTCGCTGGGGGAAATGCCGATGCCGGTGTCCTGCACGCGCACTCGCAGCGCAGCCCAATCGGCTGTTTGTCGCTCGCATTGGACCTCAATGAGCACATGCCCTTTTTCGGTAAATTTCACTGCGTTGCCGCCAAGGTTCGTAAGCACTTGCCGAATGCGGTGGGCGTCGCCAATAAAGTGATGGGGAGCGGCAGGATCGTAACGAATGATCAATTCGACCGCTTGTTCCGCCGCCCGCGAGCGAAGCAACTCGGCCACGTCTTCGACTAGGGTCTTTAGGTCAAAGGGGATGGTGTCCAGGTTCATGCGCCCCGCCTCGATCTTGGAGATATCGAGGATATCGTTGATGATGCGAAGCAATGTGGTTGCCGAGTTGCGAACGGTGAGCGCAAACTCCTTTTGTCTCGAAGTCAGTGGAGTTCGCAGCAAGACGTCGGTCATTCCAATGACTCCGTTCATAGGTGTTCTAATTTCATGGCTCATGCTCGCCAGAAACTCGCTCTTTGCCTTGCTCGCGGCTTCGGCTTGGACCTTTGCCTGGGTCAATGCCTCTTGGGCCCGTGCCCGCTCGGCTGCGATCTCAGGAATTCCCTCAAAACAGAAATTAAAGTGAACCGTTGAGTTGCCGCCGGGGTGAGGTGCCTCTATGGACGGATCATGTTGATGGAGGGAGTCAAGAAAGCGCTTCAAGAAGCGGCTGATGCACTGCGTGGGCATGCTCGA
>CAITRH010000367.1 GCA_903894755.1 uncultured delta proteobacterium
GGTTAGGTCGCTGTGCCCAAGGCCGAGCATCGGTCTGGCCTCAACCAGCCAGCCAGCGCTCTAGGACGTCAACGGGCCACACTGCATCCCGGCGACGACGTCACCTCGGCGCGACGGACAACGATCGTCGACGCTCGATGGTGGCACCTGGGCCGGCTCTTGTGGGGATGCCGAGCGTGGACGAGGCACGTTGTGTTGGCGCAGGTTATGTCGTCGAGCGTCGATGATCGCACTTGGTGGCGTCGAGGTGGTTTTTGAAGGAGCCCCCCCTTTGAAAGCTGCCGATTACGTTGCCTGCATAGGGGCTGCGTCCATTTCCTTTGCGGTGAGTCCGAGGAGCAGCGCTGTTTCTTCGCGCGAATACCCGGCGGCCAGCAGGTTACGCACGGCGACCATCGTCGCTTCCTTACGTCCTTCGGCACGCGCCTGCGCGATGATGCGTCGGGAAAACGGGCTCTGAAATTCGTATTGCGTCTCCATTCTTGCCTCCAATTTCTTCCTCAGGTCGTAATTAGCCTGGACCGCCGCCCACGCAACGTCTTCATAAATCGGCACCACATTGCCTTCCGCGTCCTCGACCGCTTGCGCGAACGCATCGAGTAGAGCCTCCGCTTGCGTTGTCCGACCGTGCGCCACCAACGCAAGCAGCACCCTCTCCACGCTGGCGTTCGCGTACTCGGCTGCATCCAAGGGGAGCTCCTCGGGACCAATCACCCAAGGCACCAGAATCCAACCTGGATGGCCCAACGCGATCTTGCCACGTGCCCAAGCGGCCACATTTGCATTGGGCGCAATGACCACAAGAAACACCTTGGCATGGAGACGTCCCGCTAGATTCGCCAGGAACTCGGGCCAGAGGAAATACTTATCGTCGTCGACGTCGAGCTGAACTTCCACGACGACCGCACATGGGCGGTCTTTCCTGTCGCTGTAACGCAGCACGAGATCGGCCCGGCGTTCTGTGGGATCCACGCTTCCCAGGTCGGCCTCCATTACCGTAAGGTTCCTTGCTGCAGGGGGCCTCCCGCCCGCTCCGCGAACCAGTTCAAGCGCCAACTGCGGGCGATGGCGAAATGCAGTGACTAGAGGTTTCGGTTACGTTCCGCGACGCGTCAAAAGCGGTCCCAAGGGGTTCGAATTGTCGCCATTCGCACGAAACAACACGATTTCCAAGGCTTGTACAATGACGCGCTTGCGACGGTCCTACGGATGAACCAAGGTCGCTCAGGCCGTCGGTCGTTCCGAGCCGGCACTAGGCCGAGCATCGGTCTGGCTTGACCAGCCAACGCTCGAGGACGTTATCGGGTCAACTACTCGGTGCCACACTGCATCGCGGCGACGCTTGGCGTGAAAGGATGCGGGAAGCGTCCCGAGGAGCTGGCACGGGCGCATCCTCGTGGCAGTAAGCCGTCAGATGCATCGGTACGCCCCGTGTCCCTTAGAAATTGTCCCAAACTTTTTCGGGCCTAGATACTCTATCGGACTCCTCCATGAGCCAGAAACGCGCGTACTCAGAGCTCGATGACTTACTGAACGGTGTGTGCTGGGAGTCGACGTAGTGAGACATTTTCTGTGGGACGCGGGGACGTTCCAAAAGTACCGAGTCGAGTTGGCCGACGGACCGAGCAACGCGTCTGCGTGTCGATCGGAAGCCACCACCAACCGCGCGTATTCCGACATCGCCGAGAGGCGTCATGCTGGAATGCGACACGCAGAACATCCGGTACGCGCGATCTGCAGGGTACTCGTATCACGCTCGGCATGGCGGTCGGCGAGGTCGACGGCGCGGAGCTTGGCGGCCATGCGCATGAAGCGGATCTCGTCGCCGGTCGTGAAGCCGTTGGCCGCGAGCCACCGGGCCGCCTCGTGTTCCAGGCCGGGCCCATCTGTGAACGATTCGGCGCACTTTGGGCATGCCAGGGCCGGAACCGCGCCGGTGAACGTGCGAGGCCCGATCGTAGTTGAGCGTGCCGCGTCAGCCGGAACCGGCCGGCCGCCGCGTAGCCTCACCGAGTCCATCACGAGGAGGCTCATGCAGCCATGCCCGTCGCCGCCGTTGCAGGCCTGCTTGTCGACCCTTTCCGCCGGGGCGTGCTGCTCAAGGTCTGCGCCGTAGCGCCGCGCCAGGCGGACGCGGGCTACCGATAAACCTCGCGGCGGTGCCCGACCTTCACCACGAGCACGACAAGCGCGGCGTCGTGCACCTCGTACAGGATCCGATATTCACCGACGCGCACCCGGTAGGTCTGGTCCTCGCCGGCGAGCTTCTCGACCCCGTGCGGACGCGGATTGACGGCGAGCGCTTCGATCCTGCCGATGATGCGCTTCTGCACGGCCTTCGCGGGCAGGCCCGTGCGATGGTGGTGACGAGCGGCATCGACCGCGCCATCCAGTATCTTGCCTTCAAGGAGTACGTCGTCGAGGGGAAGTGCATGTACCATCGTCGAAGTCAAGTCAAGCGCCGTCGAGCCCCATTTTCGGACCGGCTCATCAGTCCAGGGCGCAATAAAGGTTCGTGATGCCTGCGTCCCGAAGCAGGCCTTCGATGGCTATTCGGCAGCCCAGACTGGTGATCAGGATGGTTTCGGATCGGCCCTTCACTTCCGCCGGGCACAGGATCGGTACCCCCCGGTGCGTCCGCCCCTGCAGGCGGGGATTGCTGTCAACGAAGCCTGCGATGCGAAGGCGGTCCATCCTGCCCGAGGCCAGCAAATGCTGGCAAAGCGCTCCGAGGCCCCAGACGAGTATGGAATCCCCCTTAGCGGCCAGGCCATCGAGCTTTGCACCCATCGCCAGTTCCCACCGGGCGGAACATTCAAGGTACGCCCGGAGGAACGCGAGGGGCCCGGCGCGGCGAGCTCCTCCAGATACAGGTTCACGTGGTGCATCCGGCAGTTCTTCCGGCACTCCTCGATGTCCAGCTCCTCTCGAACGTAATTCCAGTTCGCCTTGCGCCGCTCCCCGCACCACACCTCCAAGAAGGATTACCAAATCGGAACCGATCGTCCCCGTAAGTCACGCCGTCTTTCACCCGGCCAAGGTAAGTGCTGCAGCCCCAGACCTCGCCGTCTGCCTCGACGTACGCCCAGTGATATGGCGTTGCATGGCACCGATCGTAGCCGCGGTCCGAGGCGTCCTTTGTCGCCATCGTGTGGTAGCGCACGACCACGTCGAAGCCAGGGGAGGACAGTGCCTCGAGACCGCTCGCCCACGCATCCGCGTCGGCATACGACGTTGATTCGTAAATACGCGTGCGCTCGCTCTTCAGGTGCTGGGAGTAGGGTTTAATCACCAGATAGTCAATTCCCACGTCCCGCAGGCGGCGCGCGAGCGGCTCCGCCGTGGGGATGTTGGACGGGTAGGTCTCACGCACCAGGGGGCGCAGTTTGGACGCTCCGCTCGTCTCCGGGAGCGCGATCATCTGCGCCCCGATGGTGCAACGGCTGCCGATCTCAGCCCGCACTTTGACGGCCGCTTCGAGGTTGCGCAGTACCCGGTCGAAATCCTGCGGCCTCGTGCGGTGGATCGCGGCGTACGTGTCGGGGGTGCCCGCGTTAATCGAGACCTTGATCCAGCGGAGGCGCTCCGCCAGAAAAACCCTGCGCGCGAACGCGTCGGTGAAGAGCACGCCGTTGGTCGTGATAGACGTGTCGATGCCGACCGAGTGCGCGTGGAGGATGCAGTCCGCGAGCGGCTTGTAGAGCAACGGCTCCTGCCCCGGCGAACATGACCGAGAGGACCCCATGGCGCCCCATGTCGGTGAGCAGTTTCTTCATGACTTCGGCGCTCAGTTGGGGCTTTTCGGTGCGGTCGACCATGTAGTCCACGCCGCAGAACGTGCAATCGTGGTTGCAAAAGCCGACGGGAGAGACCTCGACGTAAATGGGGAAGATGTCCTTGGCCTTGTCCCAGTCGTCCTGGGCCTTGAGCCACCGGGCGGTGCGCGTGGGGTGGAGGGAGGGGCTAGGTAATCCAATGGCGATCCGCCGCGAGCAGAATGTTGCGGCGTCGTCATCATGGGCCCCATCCCGGTGAAACATCGGGGAGAGGTATCGCTTTTCCGAGGGGCGATGGCAA
>CAITRH010000368.1 GCA_903894755.1 uncultured delta proteobacterium
CCGCCGATCGAAGATCACCAGCCACCCGGTCTGCAGTCCCAGCCCTGCAAGGTACCCGTCCAGTTGCTCCAGTCCTTCTCCCGTCGGATCCCCTTCGCCGTTACGATGAACTTTCAGCTCCATGGCCAAGGTGACATCGCCATAGCGCAGACAGAGATCCATGCGGCCACGTCCGATGGCGTATTCACGCTCCAGAGTCCCACCGCCGTTGACGACCCGGTGAAGGAAGGCCATGAGCACGAGATGGGGGGCAATCTCATGGTACGGAGCAGTGCCAAGGAGCGGTTCGCCGTGCCGTCGCCAGAACGCAAGAAACGCATCGAGCAGCTTGTCGACGTCGAGACGTCCCTCGGCTGTAAGCCAGCTAGGGGCAATTTGTGGGAGCGAATCCCTCGAACCGCTGGCAAGTACTCGCGGGATGACCTCTGCATAAATCGGATTGGCAATGACAAAGCCTCCCGCTGCCGTTCGCCGCACCAGACCCAGATCGACGGCAAAGCGACGGTCCTCTTCCGAGGACCCGGGGAGGGTTGTCCCTGCAAGCATCGGCTCGATGAGCCTTTGAATCCGAGGCTCCCGCAGACGCTCGGCCAGCGAGTCGAGGTGCGTGTCCTGACGCTCGATGAGGATTTCTTTGGCTGCGTCGATGTCGGCAGGTCCAATGGGCTTGCTGCGGTCCTCCACCAGAACATCCACCACTTGACGAGCCAGGGCGTTCACCAACCAAGGTTGACCGCGGGTGAGCTCGAAGGCCCGAGCCAGGGCTTCCGGGGTGAAGACCTGTCCCGTGTCCGAGGTGTGCTGGGTATAGAGGGCCTCGACCTCCTGTTGGGTGAAGTCGAGCAGTCTCAGGGAGTCGTCTTTGACGTTGAACGGGCTGGCCGTGCCCAGTTGGCTCGAGCCGCCGGAAGCGACTTTGTAGTCGCGTACGTCGCGCATGCCGCATAGTCCCAAGGACCAAGGGAAACTCTCCGGTCGATCGGAATAGCCGTCCCGAAGCTGCCGTAGGACCGACATGAGCGTCTGGTTCTGAAGCGCGTCGATCTCGTCGATGAAGAGAACGATCGGTCGGGGACAGGCGCGCGCCCAGGCGCTCAGAGCGGTGGCGATGCGCGTCAACGGAGGTGCATCGGGCCACGGGGGAGGACGGAGTTCGAGAGGAAGCTGGGCGGTCAGCTTACGCTGCCACGCATTCAGGATCGCGAGCTCGGCAACCTCCGGGTGGTCGGTAGCAGGGGCGCCTACCTCCACGGACACAAGCGCCGCGGCGTATTTCCCCTCGGCGGTGAGCTCGCGGGCGAGCGTCGTCAGGGTGGTGGTCTTGCCGACCTGACGGGGCGCATGGAGCACGAAATAGCCTTGACGTTCGATGAGCCTGCGCAACGTTGGCAAGCGGGGTCCGGTGGGGACCATGAAGTGGTGATCGGGACGGCATGGACCGGAGACGTTGAACCAGCGAAGCATGGACGGAGGATACCCCCTCGCGACTTCGCGCTGCCAAAAATTCCTCCCTCGATGGTCCGCGGTGAAGCGCTACGCCCGAAGCACCACCACATCGTAACCGCTGGGCGTCTTCTGCCGAATTGCCGTGGTCCGTTGCGCAATCCTGGGCTGCCCTGCCCGCCGATCGAAGATCACCAGCCACCCGGTCTGCAGTCCCAGCCCTGCAAGGTACCCGTCCAGTTGCTCCAGTCCTTCTCCCGTCG
>CAITRH010000369.1 GCA_903894755.1 uncultured delta proteobacterium
CGTGGCACGGACCAATTCGGCGGCTGACAGACAAGGTCGCACGCTGGCTCAAACACATGTCGCACTGTGGCCTCCGCCGCATGCCGCACCTGCCAAGATCCTGCGATTGGAGCCACAACAGTCATAGATCGGCCACAAAAATATGGATATCTACGGCGCTCAAAAAGAGCCGAACCCGTGGACATGTCAATGCGTGCCGTGTCCGTGGGCAGTCGGTATGCCCGCAGAATGTGCTGGCCCAGCTGCTGCTCTATCGCCGGGCCAACGGATTCATCTTCCCCAAGGCGGTCGAGCAGCGTAGCCAGCCGATCGTCCGTGCAGTCCTCGGGGCGCACTGTCGTACCGAGCGCCTGCGACAGTGTGATCCCGTGCGTCCGCGCCCAGTCCTCCATTGGATTGAGAAAGTGTGTGCGCCGGGAGACCATGTAGGTCACGAAGAGCAGTGCGAGTTGCCCGTAGGTCAGGCCCTTCCGGTTGCCGTGTGGGGGCCCGAGGACCCGATCGATGATGATGTGTACCTGCATGCGCATCAGCCATGCGATGAGCAAAGGGATATCGTCGATGCGCTCAGTGGATACCGTCGGTCGCTCATCGGGATTCGTGGCACGCTGCAGCATCATGCCGTTCATGTGACACGTTTCCTGAGATTTGCATCCCGCGCCTGAAATCAAAAACGGTCAGAATATGGTCGAAATGTGCGCTCAAAGGAGCCAGGGGCCCAGAAGCCCGGGTCCTCCTGCGGCTAGGTTCCGCTCCTGGAAATCTACGTGGCTCCGGATTGCCTGTCCACAACAAGCTCGCGGCCCTGGTCTCGCGCAGCGCCCATTGCATGTAGCGACCCGCCCGTTCGAGGGCCTGGTGGCCGTACAACGTCATGGAACGCCTCCTGGCTCAGCGCTTCCTATGAGCACCTGTTTCTTCAAAGGCCAGAGGATACCGCGCCCCCTCTGTACGAGCTCCAATACGCCCGCCTGTGGCGTCCGATCGTACGGCGTCGAGGTTCCGTCGTACCCGCGGATGGATCCGATGTGCGCGCCCATGGAGATAACGTATGCGCCCATGGAGATAACGTATGCGCGGAAGGATCCGATGTATGTGACGATGGATGCGACGTATGCGCGGAAGGATCCGACGTATGCGACGATGGATACGATGTATGCGACGACGTATGCGACGTATGCGACGATGGATACGATGTATGCGACGATGGATACGATGTATGCGACGATGGATACGACGTATGCGACGATGGATACGACGTATGCGACGATGGATACGACGTATGCGACGATGGATACGAAGTATGCGACGATGGATACGACGTATGCGACGATGGATACGACGTATGCGACGATGGATATGACGTATGCGACGATGGATACGACGTATGCGACGATGGATACGACGTATGCGACGATGGAGAGACGTGGTGTGGGCGACGTTGCAGCCCAGCTCTCAGGCAAGCGCCTCTACGCGGAATCCTCGGGACTCCACGGAGGAGGTTCGGTCGGCGTCAACGTGTATGTCTCCCCAGTCAGCAGATCGTAAAGCGTCGGCGCAAACCTTCCTGCAACCAGCTCCTCTACAGCATCCGCCGTGTCGCACGCCAGCGCCGCCTCTGCCGCCCACTCGCACTCCTGAAGCGTCACGCGCCGTATGGTCTCCTTGATCTCGGGAATCGCCGCCGCCTCCATAGACAGCTCCCGTAAACCAAGGCCCACCAACAGCACCGCAGACAGTGGGTCCGACGCCATCGCCCCACACACTGCCACCGGAATGCCTTGGACACGCCCCGCGGCTGCTACGCTCTGTACCATCCGCAAAATGGCCGGGTGAAATGACGACGCTAGCGGCGCTAGCGACCGGTTGGTCCGATCGATGGCCAGCGAATACTGAATGAGGTCATTGGTCCCCAGGCTGAAGAACTCGGCCTCTCGGGCGAAAAGATCCGCTAGCACCACCGCCGATGGAACCTCCACCATGATGCCAAGCGGGATATGCGTCGCGTGAGCCTGTCCTGCTGCCGAAACCTGATCGATCGCCACGTGAAGAAGCCTGCGCACCTCGCGTAGCTCCTGGATGCTCGCCACCATCGGGATCATGATCCGCAGATCCCCGTGGGCGCTCGCCCGCACCATTGCGCGAAGCTGCGTCAAGAACACGTCGGGACGGCTTAGCGCGAGCCGCACCGCGCGCAGCCCTAGAGCCGGGTTCATCTCCGCTGGAAGTTGGAAACTGGAAACGAACTTATCACCTCCAATGTCGAACGTGCGAAGGGTCACGGGCTTGCTCCCCACCACATCCATCACCGCCCGAAACATCTCGTATTGCTCTTCTTCGCTTGGCAATGTCGCTCGGTCGATGAACACAAACTCGGTGCGGTAAAGGCCAATGCCCTCCGCGCCGTGGTCCATGGCAAGCATCGCCTCGCTGGGAAGCTCCACGTTGGCCTTGAGCCCAATGGGAACCCCACACCGCGTCACACAAGGACGGTTTCGGGCCACCAGCAGGCCCCTTGCAAACGCCATGTGCCGGGCAGAACGAGCAAGTGCCTCGTTGACTGCGTCCTCCCCGGGATTCACGATGATCTCGCCCCGGAGCCCGTCCACAATCACCGTGTCGCCCGTACGCACCTGACGCAGTACGTCGGCTACCCCGACGACCGCAGGAAGCTCCAGGGCGCGTGCCATGATGGCTGTGTGGCTGGTCCTTGTGCCTACCTCGGTGACCAGCGCGATCACGGGCTCTTTCACCAGTCCTGCGGTGTCGGCTGGGGATAGGTCGCGTGCAACCAGCACAGTGGGCTCGTCGAGCTGCGGGACTGTGGGACGGTCCTCGCCGACCAGGGCGCGCAGGAGACGGTCGCAGACGAACTCGATGTCGTGGCGACGTTCGATGAGGTAGGCGTCCTTGGGATTGCCTGGCAAAAACAGCTGGACAATGTCTTCGCTTGCGGCGGCGACCGCCCACTCGGCGCACTTTTTTTCTTGGCGTATCTTCTTCTCGACCCGAGCCAAGAGGAGCGGGTCGCCAAGCATCACGAAGTAGGCGTCGAGGATCGCCGAGGTTTCTTGGATAGCCGGGACACTGGCGCTGACCTCTTTGAGACTGGCTTTCGCGTCATCGACTGCGCGTTTGATGCGGGCCATTTCTCCATCGGCCTGCACCGCGGTGATGTGGCGGCGTATGTAGGTCGTGCGGACATCGCCGACCACGAGGGCAGGGCCCACGGCAACGCCGGGCGAGCCAGCAATTCCCCGGAGCAGCAAACCGGTGGCGCCGCGAGGAGGAGGCCGCGAGGAGCTCGACGAAGCCATTTAGTTTGCTTCACCAAAGCGGTTGGCGATGAGCTCACCGATCGCGCGAACGCAGTCGGAGGCCCCTTTGCCCGATGCTTGGACATCGAGCACGGTCCCTTTGGAACCGCAAAGGAGCAGCACCCCCATGACGCTTTTGCCGTTGGCGGCCTGATCGTCGCGCGCCAACTCGACTTCACACGGAAACTTGGAGGCAAGCTGCACAAGCTTGGTGGCAGCGCGCGCGTGAAGTCCCAGGGTGTTGATGATGGTGAATCGACCGCTACTGCGCTCTGTCATAGGCCTCCTCCAGTCAACTTCAGGGGAGCGGCGGGACCGACTCCGAGGCGTAGCTCCAACGAGGGACGGTCCACCTGAGAATCGGGGCTATCCACGAGGGTCGGGGGACGTTCAGCTGTTCGTGCCACGTCGCGGTGTAGCACATGGAAAGGAGACCCGAGATGGCTCGACAGGCTGGCACCGAGCGCTTTGGCGATCGCGACGGACCGGTGCCGTCCCCCCGTGCAGCCGATGGCGATCGTCAGGTAACTTTTGCCCTCGCGCTCGTAGCGAGGGAGCACGTAGGCGAGCAGTTCGGTGGTCTTGGAGAGCAGCTCCTGGGTCTCGTCGAGGCCGAGGACATAGCGCGCCACAGGTTCGTCGAGTCCTGTCAAGGGCTTCAGTTCGGGCCTGAAGTACGGGTTGTCGAGGAAACGGACGTCGAAGAGGAGATCGGCGTCGAGAGGCGGCCCGTATTTGAACCCGAACGACACGATGCGGGTGAGCATACGCGGGGCGCCACCGGAGCAAGGGCCGAAGTGCGCGATCAGGACCCGCCGCAGCTCGTGGACCGACAAGGTGGTGGTGTCAATGACCCGCGTGGCCTGAGCGCGAAGCGGAGCGAGACGTTCCCGTTCGACTCGAACCCCGTCGAGCACCGCCGCGCCGCCTTGGCCATCATCGGAGCTGAGAGGGTGAGGGCGACGTGTTTCGTTGAACCTACGGAGCAGTGTCTGGTCGGAGGCGTCGAGAAACAGCACGTGAAGGTCACGTTGACCGGTCGCTTCGAGGGTGGAGAGATCCTGTCCAGCGGTTCCGAGGAATCCCCCCACGCGCACGTCGACACCGAGACCGACGCGCGTGATCCCACCGCCTTCGCAGAGGTCGACGGCCTGCGCTGCGAGGAGCGGGGGGAGGTTGTCGATGCAGAAAAACCCTAGGTCTTCGAGGGCGTGCAGTGCCTGCGATTTGCCTGCGCCCGAGAGGCCGGTGACCACGACGACGGTGGTCATTTCGAGTCCTTGTTTCGAGGCCAAGCCGCCGGGATCCACGCGGAGCTTTCGGTGGGGAGGTGGTCGGACTCGCGGTCTGGAGGAGGGATGGAGTCGAAGAAACGTTCGGCGTCGATGGAACGTCCAGACAGCGAATCCGGTTCGCTTTCGAGGGCTGGACGGGTCATGAGGTGTCCTTCGACGCGGTCGATGAACTCCTGGGCGGAGTCGGTTCCGGCGCGTCGCAGAAGCTCGTTGCGTGCGGCCATTTCGAGGATGCTCCCCATGTCGCGTCCGGGACGCACGGGGATTTTTAGTTCTTGGATGGGGGTGCCGAGGATCGAGTGGGTGTGGCGTTCGCCACCGAGGCGGTCGAATTCCTCCTGGTCGTTCCATTCGACGAGGCGGACGACGATGTTGATACGTTTTCGCTCTCGGACGCTGGTGACGCCGAAGAGGTCTTTGATGTTGAGGACTCCCAGGCCGCGGACTTCGATGTGGTTTTTCAGAAGGTCGGCGGGTTCACCGAACACCATGCCGGGGGGACGCCAATCGCAACGCACGACATCGTCGGCCACGAGGCGATGGCCGCGCATGACGAGCTCCAGGGCGCATTCACTCTTGCCGATGCCGCTTTTTCCAAGGAGCAGCAGGCCGACACCGAAGACATCGACGAGGACCCCGTGGAGTTGGGTCTGCGGAGCCAGTCGTTCGTCGAGAATCGAGTGGAGCGCGTTGATGGTGCGGCTCGAGCGGGCGTCACTCACGAAGAGCGGCGTGGAGGTAGCCTCTGCGGAGGTGAGCAAGGCTCTGGCGGGCTCTCGGTTGCCGGTGATGATGACGCACGAGAGGCCCAAGGAGAAGAACCCTCGGGCGGAAAGACTTCGTTCTTCGGGGCCGAGGGTATGGATGTACGAGAGCTCTGTTTCGCCGAGGACCTGGACACGCGTCGGGACCAGGCCATGGAAGTGACCTGCGAGGGCGAGACCGGACTTTTGGACCCTCGGGTGACGAATGGGACGACCCAAGCCAGCGGAGCCGGCGACGCGAGCGAGCTGGATTTGCAGGTGCCGGTCGCTGACCAGGTCGCCCACTGTGATTTCGATCCCTTCGGGTCCGATCACGGCGGTGCGCTGTTCTTCGACAGCGGGTGAGCGTGGGAGGCGCTCGGTCATCGCAGCTCTCCTTGTGCTTCTTCGGCCTCGATGAGAGCGAAGACGGCGGAGGGGGACTCGCCCGACGAGATGGCTTGACGGAGCTCTCTTCTGCGCAAGAGGCGCGAGATGCGGGCCAGGGTCTTGAGGTGCTCGCCGGTCGCCCCTTTTCGTCCCACGAGCGCAAAGAGGAGCTGGACTTTCTGGTCGTCGATAGCCTTGAAGTCGAGGCCATCGGGGACAATCACGAGGGCAGCCAACTGGTGGTCGAGGTCGGGGAGTGCGCCGTGGGGGATAGCGACTCCGTCTCCGATGCCGGTGGACTGGAGTGCTTCGCGCTCGAGAAGGACCCGCTCGACCAGGGCTTGGTCGAGTGGGGAGTCGACGGTAAGCAGGCGTGCGATGAGGGCGATCACGCCTGCTTTGTCTCGAGGGCCCTTTGGGTCGCGAAGGATGGCGACACGCTGAACGGAAAGGATGTCGGTAAGGCGCATGGGAAACAGTCCGTGTGCAGGGGCCGCTCGAACGTCTGAAAGCGTCTGAAAGCTTAGGGGACGACGCGGCTCCTAGTCTTCGCCGCTGTCAGGAAGGATGTAATCCGAGGCGCGGTCCGAGCCTTTCTTGGTGCCTTTGTTGGATCGGATCTGCCGTTCGACCTTGTCCATGACCTTATCGATGGAGGCATACATATCCTCACTGGTTTCGTGGGCATGGAAGTGCTCATGGCCGGCGTGGACATCGACCTCGGCGCTATGGAGACGGTTTTGCTGGCAGCTCAGCGTGACCTGCCCCTTGAGGGGCTGGCGAAGGAACTTCTGCATCTTGGCGACCTTCTCCGTTGCGTAGTCTTTGATGGGCTCTGTGGCTTCCATCTGCCGGAACGTGATCGCGATATTCATGCGTACTCGCCTCCTCAACCAGGCCGCGCGAAGGCGCGGCAGCACGGGTTCACATCACACACACGAGAACAAGGTAAGTGGTTTCTACTAAACCACGCCCATCTCGAAACCCGCCATTCCCGCCATACTCCGTTTTGGCCTGCGGTGCCTGCTCACGTACTTTAAGTACGCTGCGCGGGCTCCTCGGCCAAAGCCTCGTCTGGCAGAAATGGCGGGTCTCGATCTGGA
>CAITRH010000370.1 GCA_903894755.1 uncultured delta proteobacterium
GCCCATCTGGGCAAGGATGATGTCGAGGGAGAGGGGGGTTGGGGGGTGAGGTCTGCGCGAAATTGGGACGCAGATGGGTTTGGTTTAGTCCCGCAAGGCCGCGTCGGATCTCCCAGCATCCCCAGCATCCCCACCATCACGAGCATCACCACCATCGCCAGCATCCCCACCATCGCCAGCATCGGGCTTGCGGGCGTCCTGTTCTCGGGCGCGAAGTCGCTCGGTGTCCCGATACCAGCGGATGCGACCGTCACACGCGGTGTCGTCCCCGACCCGTTCAAGCGAGCCGTTGGTGTAGATCTCGAAGGTGTCGGCCTTGCCGTTGGGACAATGGAGATTGCGCCTGATGCGGGTCAGACGGCCCGCTGTGTAGAACTTCCAGACATCGGGCTTGCCCGCATGACGTGTGTCGACCTCTTCTTTCAACATGCGGCCGTGCAGGAAATCCGTCCAGACATCGATCTTTCCGTCGTAGTCCGTATCGGCCTCTTCCCGCAGCGGTTCCCCCTTGGCGTTGAACCTGCGCACGACATCCTTGATGCCATCGAGGTTCGTGTCGATCTCGCGACACACCAACGTTGGAGCGATCCCAGAGCCGTCCCCCACGGTCTTGTAGACGCGGCGGATATTGGCCTTCTGTGCTCCCGGTCCGTTGGTCTCTTGGACCGAGAAGCCCAAACGAGGAAACCCGGCGGAGTCCCTCCAGTTCAACGCGACTTGGCAAAGGGAACGATCGTCGGCGGGCCACTTGGCCTGTTCCTTCGAGCCGCTCGACGATGTCGCAGCCGTCTTTCCCCCGCAGCTTACGGCCACCAGAAGAAACCATGGGAGCGCTCTCATCGTCCCTTTCCCCCCTCTCGCGCGGCGTCGGCCAATCCCACCCCGACGTCCACGAGCCCCGCCTCGACGCCTGCCTCGGTCCGACCGGCGTCTTCGATCCCAGCGTCCATCGCACTACCGAGCACGATGCCGCTGTCGGGATCGGGTTTGCCGTCGCCGTCGCGATCGAAGGTGATGGTCACTTGGTCGCCGTTCCAGGTCCACCACTGGTTGACGTGCCCATCGCCGCGGGTGTCGCGTTCGCGTCGTATCGGCTTGATGCGTCCTGTCTTGGGGTCGGGGACGGCTTTGGGGTCGAAGTAGTCCCAGGTGTCGACGTTGTGTTGCCCGGTCATGTCGTACTCACGCACCACGGGATGACCGTTTTCGTAACGCTCGACGGCGTTGACCACCCCGGTGTCGTCGAAGCAGTACTCGCGACGTCGCACCTGGCCCGCGGCGTCGAAGTAGGTGTAGAGGTCCGGCTTGCCGTCGTGGTTCAAGTCGGCGATGCGGCACAGTTCCTTTCCTGTGACGCGGTCGAGGACACGCCGCAGCTCGGGTTTCCCGTCGCCGTTCGAGTCGGTGTCCACCACGTTGTGGCCCTCGGGCTCGCACGGCTCGTGGACCACCACCCTCGACCGGGTGTCGCCAGCCGTGGAAGCCGGCTTGTCTTTGCCGCCGCACGCTAGAAGTGCCAGCGCGAATACTAGGAATCGCTTCACCATGGTCGGTCCTTTGACGATGCGACCCTACGGTCCGCTACGCGGCGGGGCAAGCCGGCCACGGCCCCCTTGAACGGCCACATATGTTCACGTAGTGTAAGTCCCAGGTCCCGGTCTGGTGGCGAGCGCGGGAGCTCGCTCCCCACACCCTGAAAGCCGCATGCCTCGCAAAAAGGTTTCGACCACCATCTACGTGACGCCCGAGCAGAGCGACAGGCTCAAGGTGCTGCACGACCGCACCAAGGTTCCTGTCTCCGTCTACATCCGCGAGGGGATCGATTTGGTGCTCCATCAGTACGAGCATCTTCTGCCTGGACAGCTCGCGCTCCCCACTGATGTGTCCGAGCCACTCGCCGCCGCTTCCCAAAAGAAGTAGCGACACCGTTCCTGATGCCTACTCCGCAGTCTCTAATCCGCAATTTTTCCATCATCGCCCACATCGACCACGGCAAATCTACCCTGGCCGACCGCATCCTCGGTCTCACCGGCGCCCTCTCCGCACGCGAAGCCCGCGACCAGTTCCTCGACAAGATGGACCTGGAACGCGAACGGGGCATCACCATCAAAGCCCAGAATGTCCGCCTCAAGTACAAGGCCGCGGACGGCGAAACCTACCAGCTCAACTTGATCGACACCCCAGGCCACGTCGACTTCAACTACGAGGTCTCCCGCTCCCTGAGCGCCTGCGAAGGGGCGGTCCTGGTGGTCGACGCGAGCCAAGGAGTCGAGGCCCAAACCCTCGCCAACGTCTACCTCGCCCTCGACCAGGGCATGGAGATCCTTCCGGTTCTCAACAAGATCGACCTCCCCTCGGCCGACGTCGAAGGGACCAAACATCAGATCGAGCAGGTGGTCGGACTCGATTGCTCCCAAGCCATCGCATGCAGCGGCAAGTCGGGCGCCGGGGTCCCTGAGATCCTCGAGCAGATCGTTGCCAAGGTGCCGTGTCCCAAGGGCGATCCGACGGGGGTTTTGCGCGCCCTTATTTTCGACTCCTGGTACGACGCCTATCGGGGAGCCATGGTCATGGTCCGCGTGGTGGACGGCATCGTGCGCAAGGGCGACAAGATCCGCTTCATGGCCAACAAGACCGAGTACGAGGTGATGGAGCTCGGGTCGTTCCAACCTTTCCCAGTCCCCCTCGACGAGATCAGCGCCGGCGAGGTTGGTTTTCTCGCCGCCAACATCCGCAGTGTCCATGACACCAAGGTTGGCGACACGGTCACGTTGGCATCCAAGCCCGCCACCGAGGCGCTCGCTGGCTTCAAGGATGTTAAGCCCATGGTGTTTGCCGGCGTCTTCCCCACCGACAGCGCCGACTATCCATCACTGCGCGACGCGATGGAGAAGCTGCATCTGAACGACGCGGCCTTCTCCTTCGAGCCCGACTCCTCCGAGGCGCTCGGGTTCGGGTTCCGATGCGGCTTCCTCGGGCTGCTCCACATGGAGATCATCCAGGAGCGTCTCGAACGCGAGTTCAACCTCGATCTCATCACCACTGCGCCGAGCGTCGTCTACCAGGTCTACACGACCAATGGCGAGATGGTCCTTGTCGAGAACCCCGCGAAGCTTCCCGCTCCCCAGTACATCGACCGCACCGAGGAGCCGATCGTCAGGATGGCGATCCACGTGCCTGTCGAACACGTGGGACCGGTCCTTGCGCTTTGCCAAGACCGTCGAGGCATGCAGAAGGGACTCCAATACGCGTCATCGGACCGTGTGATCGTGACCTACGAGCTGCCCTTTGCGGAGATCCTTTTCGACTTCCACGACAAGCTCAAAAGTGTCTCTCGCGGCTACGCCTCCATGGACTACGAGGTGGTGGGATACCGCGCAGACAACCTGGTACGCGTCGACATCATGGTCTCTGGGGAGCCTCTCGATGCGCTCTCCATCATTGTGCATCGCGACCGGGCGCAGACCCGCGGACGTGGTCTAGCGGAGAAGCTGAAAGAGTTCATTCCTCGTCAGCAATACGAGGTGGCCATCCAGGCGGCCATTGGGGGCAAGATCATCGCCCGCGAGACTGTGCGTGCGCTTCGCAAGGACGTGACCGCCAAGTGCTACGGGGGGGACATCTCACGCAAACGCAAGCTCCTCGAGAAACAGAAGGAGGGCAAGAAGCGCATGAAGCAGGTGGGAAGCGACGAGATCCCTCAGAGGGCATTTCTTGCCATCCTGAAAGTCGACTAGACAACCTCACCTCACCCCACCTCACCCCC
>CAITRH010000371.1 GCA_903894755.1 uncultured delta proteobacterium
CCGTTCGGGCAAGGAGAATGTCGAGGGAGAGGGGGTTGGGGGTGAGGTCTGCGCGAAATTGGGGCGCGGGAAGCGGTGGATCAGACCTGCGGTTTTCAAGATGGGTTTGGTTTAGGATCTCGCGTTTCTCATCGCCTCATAGGGCAACAGATGCGAGCTGCCATCGTTGAGGTAGTGGCGCCGCCACGCCTCGAGCCGATGTGTAAGGTTCCGAAGAGAGAACGTGTCGTATCGGCCAAACTCGCGATCAATGAATGCAATTGCCTCAAGGTCGGATTCCGATAGCTCGTCCTCGTCCGGCCGCTGCGTCGCGACGACTTTGACGCCATCAATAGCAAGCCAATCGCTCGATCGTCGAACGGTCTTGATCTCGTCGTACAGTTCGGATGGCACTGGGCCATGCGGCATCGCGACGTACGTGCCGCCTACGATAGGCCGGCCGTGTTCGGCCAGGTGCTGACGGTCGGCGAAGAACACGAGCTTGAGCAGCTTCATTCGGCCCATCGCTCCGCCGTGCCGATGCAGCAGGAACAATGTGGCGTGCTTCGCCTTTTGGGGGTCGTACTTGAACTTGATGGCCACGGCGTTCTCCGACCGCAACTATTCCATACCCCTGGCCTATAGGCTACCTCTGTTCGCCTAGGGTCGGCCTTCGCTGCGCATACGATGTCGCCCCGTGAGCCATCTCGCGCTAGGCTCTCCCTCCCCATGGTTTCTGCAGTCCTTTCTATCGGTACCGAGCTGACCCGCGGCGAGATCGTCAACACCAACGCCGCCCACCTGGCAGCTCGCCTCACTGACCTCGGCTTCGAAGTCGTCGAAATCGCCACCGTCGACGACGACATCCCTCGCATCCTCTACACCCTTCGCCGCCTCTCCTCTTCCTGCGCTCTCATCGTCTGCACCGGTGGACTGGGACCCACCACCGACGACCTCACCGCCGAAGCTGCCGCCGCTGCGCTCGGTGTCCCTCTTCGGCGCAATGAAGACGCAATGCTGCAGGTGCGTCAGCGGTTTCAGCAGCTGGGGCGTCCCATGAGCCCTTCCAATGAGAAGCAGGCGTTCTTGCCCGAAGGCGCTGAGATACTTCCCAACGCTCACGGCTCGGCCCCCGGCTTTGCCTTGCACTTCGGAGAGTCCGTAGCCTTCTTCCTGCCAGGCGTCCCCGCCGAAATGCTCCCCATGTTCGACACCCAGATCGCCCCTCGGGTTTCTGGCATAGCTCGCAATAACCGCGTGCAGCGACGACTCCACACCTTCGGACTGGGGGAAAGCCTTGTGGGCGAGCGTCTTGCCGGCGTCGAAGAGCTGTTTCATGGAGTCACGTTGGGTTATCGGGTCCATTTCCCAGAAGTCGAAGTCAAGGTCCTTGCCGTTGGAGCAACCCCTGCGGACACGCGCGACTTGTGCGACCGAGCTACCGTGGAGGTCCGCCGTCGTCTTGGACCCCGTGTGTACGGCGAGGACAACGACACCCTAGGAGCGGTGCTTGGAACGCTCCTGCGAGCCAAAGCAAGCACCCTCGCCGTCGCAGAGTCGTGTACCGGTGGCCTCGTTGGACACCTGATCACCCGTCAGGCTGGAGCCAGCGACTACCTGCTGCTCGATGCCGTCACCTATTCGAATGCGTCCAAGACCACGCTTCTCGGCATCAAGGAGGAGACCCTCGGTGTTCATGGCGCCGTGAGTGAGCACGTGGCCGCAGCCATGGCGAGCGGCGTGCAACGTCTTGCGGGGGCTACCTTTGGTCTGGCCGTCACCGGGATCGCTGGACCAGGCGGCGCCACCGAGACAAAGCCAGTAGGCACGGTGTTTCTTGCAGTTGCTACACCCGACCGCGTCGAGGTGTCGCAGCGGCATTTCGGAGGCGACCGGGAGCGAGTCCAGATGCTAGCGGCCTACACAGCGTTGGATCTCCTTCGCAAGGTCTGTTGCCGATGACCGCCGATCTGCTCCGGGCGTTCGTCGCCGTCAATCTGGACATTGCCACGGTACGTCATGTGGCCGATGTTGCACGACGTTTCCGGTCGCATCCCCTTGCGCGTCCTGCCTCCTGGGTGGCTCCCACCAAGATGCATGTGACCGTGCGGTTTTTGGGCGACATCGACGCGGCACTCGTGCCGGCCCTCTCCGACGCGCTCGCTCCACTTGCAAAGAGCCATGCCCTGCGTCCCACCCACCTGGGGCGAGCGGACGCGTTCCCATCGCGCACTTCGGCCCGTGTGCTCATTGCCGCCATTGACGACCCCTTTGGCGACCTGGCATCGCTGGCTTCCGCTGTGGAAGACCGCGTCTGTGACCTCGGACTGGAACGAGAACGGCGCACGTTTGTTCCACACCTTACACTGGCGCGTCTGCGGACCCCTTGTGATGTGAGCCCATGGGTTCATGCCGACGCGCTGCGTTCAATGGACAAGGCCATCTTTACCGAGCTTGTGTTGTATCGAAGTGACCTGGCTCAGTCAGGAGCGGAATACACCGCGCTTCTACGGTGTCCCTTGCAGAACCAGGGAGCCGCATAGCGCAGCAGGCCAGTCATCGAGCAAGGTGCTTCTCCATCGCGTCCTTTAGAAGCGAAAATTGCGCTTCGACCTCCCCCATGTGGGCTTTGAGAGAAGCCAAGTCTCCCGCTTTCCCAACCGTTTCCATTTTGAGGACCACTTCACGGAGCATGTCCCCGCCAACGTTTCCTGCAGCTCCATGGATACTATGGCACTCGCGCGCAACCGCTAGGCAATCTCCCGCTTCTAGGCTCCCCTTGAGTGCCGCAATATGCTTAGGGATGGCCTTCAGGAAACTTTGCAGCACCCGGCGAACCATGTCGTTGTCATCCATGAGACGTTCCAAGACAGCCGCCTTGTCGAAGACAACAGGTTGTCTTGGCTCTTCGGGCTTTGCTGGAGATTGCTCCGTCGCGGAATTCTGTTCCCCCGGCAGCCATTTGGCCAGAGTTGCTGCCAAAGCTTGCGGTCTCACCGGCTTGGAGACGTAGTCATTCATGCCTGCCTCGAGGCATTCCTCTCGGGCCCGTGCCATGGCGTTCGCAGTCATCGCGATGACCGGTATCTCGTGATTGCGTACCTTCGATTGCGGGTCGCGGATTCTGCGGGTGGCTTCGGGGCCGTCCATCACCGGCATGTGCATATCCATCAGCACCAGGTCATAAGAAGTCGTCTCGAGGGCCTTGAGAGCGTCTTGCCCATTGGCAACGACATCGGAAGTGAGTCCCATCTTTCTAAGAAGGCCTTGTGCCACCTGCTGATTGGTCAAGTTATCCTCGACCAGAAGGATACGACCGCCATGGGTGAAGTGGGTGAAGGTCGGCCTAAGGGCGTCTGCCGCCTGACGCGTCACGACAGGTTGTCTCTCGGTTCCGTTCCTGTCCGCCAAGACCATGGAAAGAACGTTGAAAAAGTCCTGCAGGCGAACAGGCTTGGTCACATGGGTCGTAAAGCCGATCTCCGCATAAAGCCGCGTATTGTCTTGCTTGCCCAGGGAGGTCAGCATCACCATGCTGATGCTCCTCAAACGTGGGTCTCCCTTGATGGCCCGTCCCAGCGTCTGGCCGTCCATGCCAGGCATTTTCGAATCGATCACGGCAATGCGGAAAGGATCTTTTGCCTCCAGTGCACGGTACATCGCCTGGAGCGCGCGAGGAGCATTCTGTACAGCAACTGGACGCATCCCCCAGCTCGCCATTCTTTTGCTCAGGATCTCGCAGCTGGTCGCGTTGTCGTCCACAAGCAGCACGGGGACATCGCGCAGGTTAGCTGGGACACGCGAGCCCCCTTGCACGTTCTGTCGTCCAAGACGCACCGTGAACCAGAACTCGGACCCGCTCCCCTCTTCGCTCGTGGCGCCGATGGTCCCCCCCATCAGCTCCGCCAGTTGCTTGGAGATCGCCAACCCCAACCCACTGCCGCCGTATTGCCGTGTCGTTGACACGTCCGCCTGGGTGAACTTGTCGAAGACATGATCGATCTTGGCCTTCGGAATGCCTATGCCGGTGTCGCGCACGGCAAACCGCAGCAGGCATTCAGATTCCAGCTCCTCCACTAGCGACACCCGCACGACCACTTCGCCTGATTTGGTGAACTTGACGGCATTCCCTGCCAGGTTGGTGAGGATCTGGCGCAAACGGCTCGGATCGCCTTGCAGCGCGGTGGGAACATTGGCATCGATGGCGCAGAGCAGCTCAAGTCGCTTGTCATGAGCACGGGCCGCCAGAGCGTCAGCGAAGTCGTCCAGCACGCACGACAGATCGAAGTCCAACGTTTCGAACAAAAGCTGCCCAGCTTCGATCTTTGAGAAGTCGAGGATATCGTTGAGCAGGTTGAGCAGCGACGCACTGCTAGACCGTATGGTCTCGGCAAAATGGCACTGCTCGGCGGTGAGTCCGCTGGACAGCAAGAGGTCGATCATGCCCATCACGCCGGCCATAGGCGTGCGGATCTCGTGGCTCATGTTCGCTAAGAAGTCGCCCTTGGCTTGATTGGCCGCGTCCGCCTGCTCCTTAGACTGCCGAAGTGCTTCGAGAGTCTGATTGAGTTGCAGCCCGGCCATCTTGTAGTTCTTGATCTGACGGGTCAGTCGCAACGTGCGATTTGCCAGCTTGTCGTACATCGACATCATGGTTTCGATCATCGCACGGGTGGTACCTGTCATTTGTCCTTGCGCTAGCTGCTTGGCTTCTTCCAGTGAAAGGCCGGATTGCAGGCCCAGCACGACGTTGGCAAGGCGTTTGTCCGAGTCGATGATGTGCAGCGTCAGCCAGTGGGTGAGAAACCTCACGATGTCCTCGATCACCTCGTCGAGCGGCTTGGTCCCTTCCTTAGCTTTCAGCCTGAGCACTTCCTCGACAAAACTAGCGTGGGCTTCCTTGTGCTCCGTTTCCCAGGGATCACCTGGAAGTACCTCGTACCAAATGGCTTCTTCCGTCTGAAAATGGATTATCGTGTAGTCTTTGAGTTGGTCAAATATCGCGTTCATCGTCGGGATGTCGCCATGGAAAGCCAAATGACTAACCAGAATATTGAGCAGGTCGACCAATCCTTTGTGTTGCACGTCGATCTCGGCAATCCCGGTTTCAAAATGGCTATCCCAGGGAAAAATCTCCATCGTTTCAGTCGTAGTGAATTTGTCCACGGTCTCTTTCCCGGTCCTGAGTTGGCGGGTCGCAGCCTTTTGCCACGTCAAGCCGTGTAGCATGGGCGCGCGCACTGCAGCAGGCTTTTGTTCTTGACGGCGCGTCGACGTGGTCCGCGGTCGTGTCGATGTGGTCCGCGGTCGTGTCGACG
>CAITRH010000372.1 GCA_903894755.1 uncultured delta proteobacterium
ACGTTGCCCCCGCAACCTGGGGTTTTCAGCTCTCTAGAGCCTCGCCGAAAAGCGTCGCGAGCGACGCAAAGCTAGGAAGGGCGAGCGAGGAATACTCCTGTATTTTGAGCGACCCCGACCGACGATTTGCGTCGCGCAGCAGCTTTACGGCGAGGCTCTCTCTACTGGACCAAATCGCCCGTGGCCTGGTTCCCCCCGGCCTCACGGCTAGCCTGCTGATGCTTCTCGCAGCGTTGCAGCAGCGACTCTTCGGTGTCGTAAGGTTGGGCAAGGGTCGCCCCCACCGACACGGTCACCTTCAGGTTTCCGCGATCCCTGGGGAGCGACGACGCCGCGACCAGTGCACAAGCGCGTTCGGACAGCGTCGCCAATAAAGCAGCATCCGCCTGGGGCACGATGACGGCAAAGTGTTCTTTTCCCCATCGTCCCACGACATCCGTGGACCGCGCGCCAAGGCTCAGGGTACGCGCCACCATCCGCAATACGTCGTCACCTCGGTCCGAGCCGTACGTGTCGACAAAGCGGGGGAACTCGTCGATCTGGACAGAAAGAAGCCCTACGGGCCAACCGTAGCTCTTCATCTCCTTCAGTTTCGATCGAAGGCTCATCTCCAGCCAGCGTCGGTTGGCCGTGCCCGTGAGCAGGTCGCAAAGAGCGCGGTGCTGAAGCTCGGAACACTTCTGTTTCACTGCCGCGGAATCTGGGGTCTCATTGAAAATCTCAACTCCGCCAACAATAGCTCCCGACGTGTCACGCATGGGCGCCACCCGCACCCTTATGGGGACCCGATGGCCGTCCTTATGATGAAGATAAAGCATGGCTTCCCGTGTTTTCCCGTCCACCATGGACTTGGCAAGTGGGCAAAGCCCTTTGCAAAGAGAAACTCCCGTGTCGCTCACATGCCCCAGCAAGTTGTCGCTGCAGCTTTTCCCCTGGACTTCGCATGCCGCGTATCCAGAAATGCGTTCGGCGGCTTGGTTCCAATAGGTAATGGTGCGGTTGCGGTCTACGCAATAGAGGCCATCGTAGAGATTCTCCACGACGCTCTGTTGGAAACTGTCGTCGAAGGTCATTGGCTCTCCGATCTTTTCAAATGCGGCAATCACTGCGCAGCGCATCATGGCACGACATCTTGGATCTTCCAGTTCTTTCCCCGGCCGAGGTATACTTGGTTCGATGAACGCCGCCAAGGTCTCTGCCCAAACCACATTTTACAAAACGACCTCGATGTGCCCCACCTGCGAACGGCTCGTGCCAGGCGAGGTCGTGGGAACTCCCCATGGAGTTTTCCTTGTTCGCGAATGTCCTGACCACGGGCCTTTCGAAGGGCTCGTCTGCTCGGACCTCGCTTGGTACGAAAGCCTCCCACGGTTCGACGTGCCCCCGGTCAAGCCAAAGTCCCCGCTTCGAAAGACCGAGCATGGATGTCCCAACGACTGCGGCCTTTGCACCGCACACCGTCAGATCGCCGGAACCGCGGCCATCGAGATCTCGAACCGCTGCGACGCGTCCTGTCCGGTCTGCATCGCCGACAACCAGAAGACCTTCGAGCTCTCGGTCGACGAGGTTTCCGCCATGGTCGACGATCTCGTGCGCGCCCAGGGGACCATTGATGTCCTTGCGATTTCGGGTGGCGAGCCTGCCATTCACCCGGACCTTTTCGCGATCCTGCGCGCTGTATCCCGTCCCGAGGTGCAGCGCATCGCGCTCAATAGCAACGGACTTCGCATGGCGCACGACGATGGTTTCCTCGATGAGCTCGCGCGGTTCGACAAGGTCTACGTGACGCTCCACTACGACGGGGCTGGGGCAAAGGCGCTGCGCGGCGTCGATCCGCAGGTCCAAGAGCGGGCGGTCGAACGGCTCGGAGCGTGGAAAATCCCGATGGTTCCGGTGGTGCTCGCCGCACAAGGGATCAACGACCTGGCGCTAGGAACCATTGTCCCGTCGCTTCTTCGGCGCCCTTCGGTCAAGTCGGTCATCGTCTCCACGATGGCCTTTGCAGGGAGCGGAGGGGCGACGTTTCAAGGGGATCCGCGCACGCGCCTCACGATCCCTGGGGCGCTTGACTGCATCGAAGCGGGGTCGGGCGGAGCGTTACGAAAGCGCGATTTTATCCCTCTTCCGATGCCAAACCCGCTGTGCGCGGCGATCGGCTATTTCCTCGTGGACCAAGGTGAGCTTACCGGGCTCATCGGCCTTGGCGATCTCGACGAGGTCATCGAGTGCACGAAGAACACGAACTTCGTGACCCAGGACGAGGATCTAGAACGGCTTTTGCGTAGCGCGGTGGACCGTCTTTATGCGAGCGAGGCTCTGGACGCGCCGCGGATCTTAGGGAAGTTCCGAGGGCTTCTCGATCGTCTGTTCCCCGAGGCGACCGTCGCGATGGAGCCGAGCCGACGACGGAGCATTGTCGAAGAGCAGGTGAAGACGGTGTACCTGATGCAGCTCATGGATGCGTGGACCTTCGATACGAAACGGCTGTCGAAGTGCAGCTGCCAGCATTTACTCCCTGGGGGCTCGGTGATTCCCTCGTGCAGCTATTACGCCTATCACCGCAAGCGGGATCCGCGTTTTGCCGCGGACCTCACCCCCCCGCGACTTCGCGCTCCTACAAATTCCCCCTCCCCATCGATCGGGAGGGGGACGATGTGAACGCTTCGAATCGTGCGGGGGTGAGGTCCGCGGGAGGAGATTGGTTGACGCGTAGGTCATGACGCGAGGGCCGACCCATCGATTCTCCGATCCGAGGTCCGCTGCGCGTGATATGGCGGGTGGTAGTCCCTTTCGCCCCCATGGACGACTCTCATGCCGAAACCTAGTATTCTATTTGCAGCGTCCGAATGCGCCGGCTTCGTTAAGTCTGGCGGTCTCGGTGATGTAGTTGCCGCGCTTCCCGTGGCCCTTCACGCGGCGGGCTATGATGTTCGCCTCGTCATACCGCGTTACGACGTGATTCCGATCGACCAGGCCACGCGGCACCCGTCGCCGCTTGGAGTTCCCATCGGTGGCGGGGAGGCGTGGTGTGGCGTGTTCGAGTCGCGGATCCCCGGGTCCGAGGTTCCGGTGTACATGCTGGACCATCACAGCCTGTTTGGACGGGGCTATCTGTACGATCCACCCGGGTCGCACGCTCCTGACAACCTGGCACGGTTTGCGTTCCTTTGCCGAGGGGCGCTGCAGCTTTGCCGGTACCTGCATTGGACTCCCGACATCATTCATGTGCACGACTGGCCGACCGCGCTCATTCCGGTGTATCTGAACACTGTCGAGCGGGGCGGGCCACTTGGTCAGATTGCGACGGTGATGACCATTCACAACCTTGCACACCAGGCGAGGTTCCCAGCGCGCGAGCTAGCGGCGACGCATATCCCTGCGAGCGAGTTTCGCCCCGACAGTCTGGAGGACCACGGTGGGGTGAGTCCATTCAAGGGGGGACTTTACCATGCGACGAAGCTGACCACGGTATCTCCGACCTATGCGCGCGAGATCAGGACCCCCGAGGGGGGGCACGGGTTAGACGGCATCATGAGGTTTCGCGGCGGCGATCTTGCGGGCATATTGAACGGCATTGACGAGCAGGTATGGAATCCGGAGACAGATCCGGCCATTGCGGCCCCTTTCAGTGCGAACGATCTGTCAGGAAAGGCCGCGTGCAAGCGGGCGCTGCAACGGGAGATGGGGCTCGCGGAACGAGACGACGTACCGCTGATTGGGATCGTGTCGCGTCTAAGCGAGCAGAAGGGGACCGACATGATCCTATCGGCACTGCCGCGTCTTCTGGCTCTTGACACGCAGGTGGTGGTACTAGGTTCTGGGGATCCTGGGGCAGAGGGCTACTTGCACATGCGTTCCCACTTTGGGGGCAATAGGTTCCGGGCCTGGATTGGCTTCAGCGAGGACCTAGCCCATCGCATCGAGGCGGGATCCGATCTTTTCCTGATGCCATCGAGGTTCGAGCCGTGCGGACTAAACCAGATGTACAGTCAGCGCTACGGGACCCTTCCCATCGTACGTGCCACGGGAGGGCTGGACGACACTGTGGAGCAGTTCAATCCCGACACAGGCGAAGGGACCGGTTTCAAGCTGTCGCATCTCACGCTCGACTCCTTGGTCGATACCGTACATTGGGCGGTGTACACGTACAGGAAGAAGCGTCCAGCGTTCGAGGCGATGCAGAAGCGGGCGATGCGCAAGCATTTTGGCTGGGACGTTGCTGCGGAACACTACGGTGAGGTTTACGACTGGGCGGTCCGGTCGAGGCGAGGGGTCTGAGATGGTCAAGCTTATTGCACTCCCCTATTCGCCCTGGTCCGAGCGGGCTCGATGGGCGCTGGACCATCACCACATTGCGTATCGGGAGGAAGAGCACATTCCCATGTTAGGGGAGTGGGCCCTTCGACTTCGGACAGGGCGATTATCTGGGAAAGCGACGGTTCCCACGTTGCTAGTGGACCATGGGGAGGCACTGTGCGACTCACTGGACATTGCGAACTATGCGGAGGGGACCGGCACGGGGACACGGCTCTTTCCGGATGCGCATCGGGCTGCCATTGACACGTGGCATACGAAGAGCGAGGCGGCGCTAGGGTCTGCGCGAGCGTTGTATATCCGTCGGCTTCTTCTGAGTGAGCAGGCCAAGAAGGACACGCTGCCAGGGTTTATCCCGACTCCACTGCGCGGGGCGTTTTCTCCAATGACGTCCATGGGGGCGTCGTATCTTGCTCGCAAGTATGCGATAGCGACGGACTTGAACCGTCACGAAACCGAGCTCGTGAGGATTCTAGGCGACGTCGACAAGGCGCTTGGCGGACGGCGTCATTTGCTAGGCGATGATTTCACCTTTGCGGACATCACCATGGCGGTAGTGTTGCAGTTAGTGGCACCGGTAGCCAACGAGTACCTGGTGTTGAGTCCAGCGCTGCGGAGTGTATCGACCGAGCCTAGTTTAGCCGCGCGTTTTTCCGGACTTGTAGAGTGGCGTGATGCGCTCTACGCGGCGCATCGCAAGACCAGGTGAGTGTGTTGGCTCTCCCGGATCTTCCGAGGGCAGCCCCGAAGTGGCGAATCAAAACAGCCCAGGGTGGGTAACCCTGGGTTGCGGGTGTCGCGGTTCGGCCCTGCGGCGTGGTTTCGTTAGGTGGCAGGTGTGGATGGCGCCGTCGGAGCGGGTTTCGCATCGGTCTTGGTTTCTGACTTGGCCCCCTCGGCACTCGACGACTCTGCCGGCTTCGTGCTTTCCCCCGACGACTCCGACTTCTTGGCTTTTGGAGACGAGTACAAGTCGGCGTACCAGCCTCCCCCCTTGAGGATAAAGGTCCCACCACTGATCTGCCTGCGTGCAGTCCGCTGGGTGCACTGCGGGCAAAGGTCGATGGGATCCGCCGTAATTCTCTGAATCTCCTCCCAGTGGTGCTGACAAGAGGAGCAAGCGTATTCGTACGTGGGCATGCGCCGCAAGTATGCCCCTCGGCGCTTTCTGTCAAGCCGCAGCTCACAGATACGAATCTAGTTTTGCCCGCTTAGGAATGGCTACGAGGCCGGTGTCCGTCACGAAAAAACGCCTGCGGTCCGCGTCTGCGTCGTAGCCGATGATCACCCCCGCCGGGATCTCGACGTCCTTGTCGATGATGGCCCGTCGGATGTGCGCGTGCCTTCCCACTCGTACGTTCTCGAAAAGTACGCACTCCTCGATCTCACTGAACGAGTTGATCCGACAGCCAACCCCCAGCACGCTTCGATGAATGCGTCCGCCCGAAATGATGCACCCGTGGCAAACCAGCGAGTCGGTCGCAATGCCCACCCTCGCCTGCGCCTCGTCGCGAAACACGAACTTGGACGGCGGGTCGTGGGTCACGCCCGTCCGTATCGGCCAGCGTCGGTTGTACAGGTTAAACTCGGGATGGATCGCGACCAGGTCCATCTGGGCCTCCCAGTACGCATCCACGGTCCCAATGTCGCGCCAGTAGCCCCGTCCATCCCCTTCTTCGCCGGGGACCAAGTTGGTCCCAAAGTCGTACGCAAAGATCGCCTGCCCCGTCTTCACCATGCGCGGCAGAATGTCGTGGCCAAAGTCGTGGCGGCTGTCTTGAAGCTGCGCGTCGTATTCGAGCTCCTGTACCAGGCTCTCGGTCTGAAATACGTAGTTGCCCATCGACGCAAGGCAAAAGTCCGGGTTCCCGGGAATGGTCGGAGGCTCTTGCACCTTCTCGTGAAACCCGATGATCCGCCATTCCGGATCGACCTCGATCACCCCCAAGTCGCGCGCCTCGCTCCGTGTGACCGGGATCGCTGCCACCGTCACGTGCGCCTTCTTTAGATGGTGATGCTCCAACATCTGACGCACATCCATCTTGTAGACGTGATCGCCGCCGAAGATGGCAACAAGCTCGGGCTTCTCGTCCTCGATGACATGAGAGCACTGATAGACCGCGTCCGCCGAGCCCCGGTACCACATCTTGCCCGTCCGCTGCTGCGCCGGGATCGCCTCGATAAATTGATCGAGGATAGGTGAAAGACGCCACACCCTTGCGATGTGCTCCTCGAGAGACGCGCTCTTGTACTGAGTCAAAACCTTGATGCGTGCCAAACCCGAGTTCACGAAGTTCGACAGCACGATGTCGATGATCCGGTAGCGTCCCCCGAACGGTACCGCCGGTTTGGCCCTGTCGAGGGTCAGGGGATAAAGCCGTTTTCCTTCGCCTCCTGCGAGGACCATCACGAGAACTTGGCTTGGGTCGAAACTGGATGGAGTGGTCTGGGACATGGCGAGAACACCTTTGTCTGGAGTACCCTGCGCGCTATCGCATGGGAGGATATACCGTGAAGCGGCTCGCGTGGTGTACGGATATCCACCTGAACTTTCTCGACGAACATGGTATCGAGGCGTTTTGCCGTGACGTGACCGGACACGAGCCCGACGGGGTCGTGATCACAGGAGACATCTCTGACTCCACTCGGCTGGCCCGCCACCTCGGGCTCCTCGAGAAATACCTGGCAAGACCCATTTACTTCGTCCTCGGCAACCACGACTTCTACGGCGGAAGCATCGAAGTGGTGCGCGACCAGGTCCGAACCCTCTCCGCCCTGTCGAAACACCTGGTCTGGCTCCCCGCTGCAGGGGTCGTCGCGTTGAGCCGAACCACCGCACTGGTTGGCCACGATGGATGGGCCGATGGACGCCTCGGGGACTGGGCTGGCTCGGACGTCATGCTGAACGACTACGTGCATATCGCAGAGTTGGCAGGTCTTGGAAAAAGCGCGCGTCTCGAGCGCTTGCGTCAACTGGCCGACCAAGCCGCCGGCTACCTGCGATCGATCCTTCCCGCTGCCCTCGAACGACACCCGCGTGTCCTCGTCGTCACCCATGTCCCTCCGTTCGAGGCCGCCTGCTGGCACTCGGGACGGACCTCCGACGAGCACTGGCTCCCTCACTTCTCGTCCCACGCCATGGGCAACGCCCTCGCCGAAGCCATGATCGAACGTCCAGACCGTCAGATGGTGGTCCTCTGCGGGCACACCCACGGAGGCGGCACCGCCCGCATCCTTCCAAACCTCACGGTCCACACCGGAGGCGCCGAATACGGTGCCCCAAGTGTCCAGCAAATCCTCGAGACCTAACCGCAATGCCCACTAAGTCCGAGCTCGACTTCCATGAGCTCCCCCCCCTCGAAAACGACGACCTCCCGGACCCACAGCCCAACTACGACGACCTCCTCGACCCGCTCTGCGATGACCGCGAGGACCCCAAGCGACTCGACGACAGCACCGGCGAAGACGACCCCTTCGGCGACTTGCTCGATGTCCCCGCCGAAGAAAGCGGACTCCTCGACGACAACGACGACGCCCAAGACTTCGACTCCGCTTGTCCCGATACCTCCCTCGTCTTCGCGGAAGCCCCCTCCGTTGCCGAACCCGACGAGGTGCTTGCCGAACCCGATCCTCTCGACATCGATTTCGACGAGGAGCTCGGTCTCGACGAGGGCCAAGAAGGCCCCATCGGCGAGGACGAAGAGCTGCGCGAAGAAGACCTCCCGGCCCTCGACGCCGACGACCAAATCGGATTCGACGACCCCGAGGGGGAGCTGCTCCCCGCCGACGATGGACTCCCCGCTCCACGCGCCGCTTGCATGTGGAGCCCTGCGGGCGCGCCTCTCGACGTAGGTCCGGTCCGCGCCCTCGTGGTGCTTGGAAGAAGCGTCGTGGTAGCGGGACGCTCTCTTTTCAGAGTCGACCTCGAGGGGGCCTGCGAGTCGCTCGACGCCCTCGGTCTTGTCGGCTCGGTCCGCCAGCTCGTGGCTCATGGTCCGTGGCTTGTCGCCCTCACCGATCGCTCCGAGTTGTATGTCTCGAAAGATGCGGGAGCGACCTTCGAGCCGCGCGCCGAGCAGGTCCTCCATGTCGCCTCAGGGACCGCTCTCTATGCTCTTTTCCGTGGCGGCGAGCTCCGACGATCGGACAACGGCGGCGACTCCTGGACTGCGGTGCGTGTGCCTCCTGTCGTCGCGGTGACGTCCGCTTGCCCCGGCGTGATCGCTCTCGAGGGACTCCCTTCGGGTGTGCGCGCGATCCTGCGTGTCGAGCCACGCGCAGGTCGCTCCCTTTGCGTCGAGCTCACCGACCTTGGCACTCCGCGTCTGCTGACGGCGCGGGCCGACGCGATCGCCTGTGCGGGACTCGGCGGAGCGGTCCGCACCCTCGACGGCCTTCGATGGTTTACGCTCCCGGACCTTCGAACGGTGACGGCGCTATCGTTCATCGACAACGCGGGCACGCTTCTAGTCGCCGTCTACGGCGATCCAGAAGAAATGAGCTGGCTTGTTCGCATCGACTCGAGTGGCGCCACGGCAACGGTAGCCGAGCTCGTTTGCGACCTAGATGCCGAGGAATGCGAAGGGGATGCACGGACCTACGCCCTGGCGTGCGACGACGCGCATGGTGTGGTGTGGGTTGCCGGCGGCTTCGGCCTCTTTGCATTCGAGCTGCCCGCGCGGATGGACTCTCACGCCAAGCACTGACGCGCTCCTCTCGACGAGCCGGGACAAATGGCGTATTCGCCCTCCCCAACATCTCTCTAACCAGGAGCCGACAGTTCATGAAGATCGATTTTGGCGGTACGATCGAAGAGGTCATCACACGCGAGGAGTTCTCCCTCGAGAAGGCCCGGGAGGTCCTCAAGTCCGAGACCATTGCGGTGCTTGGCTACGGGGTTCAGGGGCCTGCCCAAGCGCTCAACATGCGAGACAACGGGATCCCGGTGATCATCGGCCAACTTCCCGAAGACAAACGTTACTGGGACAAAGCGCTCGCCGACGGCTGGGTGCCTGGCAAGACTCTTTTTTCCCTCGAAGAGGCCGCCTCGCGAGGCACGATCCTCCAGTACCTCGTCTCCGACGCCGCGCAGATGGCGACCTGGCCGCGCATCAAACCGTGTCTCAACAAGGGAGACGCGCTCTACTTCTCGCATGGCTTCTCCATCGTCTACGCCGACCAGACCAAGATCATCGCCCCGGACTTCGTCGATGTGATTCTGGTAGCGCCCAAGGGATCGGGCACCAGTGTCCGTCGCAATTTCCTCGCAGGCAGCGGCATCAACAGCAGCTACGCGGTGCACCAGGATGCGACCGGACGCGCGCTTGAACGCACCCTTGCGACGGGCATCGGCATCGGCTCCGGGTTCCTATTCCGGACCACCTTCAAAGACGAGGTCTACAGCGACCTTACGGGGGAGCGTGGGGTCCTGATGGGGGCTCTAGCGGGCATCATGGAGGCCCAATACAATGTGCTCCGAAAGCACGATCACACTCCGAGCGAGGCGTTCAACGAGACTGTCGAAGAGCTGACCCAGAGTCTGATCCGCCTGGTGGGCGAGAACGGCATGGACTGGATGTATGCCAACTGCAGCGCCACGGCTCAACGCGGCGCGCTTGATTGGCGCCACAAGTTCCGCGAGGCGGTCAAACCGGTCTTCGACGAGCTTTACAAGTCTGTCGCGGCTGGCGAAGAAACCCGCATCGTGATCAAGTCCAACGGGGCGGCGGACTACCGCGACAAGCTGGACGCCGAGCTGACCGAGATGCGCCAGTCCGAGATGTGGCGCGCCGGAGCGGCTGTCCGTTCGCTTCGACCGGAAAACTGGAAGAAGTCCTGACCCGACTTCGGCTCAGGGACGTCTCCCGCTGAGCCGCGTACGTGACCGCGATCACGCCCTACCCAGGGTTACCCACCCTGGGCTGATTTGACTCGCCCCTTCGGGGCTGCCGATCAACGCTCGTGGTCCTTTTCA
>CAITRH010000373.1 GCA_903894755.1 uncultured delta proteobacterium
CGCCCGCAAGCACGAGCACGATGGACGCCCCCTCGGGCCAGATCAGCGCGTGCGCCACCAAGAACCCCACCAGCACCCCCAGCACCGCCAGCAACATCGCCCAACGCACCACCCCCGCCAACGTCTGCCCCAGCAGCCTCCCCGCTGCCGCCGAAACCACCAAGAACGCGCTCACCAGCACCACTCCCGCCAAACGAATGGAGGCCACCACCACCGCCGCCAACAAGGCCAAAAGCACGCTCTCGAGCCACGCCACCCGGATTCCCGATAGACGCGCCAACTCCTCGTCGAACGTCGCGTAGGCAATCCTTGTCCAGGCCACCACGAAGAACACCGCCGTCGCCGCCGCCACGGCAAGCACCACGGTCAGATCGTCGGTCCCTACAAGAAGGATATTGCCAAAAAGGAGTTGCTCTGGATCGAACGTCTGCTGGGTTCGCTTAGCCTTGCGCAGAAGCACCACACCGAGCGCAAAACAGACGGCGAAGATCACGGCCATCGCGACGTCAGACCGCATTCCTCCCTTGCGACGAAGGGCGCCGATCCCCATCGCCGCCACCGCGGTAAACGGAATCGCCACGGCGAGCGGCGAGCTAGCCCCCAGATACATCCCGAGCGCGATGCCGCCGAACGCCGCATGGGAGAGCCCGTCGCCGAGGTACGCAAGCCCGCGTGCGGTCACCAGCACGCCAAGCACGGCTAGGAGCGCTGCGAGAACACAGCCCGCAAGAAGCGCGCGCTGAAAAATGGGAACAGCCAGGAACGAAAGGTCCACACGCCGAGCATAGTCCGGCTTGGCGTCGACCCGAAACGATGCTTGGCGAGACATCCCTACCCTGGGCTACGGCCCAGCGTGCGGCTACCCCGGAGTGTCCAAGGACTTACGCCGTGAGCAACTAGGACTGACCTTGCAACGTCTAGGACTGACACCTACTGGTCGCGGGTCCGGAGAGTTGCAGGTTGGTTTAGAACGCCGCCGCGTCCGTCTCCCCCCCGAGAGCGTCGTGGAAATACCGCAGCGATACCGTTAGTAGCGTTGCAGGATGCAGCCCGCTCACGTCGCGCCGCGCTCCAAGCTCGATGCCCCAACGCCGGTCCATGTATCCGACACCGCCGGAGACGGCGTGGATTCGCAACCCGTCGTCGTAGCGGTAGCCCGCCCTCAAGGCGATGCGGTCGGCCAAGAACGCTTCGGCGCCCACCATGACGCGGGCCTTGGCCTTGTTGTTCCAGGTCGTAAAGTCGAAAAGGCCGCCCCCCTCGATAGAGAACACTCGGCTCGTGTAGCCGAGGCCCGTCGCTAGGGTGGTCGGCGCCAACCCCGTGCCGGGATTGGTCAGGTTGTGTCCCACGAGGCCGATCCGGAGCCCCTCGGTGATCGAGACCGTCATGCCCGCGTCAAAGGTGATTCCGTTGAACAGCGGTTTGTCTTTGGTGCCGTCCGACGCCAGGCTTTGTCCGAGCGGTCCCGAGGCTACGGCCTGTTCGATCCGTAGATACCGTCCTGTTGCCCCGAAGGCGATCCGCTCCCCAAGAGTAAACGCCATGGCCACGCGGACATCCGTCCAGCTTCGTCGGATCCCATCGGGATCGAGCATCGACCAGGTGCCGCCGAGGCCCCCCGCGATCCCCTGCCGGTTGAGCACCGAGTCGACCACCGCGCCTCCATAACTTTGCCGGCTCGCTTCGGGCGAAATCGCTCCTATGAGCTCGAGATGGTACACGTGGGCAAAGGGTAAATTGGCCGGGTTCTGATAGAGCGCCGCCGTTGAGACCCCCAGTGCGTTGAGCGCTCCCGCCATCGCAACTCCCCGCGGACTCTGGATTTCTCCCAGGTCATAGCCCTGCTCTACCGACGTCGTCGACGGCTCGGCGCGAACGCCCGTCACCACGAGCATCGCCGCCATACCTACAAGCGCTTTTGCCAACGACCGCTCGACCACGCCCGGACCCTTACCAGTCGAAGGAACGCGGAGGCAATTTTCCCGGCTAACACGTCGAAAACTTGACAGCCTAGGCGCTCCAGGGTTGCCCGAACGACGTTGGCTACAGGTTCTAGTCTCTCGAGATCTCACGCGTTTGTCTCTGACCCGCAGGTCCCGTCCGCTCCTTCGCCGCGCCCCTCGACTCACGGGTGCAGTGCACACAAAAAAGAGACGAGATCTCCGTCGTTTATCCCATCCCTCCGGCAAAGCCCATGGACGCGCCCAGGAACCGGGTGTTACCTGCGCCTCACCAGTCGCACGAAGCCTCGGCTGCACCCAAGCGCGGTTCCCTCCGGGCGTTGGTGCATCCCAGCCCGTGCGTCAGCACCGAATGGACAGACAGTAAGGGCAAAGCGACCGTACCGCAAAAAACCGACTTCCCCGCCCCCCCTTCTGTTGGGGGCTATTCCACACGCTTTCCACAGCCTGTGGAAAACCTGGGGATTGACGGTGAAATACCCGGGTACACGTCGCACAAGGCCCCCTTTCTCCAGAAGTTTTCCACAGGCTGCAATCCTTACAGGGCCGGAAACTGGTCGTGCCAGGGGCACTCATGCCACGCTGGCTGCGACCGGTGGGATCAGCACAGGCGAGCGAGAGGAGTATCCGTGGAGGCAACGAACGAAGGGTTTTGGCGGGATGCGGTTGCGTTTACGCGCGAACGTTCCCCCGGAACCTTCGACCAGTGGTTCTCGAGTATCCAATTCGACGGCCTGACCGACGGGGTCTTGACGTTGCGAGCTCGTAACGAGTTCGTACGGGAGTGGGTGGCGGAGCACTTCTTGCCCACGCTTGCCGAGCAAATACGAGACAAGACAGGATGGAGCGTTCAAGTTGCCTGGTGCATCGATGAGCACATGTCCGAGCCCGTGGCAACACTTCGGCCAAGGCCCGCTTCTCCGCCTCGTCCAGGGCCCATGCTCCAACCGCCTTCCGTCGCCGCAGCCCGCAGCGTTGTGGTCAACGTGCCGATGATCGAGGGGTTGAACTCCAAGTACACATTTGGCAACTTCGTGGTGGGTCCCTCGAACCAGCTTGCCCATGCCGCATGCATCGGGGCCGCAGGAGGCAACGGGCCTAGACACAATCCACTGTTTCTTTGTGGCGGGACTGGCTTGGGCAAGACCCACCTTGTCCATGCAGTAGCCCACAGGGTGCGCGGGGAACATCCAGCGTCGCGGATCATTTACCTGTCAGCCGAGAAGTTCGTCAACGAGTTCGTACAGGCGCTGCAAGACCAGCGTATGAATGACTTCCGTGCGCGTTACCGGGAGCGCTGCGACCTGCTCTTGGTGGACGACATTCAGTTCTTGGCTGGCAAGACGCAGACCCAAGAGGAGTTCTTCCACGCCTTCAATGTGCTGCATCAGGCGGGCAAGCCAATCCTGGTGACCTGCGACAAGTATCCCCAGCAGCTTGAGAAGATCGAAGAGCGTCTGGTGTCTCGGTTCCAGTGGGGGCTGGTGGCGGATGTGCAGGCTCCCGAGCTCGAGACAAGGGTGGCCATTGTACGCAAGAAGGCGCTTCTCGAAGGGATCGAGCTGTCCGACGAGGTCGTCTCGATGGTGGCCCAAGCGGTCCGAAGCAACGTGCGGGAGCTCGAAGGGACCCTGATCCGCCTTGCGGCCAAAGCCTCCCTTCTGCATCGCCCCATCGATCTCGATTTTGCCCGCGCCGAAGTGCTCGCGACAACGTCGTCTCGTCCCACCGACGCCAGCGTCGAGGATATCCAGCGTCTCGTCTGCCACCACTTCAAGCTGCGAAGTGGCGATCTCTTGTCCAAGGACCGTCATCGCAGCATTGCTTTTGCGCGTCATGTTGCCATGTACTTGTGCAAGCAGCGTCTCAAGTGCAGCTTCCCGGAGCTTGGACGGGCCTTTGGGAACCGCGATCACACGACGGTCATGAGTGCGGTCCGCAAAGTCGAGACGCTGCGCGAAAGCGACCCGGAGGTCCGCGCTCATCTCGAAACACTGGAGCGCAAGTTGGGGACCGTCGACTAAACCAACCCCATCTTGAAAACCGCAGGTCCCAACCGAAGACCTCACCCCTCGCTATTTCGCCCTTTCACAGCGCCCCCTCCCCGTCGATGGGGAGGGGGACCTTGTGAACGCACTGGATCGTGCGGGGGTGAGGTCCTCGGGATCGCCCGCGACGAAGTTGCGGTTTTCAACATGGGTTTGGTTCAACAACTCTCTCCAAGGAAGTAGGTCTTCATGTCCACGATTGCATCGACTGCATCATCCCTACGGGGCGATCTCGACGGGTTCTTCGGCCTCATGGTCGACAACCTCCTGCAGTTTCTCGTGCTTCTCCCCTTGTGCACGGGCCTCTGCGGTCTCCCTGAGAGCTTTGTCCTCGAACGTATTTTCCCGGGCGCCGCTCTCTCTCTCCTCGTCGGCAACCTCTATTACGCCTGGCTTGCCAGACGCCTCGGACAGCAGACGGGAAAACCCCTGACCGCGCTCCCCTTCGGAATCAACACAGTCAGCCTCTTTGCGTTCGTCCTCTTCGTGATGGGACCCACCTACGCCGAGCTTTCCCCCACCCTCGGAACCGAGCGCGCCTCCCGTGTTGCATGGCAGGTTGGACTCGTGGCCTGTGTCCTTTCAGGGGCCATCGAGCTCCTCGGCGGGTTCGTCGCCGACTGGGTCCGAAAGGTCACTCCACGCGCCGCGCTTCTCTCTACGCTGGCCGGCATTGCCATTGGCCTCATTGCAATGGAGTTCGTGCTGAAGTCCTTCGATAAGCCGCTCATCGCCTTGGCCCCGCTCGCCATCGTGCTCGTCACCTACCTGGGACGGGTCCGGTGGCCTTTGGGACTTCCTGGAGGCTTTGTCGCGATCTTGGTCGGCACGACCGTGGCCTGGGGATTGAAACTTGCGGGCTTGCCTGGAGGAGTCCCTCTTGGAGAAGGGACTCTCCTGGCGGGGGCTGGATTTCACCCGCCTGTTGCCGCGTTTGGGGATCTGCTTTCAGCATTTGCAAGCCCCCATGTGTGGTCGCGGCTGTCGGTGATTGTCCCCATGGGGCTGATCAATGTGCTCGGGTCGCTTCAAAACATCGAGTCCGCAGAGGCCGATGGGGACCGATTCCCCGCGTTTCCGTGCCTTGCCATGAACGGTGTCGCAACCTTGGTGGCCGCAGGGTTTGGTTCCTGCTTTCCCACCACCATCTACATCGGGCATCCAGGATGGAAACGCATGGGGGCGGGATGGGCCTACTCGGCCATGAACGGGGCTTTCTTTGCTCTGGTGGCAGTCACCGGGCTCATCGGACCGCTTGCACGAGTGATTCCGGTCGAAGCCGCGATGGCCATCCTCGTGTGGATTGCCGTGATCATCACTACTCAGGCGTTCACAGCAACGCCGAAAGAGCACGCGCCGGCGGTTGCATTGGGACTTCTTCCAGGGTTGGCGGCGTGGGGCTGGCTCTTGGTCGAACTGACCGCATCGGGGTTTCGGTTTTCTGGCAATTCGGCGGCTTCCCTTCCAGAGATCGTGGAGGGCTTGAGAAAGACAACGCTTCCCTATGTGGGGGGACTGCTGACCCTGAAGGCGGGGTTTCTGTTTTCCGCAACCCTGTTGGCGGCCATGGGGGTGTTCGTAGTGGAGAGGAAGTTCCTGCGTGCGGCTACGTGGGCGTCCATTGCCGCGGGGCTGACACTCTTGGGGATCATGCACACGTACACCATCACGGCAGGTGCCGTGCGCGAGCAAATGGTGCCTGGAGCCGCTTGGCCCGTGGCGATCGGATATGCTGGGATGGCACTGGTGTTCTTGCTGGCAGCCTTGCGCGCACGAAGCGAGCCCAAAGAACACTAGCGCGGCAGGTATCCATTGCCCTCTCTTGGACATTACCCAACTCCTGTCGAATTCCTCGAGCCCTTCTCCCACGCGGGCTCGAGTCTCTGGATCAAACGAGACGACCTCACCCATCCCATCTACGGCGGCAACAAGGTTCGAAAACTCGAGCGAATCTTGGTCCGCGCCAGGGACAACGGCGCCACCACGCTGCTCACTCTGGGGGCCATCGGAAGTCACCATGTGCTGGCGACCACGGTTCATGGGCGCCACGCAGGTTTCCAGGTCGAAGCGGTCCTTGTCCCGCAGCCGCGCACGCCCCATGTGGTGGAGACCCTCGAGGCCTCCCTCGCTGCTGGCCTCGTTGCACACAGCGTTTCCTCTTGGGCACGGGTCCCTGCTGCCATCGCGCGTCGCCTCGGGCCGCACACAGCGTTCGTTACCGTGGGGGGCTCCAATGTCGACGGGGCTCTGGGCTACCACGACGCAGCGTTCGAGCTGGCCGAGCAGGTGCGCCAGGGACAGGTTCCCGAGCCTGATCTTGTCGTGGTGGCCCTCGGATCCGCTGGAACCGCAGGCGGATTGGTGGCAGGCCTTGCATCCTGCGGGCTTCGCTCCCGTGTGGTCGGTGTCGCCATTGCCGACCCGCCAATTTTGCTGCGCGCCATTGCGCTGCGTCTTGCCAGGGGCTGCGTGGACCTTCCCCGCCGAGCGCTCGCCGAACGGCTCCTTGTCGAGACTGGCTTTCGAGGACCCGGTTATGGGTTTCCAACGGCACGAGGCGAGGAAGCACTGCAGCGGGCATCCTTCTGTGGGCTCCTCCTCGACCCCACGTACACGGCCAAGGCCTTTGCTGCGGCACTCGACCTGGTAGACCGACGTGCCGCTCGCACGGTGTTGTATTGGCACACCCTTTCCAGTGCCCCCATGGCGCCACTCCTCGTCGGCGCTCCCGACCTCGAGTAAAGGGCTCAGACCACTGGCCCCCCGGTCCCGATCGGGGTGTCATCGTTCAGTGGGGCTCTTCGCAGCCCACCCGAACCAATGGCATCCCCTGGGGACGATCTTGAGTGAAGGTCCCCTCGGCAAGAGGGGGATTCCACTCGAGCTTCACATATCGGAATCGAATGTCCTCGCTCTTGCCTGGGACCTCCACATGGATGGTCCGAGGAACCTCCGCGGTGCAATGGGGACCGCTGACCGCAATGGTGGGATCGCCAGGGATTTCAGGCAGCGCAGGCGACGCCATAGGCGCAGCGGCATGCTCGTCGAGCTCCGCATGGTAAAGCACTATTCCCTGTTGGCGCACTTCGACGTCGAGCACGCGGACCCGCTGCTCGGACCATGGACGGTCCCGGTCAGCGTCGTGAGGCACGAGCCGAATGCGCTCCGAGGACTCGTGCGCCCCCTCCAGCGTGAGCTCGTAAAAGCCGCTTGAATTCCAAGCGATGCGGGTGCGTGACGGCTCGTGGCGCAGCACCGGCGCTTGACCGCGGAGCAGTCCGACGAGCACATGGCCGGCAATGGGGACCGTGGTCAGCCGGGCAATGTTGCACGGCGCGGCTGGCCCCACGAAAAACCGATGCTGCCGCAGGTCCGCAAACGCAAACCGTACGCCGTCGCTTGTGAGCGTGGCTACCGGTCCTTGCAAAGGAGGAGGCGCCAGCAGGTCCATTCGGAGCCTGGCGGGACGAACCGCGAAAAACAGCAGTGTCCCGCGAATCCGTCCCTCTTGCCCGAAGTGGTCGATCTTGGCCTCGCCCTGCAGTCCAAGCCCGCAGGAGGCGCTTTGACGCATGCGAAGGAGCGCAGCGTCGGCGTTGGGAAAGGGGGAACGGGGAGCAGGGACATTCTTGCATGCAACGAGCAAGGCAAGGGCAGCTAGAGGAAAGCGGTTCACGGCGGGCCTCAGAACTGGGCTAGGAAACGGGGATCATTTTCAAAGAGGAGACGGATATCTGGGATACCATAGCGGAGCATCGTGATGCGCTCGATGCCCATGCCGAAGGCAAACCCCGTGTACTTTTCTGCGTCGATACCGCAATGCTCGAAGACGACGGGGTGAACCATTCCGCAACCTAGGATCTCGATCCATCCCGTCTTCTTGCAAACGGAGCAACCTGGACGGGTTCCATCGGGGCGTTTGCAGAAGACGCAACCGATATCGACCTCGGCACCGGGCTCGACGAAGGGGAAGTAGCTGGGGCGAAAGCGGGTGGGGGTACCTGGACCGTAAAGACGCTCGGCAAACTCGGAGAGGACCCCTTTCAAAGAGGCGAACGTGACACGCTCATCGACCAAGAAGCCCTCGACCTGGTGGAACATCGGGGAGTGGGTGATGTCGTCGTCGCGGCGGTAGACGGCGCCTGGGGCGATGAAGGCCATGGGGGGTTTGTGGGTGGTCATGGCACGGATCTGGACGTTGCTCGTGTGGGTACGCAGCAGGGTGCCGTCGAGGGTCCAGAAGCTATCTTGCATATCGGTGGCGGGATGGTCTGGGGGGAAGCCGAGTTTGGTGAAGTTGTTTTCTTCGAGCTCGACCTCGGGACCGTCGTGGACCGCGAAGCCGAGGCTGCGGAAGATGTCGACGATTTCGTCGCGGACGATGGAGATGGGGTGAGCGTGGCCGAGTGGGGCAAGGGGACGACCTGGGAGGGTGAGGTCGAAGGGTTTTGCGTTGAGGTCGGCGTCACGTTTGGCGCGGGCGAGGGCGCGAAGGCGGTCGTTGAAGGCCTGTTCGACCTCGGTTTTGAGGGAATTGACCTTCTCACCGATGGTTTTACGTCCTTCGGGGGCGACGGCGCCGAGTTGTTTGAGGATGGCGGTGAGCTCGCCTTTTTTGCCGAGGAGCTTAGCGTTTTCGTCGCGGAGTGCCTGTTCGGTCGAGGCGGCTTCGAAGCGGGCGCGAAAGGCGGTACGGAGGGCGGTAAGACGGTTTTCGATGCTCGATTGGATGGTAGCGGGGTCGTTCGCCATGGCGAGGCTCTTAGCAGGGAACGGGAACGGGCGCGCGGTCGCGAAAAAGGAAAGGCGCGATGACAAATCCCTTGACGTAGCCAGCGACGCGTGCGACAAGGCGAGTCCTCGCGGGGCTGTAGCTCAGATGGGAGAGCGCTTGCATGGCATGCAAGAGGCCACGGGTTCGATTCCCGTCAGCTCCACTTTTTGGTAGTGGGTCGACTCGCCTTCGCGGCCGCCCTGGCGCATGGCGATGCAGGCCGCATCAAGCCGCTGCGCTATGGAGGATGCGACGGTTGCGGGCGGTTACTGGTTAGGCACGCAATCGACCTGCATGTACGTCGGTGAGAAACCGAGGAGCGCTTTCTTGTGGTCCTCGCTCCCGAATATGAGATAAAAGACGAAGTCGGTATTGGGGTCGGCGAACACGGGCGAGCTTCGCGTCAAATGCTCCTTGGCCTCGCATCGCATCGATCGCGGGTCGCCTAGGACGTTTCGAGCTTCGAGAACCGCAGGTCCGACCACGTCGTGGAGCCGTAGACCAGGTCGTTTTGTGTCGCCCCTTCGGTCGGGGCTGCCAGAGAACGCACGTCGCCCTACCGTCACGCGCATCACCGCCGGTGGAAAAGAGCCCGAGCGTTGATCGTCAGCCCCGAAGGGGCGGCACAAGACAGCCCAGGGCCTGGAAGGCGGTCGTCGTGGGCGACGATCGGGCGAGGACGGGTCATGGCTGGCCGCTCGGCGCTTCTTGCGCCCCAAGGAGCCGAACATCGGCATGCCGAGCGAGGCGTACATCGAAGGTGATCACAGGAAGGGCGTTTGCGTCGCGTAAGGCTTCAACGATTAACGACCCGAACGATGACGTTGGTATCAAAGGACGTCATGTTTCGGACGGCCCTTTGGCGATCGCGTGCTCAATATCTTCTAAGGTGACCGGAGCCACTCCCAGATATCGACGCGCAGATCGGCACCCAGCGAGCGGTATGGGACGATCGATGAGCCGCGCGTACCTGGATGCCTGCTGCCTCATCTCTCGCGCCTCGAGTGCCGCATCAAGCCGCTGCGCGATGCGACACGGGCTCTTTGCAGCGACCCGAACCGTCCTGACGCCGATCGATGCTGCCGTTGTCGACGCGGCCACCGTCCTACGGGCAAGTATGGGTTCAAGACACCGGATGCTCTTCACCTGGCCACGGCGGTGACCGTGGGCGTCGAGATGTTCTTGACCAGCGACGCGATGTTGGCGCGATGTTCCGAGGTGCAGGTCGAGGTCCTGGCGCCGATGCTGCCGTGACAAGCCAAATTGGCGCACGACCTGGCAAGACGTAGGTTAATTCTTGGGCTTGATCGGTGACCCACTGGATCCTCCCGCGGGAAGCGCAGGAGGATGCGACGGTTATGGGCGTTTACTGATTTGGCACGCAGTCGACCTGCATGTCCCACCATGTCAGCGTTGGGGCCTTGGTGAGGTCCGACGAAGGGGCCAGGTGAATGGTGACGCGCACATAATTTTGGTTTCTGGCTCGAACATTCCGCAGGAACGTTGAGTCGGGTGACGCGGACCCGATGGTTGTGTCGACCATGCCTGCGGTGGGGAGGCCGAAAGTGTGGGCGACGGCACCGCCCTCCACACATGCGGATGCAGCTGGGCCACAGGTGCCTACCGCCCAGGTGCTGCTCATGGCAGCGGCGGGCCCTGGTGGGTTCGAGAACAGAAGTTGGTCCTTTGGAGCGGAATCCAGCCCCGCAGTAGAGGAGGCTGTTTGCATGGTAAAGTCGATGTGCGCATTGCCTGGGGTGGTCGAACTCCAGGACCAGAGGCGCCAGATTGGACCGAATCCCGAGGCGCAGACAGAGGAAGCGTCGTAGTCGCGGACGAAGTAGCCATCGCTGAAGGTTCTGGCGGTTCCGCAAATGCCCTGATCACCGCCGCCTCCGCAGGTAGCCGGTGCGGTGCAGGTCCCGCAGCTGATGGTGTTCCCGCAGCCGTCGCCAGCCTGTCCGCAGTTGAGCCCCTGAGCTTGGCAAGTTAGCGGAGTGCATGTGCCGACTCCCTCGTGGTCTGGCTGGATGCAGGCGCCGAGGTCGAAGATCATGAACTCGAGGAGCTTCTCTTGGTCCGTCATGGTGCCCGTCGTGCACTCGTTGGGGAAGGTCTTGCCGCTGGTGTCTGCATCGAAGACGTGGAAATCGCTGTAAACTACGCGTCCGCACTGCGACGCCGTGGCGGCGCCGATGGGGGTGTTGAAGGTAAAGTGCATCTGTTTCTTGGTAGTCGCGCCGATGGACAGCCAGTTCTGTGACGTTGGGGTGACTACGGTGGTGAAGTCCTGGCGCAGCGTCTTGATGTCAATCTCTCCCTGCACGGTGGACGCGCCGATAGCAGGGGTCTTGAGCCACTGAGCAAGCTGCAGTCCCTTGGCGAAGCTCTGGTCGATGTAGCCTTTTTGGTCGGAGTAGGAGCCATTGTTGGGGGTCCAGTTTGCAGAAGCGCTGAGCGGGGAGGAGTACGGGTTGGCACCATTGTCGATCAGCCAGGAGTAGTTGTAGTGAGTCGAGAATACCCGCCCACCGACGCCAGCGTAGGTGGCTAGGTTCTGCTCGAGGACCGCGTGAAGCCCGTCGGATGTGATGGGGTCGCTTTTCTTGACCACACCTTCGCTGCTCCATGCGTAGTCCGTGCCTTGGCAGGGGAAGAGCACCATGTCGTAGTTATTGAGCAGCGCCGACGTGCTCCGCTCGACAGAGGACAGGACGCTGGAGCCGTTGTAGCCACCGGTGACTAGGAACTTGCCAGTCTGGAGTTGGGTCATTGTGTGGTATGCGCGCGCAGCGTCCAGGCCTGGGTCCTTGATTGAGAAGGTGCCAGCTATGGCATTGTATACCTGCGTGTTTTTAGTGTAGCTGCTGGAGCCGGTGCGTCCGCCGGTCACGACAACCGTGTTGTCTGGATTCAGTCCTGCCTGGTGGTTGACGTGTGCTTTCGACATCGACGGTCCGGCGGTCCAGGCATTGGTCGCGGGATTGTAGATGTGGGAGGTTGTGAGGTAGGTGGAGCCGCTGATCCCGCCAGCGACCAGCACCGTACCGTTCGCAAGGAGGGTCGCCGTATGGTACGCTCGGGCGGTCGGAATTGCCGTCTTGGTGGTCCAGCTGCCAGTGGTGAGGCTATACACCTCGACTGCGTTGGTGGCAGTAGTACCGCTGGTGATGCCACCGACGACGAGGACAGTGCCGTCCGCAAGGAGTGTGGCTGTGTGGGCGTACCTGGCTGTGCTCATCCCGTTGGTAAAGGCCCAGGTTCCAGGTGAAGGGGAGGGATTGTAGAGGAGCGAAGTGGACGTGGCCGTGGTTCCGTTCCAGCCAGCGGCGACGAGTACGTTGCCGTTGTTGAGGAGCGTCGCGGTGTGCAGCGCCCGCCCAACCGTGGATCCCGCTGCGCAAACGGAAACCGCGCAGATGGTTGCCCCCGTCGAGCCGTTACGGGGGCTGACATTCTGCTCGGAGAAGTCGCTCGCATTGTCCTGTGTGTCGGTGCAGCCGCTGGCCCCGCGCATGTCGGACGTCGACCGGTCGTGGCTTGGTGCGGCGTCCCCCTCCGAGCAGCCCGGATAACCCCAACCGATGAAGTCCTTGATCCCGCCGCCCGTCGGGCACAATGAGTTGAGCGCGGTGGCCGTGTTGAGCAGAGCCACCTTGCCGTCGCCCCGGCTCATGCCGAACGAGCCGGTTGCATCAGCGGCTGGGAGACTATGATCGCCACCGTAGGTTCCTCCCTTGACCAGGTAGTATTTGCCAGCGCCAATGTTTCCTGAGAGGGACGTAACGGTCCAACTACTGCTCCCAGCGCTCGCGGACTGAACCGACCAGCCGCTAAGGCTGACACTGGTCGTACCGCGATTGTGAATCTCGATGAAGTCACTGTCGTAGGTGGAGGTTCCGAACCTGCCGCCGGAGCCGCTGCCGCCGTACACCTGGCTGATCACAATGGAGCCATCGCAGCTCGGCGTAGGCGTTGGCAAGCCCATCCCTGGCGTGCTGACCCAGCTGTTCGCCGTTGGGTTGTACCGCTCGGCAGTCGACAGGTACGTCGAGGGATACGTGAATCCTCCCGTGACCAGGACGGTCCCATCGCTGAGCAGCGTTGAGGCTGCGTTGGTGCGATTGGAGGTCATGGACGCCTTTGTTGTCCACGTATTTGCGGTCGGGTTGTAGCTCTCTGTGCTCGCAAGGCTTCCGCTGCCGTCGCCAGAAGCTCCCCCCGCGACAAAGACGGTTCCGTCATTGAGGAGGTTCGCCGTGTGCTCGGTGCGCGCCTGACTCATGGAGGCCACCGTGTCCCAGTGCTCGCCGAGGAGGTCGGTCTCCCAGGGGGTCGCGGACGATATCTTTGCGCCGGCCGATGCGCCCCCCTTGAAGAAGTGGATGCGCCCGCTTCCTGTCGGGTCCGTAAACTCCGTGTCGGCCACGCCGATCTTGCGGAAAATGCACTCGAGCGCGTCGACTGCCCCAGTCGAAAAAGCAATGCGTGGGATATCCCCCTCGCTTTGATTCCTGGGAAGCCGCGTTAGGCTCGTCGCCACCGTCGTGGTCTGGCACTTCGGGACACTCGTAAGTGACACCTGGCGGCGCCAGCGACCCGCCTGCATGACCAGCGGAACCGGCAGCGGGACCGGCTGGGTCGGCGTAACGTCCGTGGTGGGAACGTTGCGAAGGGTGAAGGTCCCGTTGATGTCCGTGGTCGCGGAAACAAGCGGGGAGCCCTGCGCCGCGCTCGACGACGCGCTGCATTGATCGCAGGTCACCCCCTGGGTGAACGCCTGCGGTGTCCCGTTTGGAACGAACACGAGGACATTCGGGAGCGGGTCGACCCCGTTGGGCGCGTAAACCTTGCCAGTCAGCACGGTCACCGTGCTCGTCGGCGTACACGATGTCTGTTGGAGGCAGAGGTTCGTGCAGTTGCCCGATACGCCACAGACGTTGGCCACCGCGGAGCCGCACACCTCCGGCAAGGTGCAACTGCCGCAGTTGAGGAGCGCCCCGCATTTGTCGCTCATGGCGCCACAGTTCTTCCCCTGGCCCGCACAGGTCACCGGTACGCACTGTGAGCCCCCTTCGCCGACAACGGTAATCCCCGCGTCGGTCACAACGATCCCTGAGTCCGTGCTGCTCAGCCCTGCGGGGGTGTCGGGGAAATGAACACAGGTGGGAGAACAGGGATTGTCGACACACGTTGAGGCGTCGCCCAAACCTTGGAGATGCACGCTCCGAGAATTCTGTGGCGCAAGTGTGGCGCCGAAGACTTGGCACGGGGACCACGCACCCGCAGTGCACACGCTAAAACCCGTGCCGCAGACCACCTGCCCGCCAATGTTCGCCTCGGCTTTGGCGCAAAACAGATGCGCCCCCTCGGTACTGCAGGGACACCCTGGCTCATCGACGTTCGCTGTGCATGTATTTCCGCAGCCACCGGGACCACAAGACCCATCGCGGTCTGCCGGGGCGACCGTGTCGTCGCCGAGCAAGCCCGGTCGGCTCGAGCCGCACCCGTAAAGCGCTAGGCTCGCGAAAAGAAGACGAACCAAAAGGCTGACAAACCAGCGAGCGGTGATCGAATAGCTATGTTTCATCGTCGCGTTACTCCAGGCGTCCACCGGCAGATCGATCCGCCACTTTGTTCTTCAGTCCGCCCTGCAAAGGACGCAATCCAGAGGCCAAAAGAAGAAATGCCCCCTGCCGCATCCCTACGTGCCTGAATTCCTGGTTTCCCCCAGGGATCCTTTGGTCCTGGGAATGATCCAGCACCATGTCCCTTGAAAAAGTTGCACGGCTCCATGACCTCTTTGCGCTCGACCTTCACCATGGATAACAACTCCTGCAGCGTAGCTGAGGTATTCCCCCGTGCACGAGGAAAACTCCTGCTGCTAAGCGTTTCTTCGGGCGCTTGCCCCCCGCCATGCGCATCTTAGCTCCGTGCCGGACCCCTCCCGCCTCATCACCTCCCTCATTAAACAGGGTGACCTGCACGACGACCGCGTGATCGCCGCCATGCAACGAGTCCCGCGCCACGTGTTCGTCCCAGAGGTCCCCCTCGACGAAGCCTACGCAAACCATCCGATCGCGATCGGGTACGGTCAGACCATCTCCCAACCCACCGTCATCGCCATCATGACAGAGGCCCTCCGACTCACTGGACACGAACGTATCCTGGAAATCGGAACAGGCTCGGGCTACCAAGCCGCGATCCTCGCCTGCCTCGCCCAACACGTTTACTCCATCGAGATCCTCCCCATCCTAGGCGAAACCGCTCAGGCTCGCCTTCAAACCCTGGGCTTCACCAACGTCTCGGTCCGCATCGGCGACGGTTACGCAGGATGGCCCGAACATGCCCCCTTCGACCGCATTCTTCTCACCGCCGCACCCCGCGCATTGCCCCAAATGCTCGTCGACCAGCTCGCCGAGGGAGCTATCCTTGTCGCCCCCATCGGTGGACCATCCTCCACCCAACGCCTCCTTCGCTTTCGCAAGAGCGGCGGCAACCTGGAAGAACAAGACCTGGGCGCCGTTCGCTTCGTCCCCATGGTCCGAGACGAGCGACCGAAACAGGATCCTGCTTAGTTCGATGGTCCCAAACGCCCAGCTACTCGGCGGCTGAGGCGTGAGCGTCGGCTTCGGGGCTAGCGCTGGTCACGGTCCAGAGGCCTTCGAGCCAGCTGTCGTCCTCGGCCATGATCTCCCAAGCAGCAGCGCGATCGCTGCGTCGAGCGTGCCGTCTTGCAATGTCGAAGCAAGGCGGTGGCCGTCCCCCACCTCCCAGAGTTGCACGAGGTCGCCGCTTGCCTGCGCGAAGTCGCGGGAGTCTTGGAGTGGGACAATGTCGTCGTGGCGCCCATGAAGAAGGATCGCCCGGTGTCCTTTGGGGAGCTTGCCGATGCCTGTCAGTCGCGTCGCGGCGCTGGCAAGGAGCAGCGACGGGCCATTCCAGAGTCCTTGCGATGCGAGCCGCACCAGCACGGCGCCGCCGAAGGACGAGCCGATGAGCAGACTGCGCGGTTTCTTGGAAGCGGACTGCAGCGCCTCCTCGGCCCGCTGGAGCGGCACGCGAAACGCCTCTTCGATGTCGGGCGCCTCGAATGTCCAGGGCAGGCCGTTTGCGAGGGCGGCCTGCATGGAGCGGATAGCCCGCGTCGTGTCGAGGTCGGCGGTGTCTGCGCCCCAGCGTTTGGCCAGGTACTGCGCCTTGCTCGCCTGGGGGCCGCTCTCGAGGCCGTGCAAAAAAAGGATGTCTCCGTCCAATGGCGTCATGTCGCAAGCCTAGCGCAACCCAGCTAGAACGCCTGCTGCACACCTTGATCTCGCCCGCCCGTGCGTTGCATGGTGCCTCGGTGAATTCCTCAGCCAAACCCACCCGCGCCCTCGTCATCGGAGGCTGCGGCTTCTTGGGCATCAATATCGTCGAGGAGCTCCTGCGCCGTCATGTGCCCGTGCGCGTGACCCGACGAAAGAAGACCGCGACGTTCCTCTTGAGAAAACATCCCGTGGAGTTCGTCGACGGCTCCCTCGAAGACCCCGAAGCCCTCCGACGCGCCATGGAAGGCTGCGACGTCGTCTACCTCGCCGGCGCCTACTATCCGCGTTACTCGATCGACCTGGCCGGGTCCCTCGACGAAGGGGTCCGCGGAGTCAAGAACGCCTGCGATGCCGCACGGGTCGCAGGAGTCCGACGCCTTGTCTACACGTCCACCATTGCCACGCTCGACCGCGCTCCCGAGGGACGCGACGCGGATGAACGCGACATCCCTCTCGCCATGCCCGAGGGGAGCGTCTACCGCGCTGTCAAGTGGGCCATGGAACGCGAGGTCGATGCGGCAAAGACGCGCGGGCTCGACGTCGTCACGTTGCTTCCAGGCGGATGCATCGGGCCCGGCGACATCCGTCTAGGGACAGGCTCGATCATTGTCGGCACGGTGCGCGGAAGGCTTCCTTGGTGGGTGGACGGCACCGTAAACCTCATCGATGTTGGGGACGTAGCTCGGGCCCATGCGGCGGCGGCGAGTCCTGTCGCGCATGGACGCTACTGTCTTGGCGGCCACGACATCGGGGTGCACTCCTTGTTGATGCGCATTGCCGACCGTTTCGGCGGGGTGGTTCCCGAGCGAGAGCTCTCTGCCGACGAAGCCCGTACGCAGTCGGACGCGGATGAGCGTGAGGCGGCTCCTCGACGCGAGCGGGTTCCGATCCCACGCGAGCTCGTAGATATGGCTGCCACGGGCCAAGCGGTCTCCATGCAACGCGCTTTTGACGAACTTGGCATCGAGCTTGCTAGCCTCGACGACGCACTGGACCGCGCCTACGCGTGGTTCGTTCGATACCAGTTCATTCCTTCCAAGGAAACACGGAGAACGCATGTTTGACTCCCTTACGCGCCACCGGACGATCGCCCTTCTCGCAGAGATCGCGGAAATCGAGGCACAAACCCTTCGTGGCTCGGAGCGGCTGCGCGAAGACTTGGGGCTCGATTCGATCGGAAGCCTCGAGCTGTTAGCGACCATCGCGTCCGAGTTGAAGCTCGATCTCGAGGTGGAAGACGCGATGGAGATTCACACGGTCGAAGACGCGTGCGTGTTCATCGACCGTCAGTACCGCGCGCAGCATCCTGAGCTTTACGCCTGCAATGCATGAATTGGCCACGCACGAGAGGGACATAGTCCCCCAGCTCGTCGATCAGGTGCGTCGCTTCATGGCGCGCGAGGTCGACGGGGCGGCGATCGACCGCAGGGGGGTGATTCCCGAGTCCGTGCGCTCGGGGGCGGCGTCGCTGGGGCTCTTTGGCATGTCCATTCCAGAGGAGCATGGCGGCGCGGGTCTATCTCTGAGGGCCGTCTGCGACGTGATCTCGGAGATGGCACGGGCGGATCGATCGGTCGCCATCATGGTGGGGCTGCATGCGGGACTAGGCACCCGAGGTCCCGTCGAACTAGGGACCAAGGCGGTTCGAGACGCGTACTTGCCGCGTCTAGCTTCGGGAGAGTGGATCGCGTCCTTTGCCGCGACCGAGGCGGGGGCGGGGAGCGACCTGGCATCCCTGAGGACCCGTGGCGAGGTGGTGGGCGACACGCTGCGTCTGACGGGCGAAAAAGCGTATGTGACCAACGGAGGCTTTGCGAGCTCGTTCACGGTGCTGGCGCGCACTCCTGGCTTTGGAGGGGCTCGGGGTCATTCGCTGGTGTTCGTGCCTCGTGAGACTCCGGGAGTGGAGATCGGCGCCGAGGAAGACAAGTTGGGAATCCGAGGGTCGTCGACGGTGACGGTCAGTTTCGATGGCGCGACGGTTCCACTCGACCACGTGCTTGGCACTCCGGGACGGGGGATGGAGCATGCCTACCATCTGCTTACCTGGGGAAGGACCTTGATGTCCGCGGGGTGTGTCGGGACCGGCCGCGCGGCTCTCGATGCGGCCCTGGCACATGTGACCACGAGGCGTCAGTTCGGCAAACCGATCGGAGACTTTGCAGCCACGAGGCTTCACATCGCCCGCATGGCGGCGCGGCTGTACGCGATGGAGTCGGTGGTACGGGGGGTCGCCGATGTCCATGCGAGCGGGGGCTCGCTCGAAGCGGTGTCGGCCATAGCCAAGGTGTTCGCGAGCGAGGGGGCGTTCAAGCTTGTCGATCGGGCCCTTCAGCTCCAGGGGGCCCTTGGGTTCCTTGAAGGACCAGGGGTCGCACGGCTCCTTCGTGACTGCCGCATCACAAGGATTTTCGAGGGGGCCAACGACGTATTGCTCCTTCGCGTCGGTCTGGCGCGTCTGGCGGCCCACGACGTGCCAAGGGGACACATTCTGGGTGTGGTCCCCGCGCCACTGCGGTCTGCGGCCTCCGAGGTCGACGGGCTTGCGGAGCGTCTAGGTGAGGTCGTGGCGGATGTGCGTGCACGGCACGGCGTGACCGCGGTGCGTCACCAGTTGGTCTTGCAGCGTCTCGCGGTCGCGGAGATCTCACTTTATGCGGCGACCAACTCTGTTTTAGGCGCAAGTAGCGAGGAGCAATTTGCGCTAGCGTCCCATGCCACGGACCTTCTGATCGAGGAGGCTACGACGAGTCTTGATGCGCTCTCCCGTGCCGACGCCGACGAGCGGAGGGCACTGGCGATGAGCGAAGTTCTCTACGCGCCCTACCGCGACGGACGTGACGCGCCCGGTCTTTCCCCCTAGCGTTTCGCGCTTGCCTTATGGTCACTCCATGCACCTTCCCCGTGTGTTCGTGACTGGTGTGGGAGCCGTCAGCCCCATCGGTACTGGCAAAACCGCCTTCTTTCGCGCCCTCGAGGCGGGTCTCTGTGGCATCGGCGAGGTTTGCGCCTTCGACGCCAAGCGCTTTGGACGTGAGTACGCCGCCGAGGTCCGCGACTTCGTACCTCGCGACCACCTGACCGCGGCCGAAGCACGCACGATGGGACGCTGCTCGGCGTTCACCGTTGCGGCGACCCGCATGGCGGTCGCGGACGCGGGTCTCGAGCCCGACGCCCTTCGAGGACCCCGCACCATCGCGATCGTGGGGACCACGATGGGAGAAGCACGGGTCCTCGAGGAGCTTGATCGCGCCTGGATTGTCGAGGGGCGAGACTCGGTCCGCAAGGCATTGATCCCTCGGTACGGCTCGACGCTGCTGTCTGTTCATGCCGCCCGTGCGGTGGGGGCGGAAGGCTTGGTCATGACCCTTCCTGCAGCCTGCGCGGCAGGCAATTACGCCATCGGTTTGGGGTCCGACCTGCTTCGATCGGGGCGAGCCGACGTTGCCATTGCGGGCGCCTCCGAGGTGCTTCAGGCGCTCGAATTCGCGGGCTTCGTGCGCATTGGCGCGATGGCTCCGAGGCGCTGTCAGCCTTTCGACCGAGACAGGCAGGGGCTCATCTTGGGGGAGGGCTCGGGCGTCCTGGTGCTTGAAACGGAAGAACACATGGTTCGACGTCACGCGCGCCCCTTGGCAGAAATCGGAGGCTACGGCCTTTCGTGCGACGGCTACCACATCACCCGTCCCCATCCCGATGCGGCAGGAAGCATCGCAGCGATGCGTCAGGCCATCGCCTGGTCGGGGCTCACCGCAGACGACGTGGACTTCGTCAACGCCCACGGCACCGGAACCCAGGCCAACGACGCGGCCGAGGCAAAAGTCATGAAGGACGTGTTTGGAACCCGTCGAGTCCCCATTTCGAGCATGAAGGGAATGCTGGGGCATTGCATGGGAGCCGCCAGCGCACTCGAGGCCATCTCTTGTGTGATGACCCTTGAAACCGGGCTCTATCCTCCCACCATAGGCCATGAAAACCCCGACCCCGAGTGCGACCTCGACGTGGTTACAGGGACCGCGCGACAGGGAAAGGCCGACGTGATCCTCAACAACTCCCTAGCGTTTGGCGGCTACAACGCAGTGCTTTGCCTGGCACGTCCAGGGGTGCTTGCCCCTCCCGCGCCTCCCGTGGAGGTCCGGTCGTGACGGCACTTGCGATCACTGGGCTCGGGGTGGTCTCCACCGTGGGCATTGGACACGCTGCGTTTGTCGAGGCGCTTCGGAGTCCGTGTCTATTGGCCGACCTGCCGGAGTATCCGGTGGAGTCTTTCGATGCCACACGGTGTCCTTCGGCGCGGGTGGCGGAGGTCCGCGGGTTTGACCCAAAGCGTTACCTTGGAGACAAAGGACATCGCAGTCTTGACCGTCTCACCAAGCTGCTTGTGGTGGCGTCGAAGCTTGCACTCGAGGACGCAGGGATCAAGAAGGACGGGGCCTTTGTGGCGTTGTCGCCTGAACGGGTGGGTCTTTTTGCCTCCAACGCGTACGGGAGCCTCGAAGCCGTAGCCGAGCTCGATCGAGTC
>CAITRH010000374.1 GCA_903894755.1 uncultured delta proteobacterium
GGGGGTGAGGTCTGCGCGAAATTGGGGCGCGGAAGCGGTGGATCGGACCTGCGGTTCTCAAGTTAGGTTTGGCTTAGCTCTCGACCTCCCGAGCGGCCGACGGCGCAAGAAAGTAGATGAGCCGCTGACACGAAGGGCAAAGCTCGATGACCGGCTCGCGACGCAAACGATGAAAAAGCTGCGGCGGAAGCGCCATGTTGCAAGCGCGGCACGTGCCATCCGTCGTCTGCGCCACGGCGCTCCCCTTTTTGATCCGAATGATCTCGTACCGTCGAAAAAGCTGGGCCGGCAGCTGCTTGGCCATCGCAGTGCGCTCTTCCCGCTTCTTCGATACGTCGCGCTCTAAAACGGTAACTCCCTTCTGGATCGTGCCCCCTTTGGCGGCAAGTTCCTCGGAAACTTCAAGATGTTGCGTCTCAGTAGCGAGGATCCTCTGGCGCGCTACCTCGCTCTCGCCCGTAACTTTGGTGAGCTCGTCTTCGTGGTCGCGAAGGAGCTTGCGAAGCTCCTCGAGCTCGCGCTGAGCCGCGTTCGACTCGCGCTCGTTGCGCGCGCGCCCAAGCTTGTCGCGTGAGTGCTCGATCTGTTGCGTCGTCGAGCGGACCTCTCCGACCAGCTCGCCGCGCTTCTTTTCCGTCGTCGCAAGGGACATACGCTCGGAGGTGAGCTGGACATCGAGCTTGCGTCGACTCGCCGTGAGCGTGTCGAGAGTCGCACGCTCCGCCGAGAGTTGATCCTCAAGTCGCTTAAGATCGGCATCAACCTTGGCCAGCGTCTCGAGGGAGCGAATTTGTTCTGTAACGGTCAAAGGGGCAACTCCTTGTACGGCGACCACGCACGGTGAAGCCGACGATAACGCTGAAGTAAAAATAGGGGGGAATGGGCCATAGTCACATCGTACCTTGTGTGCAGCGTTGTTTTCGGCTGGGGGGCTTGGGGTGGAGCGGCCGCGCTCCCCCCACATGTGACTAAGGCCGGGGAATGCGCGTCGAGCGCGCGGAAGATGCGTGGGCCCACCTGGGTTCGAACCAGGAACAGCCCGGTTATGAGCCGGGGGCTCTGACCGATTGAGCTATAGGCCCAGTGAGTAGGAGGTGTGGACGGAGCCACGGGAAGCACCCTACCCCATCACCGCCGCGTTCGAAAGGGTCACAGACCGCAAGAGAGAGTCCGAAGCTGCCCAGACGCGTCTTCGGGAAACGCCGCCAGCAATCGAGACTCCCCTCGCCCCGACAAACGCACCAGTGGACGGCCTCTGTCGAGCGCCTTCTCGAGACTCGGTGACGCCGCCGGAATCCGTGCCGCATCGAGCGGAATCAGTCGCAGTCGGTCCGAAGGCTCCGTAAAAAAAAGCCAAGTCGACGTCCCCAGCACAAGAAAATCAGGGACCCCCCGCCCCACCTCCGCCACGATCGCGGTCGGTCCCTCAACGCCATCAGGACGCACCGAAACACGCACTAGCCGTCCCCCCGCACCGTCCACCGCTTGATCGTCGTCTCGCGCCACGATGTCCACCGTGTCCGTACCGACGCGCACCGCCAAATCGAAAACAGATACGTGCCCCTTGACCGACGTCAGCCGACGTACCGGACCCGCCGCCTCGCCGCCTTCATCAAGAGCCACGACTTCAAGCCACTCGAAGGCCCTACGAAGCGCCGGTGCCTCGTCGCGATGTCCCCCGTCCCGTCCCTCGTCCCCCTCGAGCCTTCGCGCTACCCACACGAGCCAGAACCCACCACGACGTGCGACCACCCTGGGACGCTCCGCATCCGTGTCGTCAGGCGACGCGATCCTCGGCCCGCGCAGCTCTTTCCCTTCGGGCGAAAGCACCACGACCTTCACGTTGCCCCGACGCAAACCGATGGCGTCTTCATCCCAGGCAAACACGCCGCTCCGATCGCCAAAGGCCACGTCGAAGGCCATCGAGTCGTCGTTCTGCTCCGCCAATGTGTAGACCGGGCTCGGCTGCTCGCCCGAGAAGCGCACGAAGGTGAGAGCGCGTGTCCCCGTGGGCTTGGAGGGACGACCATAGAACGCCGCAAAAAGCCCGGCACGGGTGACAAATGGACGAGGCGGTGGTGCGTCCCCTAGCGGAGCTCCCAACGGTACAAATCGCTGGGTCCCTCCCCGCACCCGAGACACACCGGCTACCAACGCGCCTCCAGAACGACGAAGCACCCCCACGGCGATCCCGTCGGTCTCCTCGACGGCCTCGCCAATTTCTAGATCGGCCGCCTCGGTCCCTTCCGCAAGCACCACGCCGGACTCGACAAGTGCACAGCGCGCCTCGCGAACGGTGCCCGCTTCTTCGGACGCGTCCCCACTCGCGTCTACGGCTTGGACCGCACCGGTGGTGCTCCGTTTGCAGCTCGAAAGACCCAACAGAACGATCACGACCCATCGGTTCATGGACCCTCCAGCCGTCGTGCAAGCTCGGTGATGTGCGCCGGGGTCGTACCGCAACAGCCGCCCACCAGGACCGGGGAACACAACGACACTGCCCACGCACCGAAGTCCGCAGGGGTCACCGGGTACTCGAGCCGATCGCCACGCTTTTGCGGAAGTCCCGCGCTTGGCATCGCGATCAGCGGAAGGTGCGTGGAGCTCATTTCTTCCATCGCTTCAAGCACACCCGAGAGGCCCATGCCGCAGTTGATCCCTACGGCCTGGGCGCCTAGGGCGGCGAGACGCTTGGCGGCGGCTCCTGGAGTCGTGCCGTCGTTTAGCGTCCCGGTGGCGTTGAGAGAGAGACACACGAGGACCGGGACCCGTCCTGAAGCTCCATCGAGAGCTCCTTCGAGGGCAGCTTCGGCCTCGTCCAGCGTGCACATGGTTTCGACGAGGAGCGCATCGACTCCAGCCTCGGAGAGCGCGAGGGCTTGCTCCGCGAGGAACGCTCGGGTGGCTCGAATGACGTCGCGCGACGACCCGGTGGGGCCGAGTGCGCCCACGACGTAGGTGGGGCGAGCGGCGCGGGCGAGCTTGACGGCTGCGTGGTTGAACGAGCGTACGCAGTGCTCGAGACCGTGGGCGTGAAGACGCGGCGCATTGGCGCCAAAGGTGTTCGTTTCGATGACTTCCGCCCCCGCGTCCACGTAGGCCCTGTGGATGGACGTGATGAGGTCGGGACAACGCACGTTGAGAGCCTCGAAACAGGTTTCGAAGCCTAGGGCCCTTGCATAGAGTTCGGTTCCCATGGCGCCATCGGCGACGACCGACCGTGTGCGAAGAGCTTCGAGAAGAGGAAGGGGCATGACGTTCATTCCGCTCCATCCCGCGCTTGGGCGAGCAAGGATTTGCGGAGCGCAGCAGCTTTGCGGCGAGGCTCGCGCTAGGGTCCTGTCCTCGTTACCCACGTTCCACTTCTGCGCCGATGCGCCGGTCAATGGGCGCGGTAAGACAATTGGGATGGGGTCCAACCGAAGTTGAGCTGTCGGTTGCAATGTCCGTTCACGCAAAATCGGTCGGAAAAAAACCTTCCACGCCTCCGGCATCCCCCTTCGCCAAGTGCAAAGTCCTCCAGGCACGGACGTCCGATCCCGGCATCAGGAAGGATGTGATCAAGGCGGTGGACTTCTTGCTGTTGCGGCACGGGGTTGCGACCGCAGCGGCGTTCGCTGCCGAACTGGAGGTGGTCCCGCGACGCGTCGGAGGGCAGGTGGCGAAGCTGCAGGAGGTGCTCAACGTAGACGGTTACGAGGTGCTCCGCTACGATGCAGTTGACCAGCAGGTGCATCTGGACATTGGCAAACTTCGGCTCCTCTTCGATGTGCCCGCGTGACCGGCCCAAGCTTGCTCAAACGACGGGAGATCATCGACGCATTGCGCATGGGGACGGTGCCTCGTCGCGGCGTTGCGGCGGGCAGAGGACTTCAAAGCCGTTCGCGGCGAATACGGGACGGGCAAGACCTTCTTCGCGCGTTGGCTGGAGCACCGTGCGCAGGAGAAGGGTTTCGCGACCACACTCGTACAGATTTCCGAGTCGGACACGCCTCTTTACCGGGTGATGAGCAAGGTAATGGCAAGCTTAAAATGATCCGGTAGTGAAAGAGATTGCACTTGTTGCTGCCAAGTGAAGAGCCGAGGAGACCCACCAGAACCTGGTGGAAAATCCTGGGGGGTACACGTACCACTGGGTTCGTGACTGAGGGGGTCAGTTCGACACGAAGATGGCCTCTATTTCCTTTCGGACCTGTTCCTCAGTTTGGCCCCGGGCGATAGCGATCTCTTTGACGATGAGGCCGCGTGCAGTGTCGAGCATACGGCGCTCACCAAACGACAGTTGCTTGTCCGTTTTTAGCCGATAGAGGTCCCGCATAACTTCAGCGACATCATAGATGGAGCCTGTTTTGATTTTGTCCATGAAGCCGCGGTAGCGGCGGTTCCATGTTTGGTTGTCGAAGGCAATGGTGCGTTCTCGGAGGATATCGAAGATTTCGCGAATTTCGAGCTCGCTTATGACTTGACGCAGGCCGACAGCGCTAGCATTGGAAACGGGAACCATGATCTTGCGCTCAGTATCGAGGATACGTAGCACATAGAAACTCTGGCGGCTTCCCGCGATATCTTTTTCCTCAATTTTGACAACTTCAGCTACTCCCTGGGCTGGGTAGACGGCTTTGTCACCCACCTTAAACTTGAGCTCGGTCGGTGCTTGCATGATGTCTCCTTAGACGTCCGCTTGGTCCTTTGCGTTGCGCCGAAACCCTCGTGCGCTTCCTTTGAGAGGACCGGTATACGCTGGACCAAGGGGTCCGCTGGTTTTCGATTCTGATGGGTTGTGAACCTCGCTACACCCCGACGCCATTCCCGTCAGTACTTCATCCAATCACTTTCTTTCGTGGGAAGTCGCCAGACTTGACAACATTAGCGTAGGGCCGCCCGGCCTGTCAATGCTTTGGAGGGGTCCTTGGTGCTTTTGTTGTTGGCACGTTGGAATATGCCCCCTTGACAGGGCGGCCCGCGTCTCGTATGGTACCATTTCCTCCGCTTGTTACGCCTTTTCTAGCCTATAGTGATAGGCCCAAGGGTGAGGGTGGAGAAAGTACTCTCGAAAGGCCCTGACTGTCATGCCCCAACGATCGTTCGTCGCCACAAAAGTTTCCGCTCAGGCCAGTCGTATCTGGTATGTTGTGGACGCTACCGATAAGCCTCTCGGTCGCCTCGCCAGCGAAGTGGCCAGCATACTGCAGGGAAAACACAAGCCAACGTTTACTCCTCACGAAGATACAGGGGATTTCGTTGTCGTCGTCAACGCCGACAAGATACGCTTGACCGGTAACAAGCTCGATAACAAGTTCTATTACCGCCACTCCGGGATTCCAGGCGGTTTTCGTGCCGAATCCTACCGTCTCCTTCTCAAACGGAAACCAGGATTTCCCTTTGAAAAAGCGGTCAAAGGCATGCTGCCAAAAAATGTTCTTGGACGTGCCATGTTTACAAAGCTAAAAGTCTATGCCACTCCAGACCACCCTCATGTGGCTCAAAAACCGCAACCCCTCTCCTTTCACATCTAACGAGTCCGCCATGACCGACACGCGCACCTACGCCACTGGCAAGCGAAAAAACGCCATAGCCCGTATCTGGCTCAAACCCGGCACCGGAGCGATCACCATCAACGGACGCACAGCAGACACCTACTTTGAACGCGCAACGTCACGTATGGTGATGCGCCAAGCCCTCGAGCTCATCGAAGCCGTCGATCAGTTTGATGTCCAAGCGACCTGCTCGGGCGGTGGCAAATCCGCCCAAGCTGAGGCCATGCGACATGGCATCTCCCGCGCCCTCTGCCTCATGGACCCCGAAAAGCGTGCCGCCCTCAAGCGAGCGGGATTTCTCACCCGCGATGCCCGCAAAAAAGAACGAAAGAA
>CAITRH010000375.1 GCA_903894755.1 uncultured delta proteobacterium
AGGGTGGGTAACCCTGGGTCGCGGGTGTCGTGGGCTCGGCTGCCCGGGAGTGTCCAAGGACTTCCTCCGCGAGGTACTAGCCCCGTCGCGATGGAGCTTGACGAAAGGGATGGGGTCCTGCGACAGTGGCGTATCTCAAATTGTCAGCCGAGCGCAAGACCATGGCAACGCATCGACCAATGGGAAGTGACTTCCCGGGCACGGAACGCTTCACAATCGTCCGCCGCCTTGGCGCCGGCGGCATGGGCGTGGTGTACGAAGCGCACGACAAGGTGCGAGACATGCGCGTCGCTCTCAAGACCATGCGCCGCATGGACCCGACGGCGCTGTACCGGTTCAAGAACGAGTTCCGCGCCCTCGCCGACGTCTCCCACCCCAACTTGGCGGCCCTCTACGACTTCGTTACAGAGGACGGACACACTTTCTTCACCATGGAGCTTGTCGAAGGGATTGATTTCCTCACCTACGTACGTGGTGGCGACAGCGGGCTGGCCTTTGCGCCGACTGTCGACGCCCGGTTTCTCTCCTCAGGGAAGCTTCCTGTCACCCGTATCAACCCGATGGGAGGATGCGACCTAGACAGGCTGCGACAGGGACTGCGTCAGCTGGTGTCTGGTATCTGCGTCCTGCATCTCGCTGGCAAAGTGCACCGAGACATCAAGCCCTCCAATGTGTTGGTTACCGCCGACGGGCATGTGGTGTTGCTTGACTTTGGCCTCGTCATGAGCGTCGATGAGCAGGCTCTCTCCAGCCGTGGGGTCGTCGGGACTGCCGAGTACATGTCACCCGAGGCGGCGTCCAGCGGTGAGCTCGCCGAGCCCTCGGACTGGTACAGTGTCGGCGCCATGCTGTACGAGGCGCTGACGGGCAGCCTTCCCTTCCAAGGGACCTTCGCGCAGATTCTTGTGAACAAGCAACTGCTCGATGTCAAACTGCCAAGCTCCATCGCTCCTGTTCCGCCGGACCTAGATATTCTCTGCATCGAGCTGCTCCGACGTGACCCGAGCCTGCGACCCACGGGCCCGGAGATCCTGCGACGACTGGGAAGCCCACCTGAACGTCCCAGTGGCTTTGCACTGGCAACGGCCACCGCAGAGATCCCCTTTGTGGGACGCGATCAGCACCTCGAACGCCTGCGGTACGCGTTTCGCTGCACGGAACAGGGACAGACCTCAGTGGTCTGGGTGCATGGGAGTACCGGCATGGGCAAGAGCGCGCTGCTCCAACACTTTGTCGACTCGCTTCCGGCGTCGTCGGAGCTCCTGGTTCTCTCCGGGCGCTGTTACGAACGTGAGAACATTGCGTTCAAGGCCTTCGACGGCCTGGTCGATGGCCTCTCTCGGTACCTTCGAGGCCTTCCTCTGGGCGACGTCAATGGGCTTTTGCCAGTCGAGATCCTGGCATTGGCTAGCGTGTTTCCAGTGCTCGAACGGGTCCCGGCGGTCGTCGCGGTGCCACGACGGGCGGTGCCCATTGCCGATCCACAGGAACGCCGTCGTCGGGCGCTTCGTGCTTTCCGCGACCTTCTCCACCGCGTTGCAATGAGCCGCCCTCTGGTGATTTGGCTCGATGACTTGCAGTGGGGAGACACGGACAGCGCGCAGTTGCTTGCGGAATTGCTGCGCCCGCCTGATCCCCCGTCCCTGCTGGTGCTACTGAGTTTTCGCACGGAGGAGGCCGAGGCAAGTGCCTTTCTGACGACAGTGCGAGATCCTCGCGTCGGGGACCTGGCAGGGGTGCGCCAAGAGACGATCGAGGTCGGGGCACTCGAACCGGAACACGCGGAGCGTCTTGCCGCGCTGCTGTTGCAGGAGTCCGACGGCGCTCTTGCAAAGCGCATTGCCATGGAGTCGCAGGGAAGCCCGTACTTTGTCGACGAGCTTGTGCGCTTTGCCGAGGCAGGCGGTGCAGTCGAGGGGATGCCACTGCGCTTGGATGACGCGTTACGACAGCGGATCTCCGCACTACCAGAGGAGCCCGCCCAGCTGCTACGAGCCGTAGGGGTCGCTGGGGGACCGGTCAGTGAGGAGGTGGTCCTTTTGGCGGCGGCCCTCAAGGGGGTGGCAGGTCGAAAGGCCGTGGCGCTGCTTCGGGCCCAGCACCTGATTCGGTCCAGGCGCAGCGGACTCGACACGTTCCATGACCGTGTGCGCGAGACAGTCCTTGCGCACCTCGAGCCAGAAGCCACGCGTGCGCTGCACGCCGGACTGGCTGTCGCGCTGTTGGCAGCGGGTCAACGCGACCCCGATGTGCTCACGGAGCACTTCTTCGCTGCGGGGGACACGGAACGAGAAGCCGAGTTTGCGCAGCTTGCAGCGATCAAGGCGGAAGGGGCGCTTGCATTTGACCGCGCCGTGAAGCTCTACGAACGGCTGTTGGAGCTCAAGGGGCCAGAGGACCAGGCGAAGCAATGGGGACGCAAGCTTGCCGATTCTCTCCACAATGCAGGTCGCTATGCCAGCGCCGCCGAGCAGAGACAGCGGTTAGCCTCCACTGAGCCTGATCTGAGCGAGGCTACTGCCCTGCGTAGACAGGCAGCGGAGGAATTCCTGTGCAGCGGTCACTTTGAACGGGGCAACGCGCTGCTGGAGGAGGTACTGCGGTCACTTGGCTACTTCGTGCCTAAGTCTCCCTGGGTTGTGCTGCTGATGCTTCTCGTGGCGAGGATGGTCTTACGGCTGCGAGGGCTTCGCGTACGCAGGGTGAAGCGCTTGCGACAGGAGGCGCATCGCACCGACGCCCTGGTTTCGGCGGGACAAGGGCTCGCACTGACGGACACCTTTCGTGGGATGTACTTTCAGGTGCGTGCGTTGCTCCGCGGTCTGGACGAAGGGGACGCCTCGCGGCTTGTTCGCCTCGTTGCCTTCGAGACCTGTTTTTCGGCTACTGGGGGGCGAAGCACGCAAGATCGAACGTTCAGGCTTCTCTCCCAGACCGAGCGACTGGCAGGGGAAGAGGATCTTTCTTACGCCAAGGGCTTGTTGGCAACAGCGACTGGCTTTGCCTACTTTTACCTGGCAGACTGGTCCCCCGCACGGGAGCAGTTGCTCCGATCTGCACAAATCTTGACTGAACAATGCACCGGGGAGACGTACATCGCTGCAGCAAGTTATATGCTTGGATTCCGCGCCATCATGTGGATGGGAGATCTGCGCGAGCTTTCCGAGCGGATCATGCCAATCCTTCACCAGATGGAGGCCGTTGGAGACCTCTTTGGCCTAGCCAACTTGCGCACCGAGCCGCTCGCCTTGCTCCGCCTTGCACAGGACGACCTGGAGCTTGCCGATCGCGAGCTCCGACAAGTTGAGAGCGACAGCTCGAAGACCCAATTCACAGTTCAGAGCTGGTATCACCTGCTGTGTCGGGTACAGCTCGAATTGTATCGTGGCGATCCGAAGGAAGCTTCTCGGTGGGTCGACGGCCAGTGGAGAGCTCTCCGCGGTTCGCTGCTCCTGGGTGTCCACCTCGTCTATCTGGTGGCATGGGACCTTCGTGGACGCACATCCCTCGCCTGTGCGGCGAAGCTGCAAGGCACCGAGCGGAAACAGCGGCTCGCAGCAGTGGAGGCCATGGCCAAGCGCCTCACCGGCCAAGGGTATGGACTGTCCGATGGCTTCGCTGCGCAATTGCGTGCGGGAGTACTTGCTCTGCGCGGTCAGCGAGAAGACGCAGCACGCTCCGCTGAAGATGCCCAGCGCGCCTTTGCAGGAGCGTCGATGAAGCTGCATGCAGCCGCCAGTCGATGGGCTCAGGGGGGGCTCTTGGGGGATGCTGCACGCATTGCCGAGGCGCGAGCGGTCTTTGAAGGCGAGCAAGTGCGCCGTCCCGAGCGATTTGTAGCCATGCTGGCTCCTGGAGTACTGGTATAGGGGAACGCAAGATCATGGTAACGCTTCGACGGATAGACAGTGATTTCCCGGGCACAGAGCGCTTTACAATCCTGCGCCGCCTTGGCGCAGGCGGCATGGGCGTTGTGTACGAAGCCCACGACAGCGTTCGAGACAAGCGCGTCGCCCTCAAGACCATGCAACGCATGGACCCCACGGCGCTGGGCCGCTTTAGAAACGAGTTCAGCGCCCTCGCCGATGTCTCGCACCCCAACTTGGTCGCACTGTACGACTTCGTTGCCGACGATGGTCAGGTGTTCTACACCATGGCGCTCATCGAAGGGACCGACCTCCTGACCTACGTGCGCGGCGACGTTGCTAGACTCCGTAATACGCTGCAGCAACTGGTGTCTGGCATATCTGCGATCCATCTCGCAGACAAGCTGCATCGAGACATCAAGCCCTCCAATGTGCTGGTCACCACCGACGGACGTGTCGTACTGCTCGACTTTGGGCTGGTCACTGGCGTCGACGAACATGCACTCGGCGGCCACGCAGTGGTCGGCACTGCGGAATACATGTCCCCAGAACAGGCGTCGGGCGGTGAGCTCAGCGAAGCCAGCGACTGGTACAGCGTAGGGATCATGCTGTACGAGGCTCTAACCGGCGCGCTCCCCTTCCAGGGAACCTTCAAGCAGATCCAGGTGGACAAGCAGCGTCGTGACGTTGAGGCCCCAAGCTCGATCGCCAAGGTTCCCCCCGATCTGGACTCGCTCTGTGTGGAGCTGCTCCAACATGACCCGAGCCAGCGACCCACGGGCGCTGAGATCCTGCGGCGCCTTCAAGGCGAGCTTTCCCATAGCGCAGAGCCCCCGTTCGTGGGGCGAGACGCAACCCTCGAGCGCCTGCGGGACGCCTTTCGGCACACCGAGCAGGGACAGGCCGTGCTGGTTTGGGTGCATGGCGCTACCGGCATGGGCAAGAGCGCGCTGCTCCAACGCTTTGTCGACTCGCTGCCACCGGCGTCGGAGGTTGTGGTCCTGTCTGGGCGCTGCTACGAGCGCGAGGATGTGTCCTTCAAAGCCTTCGACCATCTGGTCGAGGGCCTTGTGGGCATTCTTCGGGGGCTTCCTCTGGCCCAAGCCAAAGCGCTGCTTCCAGTCGAGGTCTTGGCGTTGACCCAGGTTTTTCCCTTGCTTGCACGGGTCCCGGCGGTGGCTGCGTTGCCGCGACGCGCTGTTCCAATCGCAGATCCGCTGGAACGGCGCCGCAGGGCGCTTAGGGCATTCCGCGAGCTTCTCCACCACATGGCAATGAGCCACCCCCTGGTGTTGTGGCTCGATGACGTTCAATGGGCAGACAGGGACAGCGCACAATTACTGGCGGAGTTGCTCCGTCCGCCCGCGCCCCCTTCGCTGCTCGTGCTACTTAGCTTTCGCACGGAGGAGGCCGAGGCCAATCCTTTTCTCACGACACTGCGCGATCCGCGGGGGGCGGACTTTGGGGCTGTGAACCAAGACACCGTGCAGGTCGGGCCTCTCGGACTGGATGACGCCGAGCGACTGGCCGCGCTGCTGTTGCGGGAGTCAAATGACGTTCTTGCGAAGGGCATCGCCCAGGAGTCGCAGGGAAGCCCCTACCTGGTCGGCGAGCTGGTTCGCTTTGCGCAATCCGGTGGAACAGTGGAGGCAATGCCGGCGCGCCTGAACGATGCTCTGCATCAGCGGATCTCGGCACTCCCAATGGCGGCCGGCGAGGTTTTGCGAGCCGTGGCAGTGGCCGGGAGGCCAGTAGACGATGCGATGGCAATCTTTGTGGCTGACGTCAAGGGCGGAGCAGGGCGGCAGGCGGTGACTCTGCTTCGAGCGCAACATCTGATGAGCACCAGGCGCAGTGGCCTTGAACCGTACCATGACCTTGTGCGCGAGACGGTCCTTTCTCACCTGGAGCCTGAACGCGGGCGAGCGCTGCACGCAAGGCTGGCTGTGGCGCTGCTGGCGGCGGGTCAAAACGACCCCGATGTGCTCTGTGAGCACTTCGCTGCGGCTGGGGACACGGAGCGAGAAGCCGAGTTTGCACAGCTTGCGGCGATGAAGGCGGAAGAAGCGCTTGCCTTTGACCGGGCTGCAAAGCTCTATAAGCGTCTGCTGGACATTGCCGGGCCGCAGTGGGGCCCTAAACTTGCTGATGCCCTCCACAATGCGGGTTGTCTCGCCCAGGCCGCCGAACAGAGACTGCTGCTAGCGGAACTGGAGAGCGACCCGAACGAGGCTCGCGTTCTGCGTAGCCAAGCGGCCCACGAATTCTTGTGCAGCGGGCACTTTGAGCGCGGCAATGCCCTGCTCGAAGAGGTGCTCCGGTCCCTGGGGTACTTCGTGCCGATGTCGCCTTGGGTCGCGCTCCTGGCCCTTCTTGTAGCGAGGCTGGTCTTGCGCCTGCGTGGGCTGCGGATACGGCCCGTAGAGCACGATGCGGAGCGGTTGCAACTGGATGCGTTTCGCACAGACGCGCTGCTTTGGGCGGGAGAGGGGCTTGGCATTACCGACAACGTTCGTGGGAGCTACTTTCAGGTGCGTGGGTTACTTCGTGCACTGGACGACAATGACCCCGTGAGGCTCCTTCGACTGGTGGCCATAGAGACAATGTTCTCCGCTTCGTACGGGCGAGAGGCCCGAGCGCGAACCTTCGAGCTTCTCTCCCAAATAGAGGGCCTCGCAGAGCGGACCGCGCTGCCCTTGGGTCAGGCGTGGTTGGCCGCAGCCAAGGGCTACACTCAGTATCTTCTTGGAGACTGGCCTCTTGCGCGGGAGCACTTGTTCCAGGGCGCCCGCATCTTTGCCGAGCAATGCACTGGTGAGTCTTGGGCTGCTGCCGGGAGTTATATGCTTGCCTTCCGGACCCTCATGCACATGGGAGAGGCACGGGAGCTTTCCGATTGGGTTTGGCTGACCCTTCGCGAGATGCAGGCCATCGGGGATCTGTTCGGCGTGACCAACTTGCAGACCGGCCCCCTCACCTGGCTCCGCCTCGTGCAGGACGATGCTGAGGCCGCCGACCGTCAGCTGCTGGAGGCGGCCCGGGGGCTCCCGAATACGAGATTCACAATTCAAAGTTATTTCCACCTCAATGGTCGCGCGCAGCTCGAACTGTATCGTGACGAACCGAAGGAGGCGCTCGCGTGGATCGAACGGCAATGGACAGCCCTTCGCCGTTCGCTCCTACTGCGCATTGGCATCCTTCGCCTGATAGCCTGGGACCTCCGTGGGCGTGTGGCTCTCGCCTGTGCAGCAAAGCTGCAAGGCACCGAGCGGAAACAGAAGCTCGGGGCAGTGGAGGACATTGCAAAGCGCCTCGCCCGTGAAAGGTATGGATGTTCCGACGGCTTCGCAGCGCAATTGCGTTCCGGGGTGCTCGCCCTGCGGGGCCAACGACAAGATGCCGCGCGCTCCGCAGAAGAGGCCCACCGCGCCTTTGATGGGACGTCGATGAAGCTGCATGCTGCGGCGAGTCACTGGAGTCAGGGGGTCCTCTTGGGGGATGCAGCTCGCGTTGCCGACGCCCGAGCGGTCTTCGAGGGGGAGGAAGTGCGCTGTCCCGAGCGATTTGTTGCAATGCTGGCTCCTGGAGTACTGGGTAAGAGAACGGAAACCACATGACAACGCATCGACCAATGGGAAGTGACTTCCCGGGCACAGAACGCTTCACCATTCTGCGCCGCCTTGGGGCGGGAGGCATGGGAGTGGTGTACGAAGCCCACGACAGAGTGCGAGACATGCGCGTCGCCCTCAAGACCATGCGCAGCATGGACCCTACCGCGCTGTACCGCTTCAAAAACGAGTTCCGCGCCCTCGCCGATGTGTCGCACCCAAACTTGGCAGCCCTCTACGACTTCGTTTGCGACGACGATCAGGTGTTCTTCACCATGGAGCTGATCGAAGGATACGACTTCCTCACCTACGTGCGCGGCGCCATTGGTGAAGGCGGGAGCCTTTTGCCCGGACCATGCGACATGGGCAGGCTGCGACAGACACTGCGTCAACTTGTCTCCGGCCTCTCCGCGCTCCATCTTTCGGGCAACCTGCATCGGGACATCAAGCCCTCCAATGTGCTGGTCACAGCCAACGGGCATGTCGTAGTGCTCGACTTTGGCCTTGTCACGAGCGTCAATCGGCAGGCTCTCGCCAGCCATGCGGTTGTCGGGACTGCCGAGTACATGTCACCAGAGCAGGCGTCCAGCGGCGTGCTCGCCGAGCCGACCGACTGGTACAGCGTAGGCACCATGCTGTACGAGGCTCTGACGGGAAGCCTTCCTTTCCAGGGGACATTCCTTCAGATTCTCCTAGACAAGCAGGGGGTAGATGTCAACCCCCCAAGCTCCCTCGTTGCGGTTCCACCCGATCTGGACTCCCTCTGCGTCGAGCTGCTCCAACATGACCCGAGCCTGCGACCCACGGGACCGGAAATCCTGCGACGACTGGGAACCCCGCGAGAACGGCTCAGTGGCTTTACTCTGGCAACGGCCACCGCAGAGATCCCTTTCGTGGGACGCGACCAGCACCTTGAACGCCTGCGCGACGCCTTTCGCTGCACCGAACAGGGGCAGGCCACGGTGGTCTGGGTCCATGGGAGCACGGGCATGGGCAAGAGCGCGCTGCTCCAACACTTTGTCGACTCGCTGGGGCTGTCGTCCTCCGTCGTGGTCCTATCAGGGCGCTGCTACGAACGCGAGAACGTTGCGTTCAAGGCCTTCGACAGCCTGTTGGATGGCCTGTCGCGGTACCTTCGAGGCCTTCCTCTGAGCGAGGCCAAAGGGCTCTTGCCTGTCGAGATCCTGGCGTTGACCGGGGTGTTTCCTGTGCTTGAACGGGTCCCGGCGGTTGCCGCAGTGCCACGACGGACGGTTGCCATTGCCGATCCGCAGGAACGCCGCCGCCGGGCGCTTCGTGCTTTCCGCGAGCTTCTGCAGCGCATCGCAATGGGCCGCCCCCTCGTGGTGTGGCTCGACGACTTGCAGTGGGGGGACACCGACAGCGCGCAGTTGCTTGCGGAATTGCTACGCTCGCCCGATCCGCCGTCGCTGCTGGTGCTACTGAGTTTCCGCACGGAGGAAGCTGAGGCCAGTCCCTTTCTCACGACGGTGCGAGAGCCGCACGTAGGGGACTTCGCAGCAGTGCGCCAAGAAACCATCGAGGTCGGCGCTCTCGAACCGGCCCACGCCGGGCGTCTTGCCGCGCAGTTGTTGCAGGAGTCGGACAACCCTCTTGCACAGCGCATCGCCATGGAGTCGCAGGGAAGCCCCTACTTTGTCGACGAGCTTGTACGCTATGCCCAGGCAGGCGGCGCTGTCGAGGGGATGCCTCTTCGGTTGGATGATGCGCTACATCAGCGGATCTCGGCACTTCCAGAGGAGCCCGCCGAGCTGCTGCGAGCCGTCGGGGTGGCTGGAGGGCCCGTCAGTGAAGACGTGGCCCTTTCCGTATCCGATCTCAAAGGGGGAGCAGGTCGAAAGGCAGTGGCACTGCTTCGCACGCAACACCTCATTCGAACCAGGCGCAGCGGACTTGACACGTTCCATGACCGCGTGCGCGAGACAGTCCTTGCGCACATCGAGCCAGAAGCCAAGCGAGCTCTACACGCTGGACTAGCTTTGGCGCTACTGGCTGCGGGGCAAGATGATCCCGATGTGCTCACCGAGCACTTCTTCGCTGCCGAAGACAGGGAACGTGAAGCCGAGTTTGCGCAGCTTGCAGCGGTCAAGGCGGAAGGGGCGCTTGCCTTTGACTGGGCCGTGAAGCTCTACGAGCGGCTGCTGGAGCTCACCGGGCCTGACCAGGCGAAGCAATGGGGACGCAAGCTTGCAGATGCGCTCCACAATGCAGGTCGCTATGCCAGCGCCGCGGAGCAGAGACTGCGGTTGGCGACCAGCGAGACGGATCTGAGCGAGGCTGTTGCCCTGCGTAGACAGGCTGCGGAGGAATTCCTGTGCAGCGGTCACTTTGAACGGGGCAACGCTCTGCTCGAGGAAGTACTGCGGTCACTCGGCTACTTCGTACCAAAGTCGCCTTGGGTGGTGCTGCTGACGCTTCTCGTGGCAAGGATTGTTTTGCGCCTGCGAGGGCTCCGCGTGCGCACGGTGAAGCGCTTGCGACAAGCGCATCGCACCGACGCTCTGGTTTCCGCAGGGACAGGTCTCACCATGACGGACCACGTTCGTGGGAGCTACTTTCATGTGCGTGGGTTGCTTCGCGCGCTCGACGAGGGCGACCCATTGCGGCTCGTACGTCTGGTGGCAATCGAGACCTGCTTTTCCTCTTCGGGGGGGCGAAAGAACCAAACTAGAACGTTCGATCTCCTAGCCCAGACCGAGCGCCTGGCAGCACAAGTGAACCTTCCTGTAGCCCAGGCCTGGGTGGACGTTACTACGGGCTACACCTACTTTTTCCTCGCCGATTGGCCTCGCGCTAAGGAACATCTGCTCCGTGCTGCCCGTATCTTTGCCGAGGAGTGCACGGGTGAGAACTGGGCTGCTGCCACAGGTAACTCCCTGGCCTTTCGCGCCATCATGCTTTCAGGAGAGCTGCAGGGGCTCTCGGAGCGTTTGCTGCCGATGCAGCACGACATGGAGGCCGAAGGAGACCTTTACGGCCTCACGATGTTGCGCACCGGCCCTCTCGCCTGGCTTCGTCTCGCTGACGACGACGTGGAGGTGGCCGACCACGAGCTACTACAGGTGGCCAGTGGCCTTCCAAGAACGAGTTTCACAGTTCAGAGCTACTATCACCTGGTGGGTCGGACCAACCTCGAATTGTATCGGGACCAGCCCAAGGAGGCGTTTGCATGGGTTGAGGGGCACTGGAAAGCCCTTCGCCGATCGCTCCTCCAGCGCGTCAGCGTCGTTCGTCTCCTCATGGGGGATCTCCGTGGACGCGCAGCCCTCGCTCTTGCAGCAAAGCTGCAAGGCACCGAGCGGAAACAGAAGCTCGGGGCAGTGGTGGACATTGCAAAGCGCCTCGCCCGGGAAGGGTATGGATGTTCCGACGGCTTCGCAGCGCAATTGCGTACAGGGGTGCTCGCCCTGCGGGGCCAACGACAAGATGCCGCGCGCTCCGCAGAAGAGGCCCACCGCGCCTTTGTAGGGGCGTCGATGAAGCTGCATGCTGCGGCAAGTCGCTGGAGTCAGGGGGTCCTCTTGGGGAATGCAGCTCGCGTTGTCGACGCCCGAGCGGTCTTCGAGGGCGAGGAAGTGCGCAGTCCCGAGCGATTTGCCGCAATGCTGGCTCCTGGAGTACTGGGTTAGGATAACGCAAAACCATGGCAACGCATCGACCAATGGGAAGTGACTTCCCGGGCACAGAGCGCTTCACCATCATCCTGAGCCGCCTTGGGGCCGGAGGCATGGGAGTGCTGGTCACTGCCAACGGGCATGTCGTATTGCTCGACTTTGACCGGAGTCCGCCTTGCTCGCAGGTTTCGGACGCGTTACGCGCTGACCGATAGGTTGGACGCCATTGCTAAACCGCATCCATCTCGAAACCCGGCATTCCCGCCAACCTCCGTTTTGGCCTGCGGTGCCTGCTCACGTACTTTAAGTACGCTGCGCGGGCTCCTCGGCCAAAGCCTCGTCTGGCAGAAATGGCGGGTCTCGATCTGGACGCGGTTTATA
>CAITRH010000376.1 GCA_903894755.1 uncultured delta proteobacterium
AGGCAGAGCGGGAAAACCACGACGCTGCGTGCGTTGGCCAAGCAGCTCACCGCCGAGGGGACCTATGCGGCTCTCCACTTCACCTGCGAAGGGGGCGAGCCTGCCCAAGACGACTCCGCCGCGGCCCAGAATTACGTCCTCCAAAGCATCGCGGAGAACGCGTCCATGTCCCTGGCATCGGAGCTTCGCCCTCCTGCAGCCGATCCCTCTCTTCCTGCTCTTGCGCGCCTTCAGGTCATGCTGGGGCGGTGGGCCACGAGCTGTCCGCGTCCCCTCGTGCTCATTTTCGACGAGATCGATGCCCTCCAAGGGGAAAGCCTCCGCTCGGTCCTCCGCCAGCTTCGTGCGGGTTTTCCCAACCGCCCCCGCTATTTCCCTGCAAGCGTTGTCCTCTGCGGCCTGCGCGACGTGCGCGACTACAAAGCTGCCAGCGGAGGGGACCCACAACGCATTGGGTCCTCCAGCCCTTTCAACGTCAAGGTCAAATCCCTTCGCTTCGGGGACTTTACGGAAACGGAGCTCCAGGCCCTTTACCGGCAGCACACGGAGGACACAGGACAGGTCTTCACCGACGAAGCTATTCGACATGCCTTCGAGCTCGCGCAGGGGCAACCTTGGTTGACCAATGCGCTGGCTCGGGAGATCGTCGAGGAAATGGCTGTCCAAGGCCCCATCACCGAAGTGCACATGGAGGAGGCCAAGGAACGCCTCATTCTGGCCCGTCAGACCCACCTCGATTCCCTCGTTGCAAGGCTGATGGAACCGCGGGTGCGACGGGTTCTGGGCCCCCTGCTCGCAGGAGGGCTCGTGGACGCGGATGCGACCTTCGACGACGACATCTCCTACGTTCGTGACCTCGGGCTGGTCCGGTCACGTCCCTTGCGCATGGCCAATCCCATCTACCGCGAGGTGGTGGTGCGGGTCCTCGGGAGCGTGGCGGAAGAAAATGTGACCGCGGATCCGCGTTCGTTCGTGTTGCCCGACGGGCGCCTCGACCTGCGCAAGCTGCTCGACGAGTTCGCTGCGTTCTGGACCGAGCACGGCGAGATCCTCGCGTCCCGTCTGCCGTACCACGAGGTCGCTCCCCAACTGGTGCTGATGGCGTTTCTCCAGCGGGTGGTCAACGGCGGTGGCTACGTGGACCGGGAGTACGGCATTGGACGAGGGCGCATCGATCTGTTGGTTCGCTGGCCGTTCACGGACCCTGCGGGCAAGCGCGTTTGGCAACGGGAAGCCTTGGAGCTGAAGACCTGGGCGGACAAGAAGGGCGACCCGCTGGTGCAAGGGTTGAAACAGCTGGAGAACTACTTGGATCGTCTCGGTCTTCAGGAGGGGGTGCTGGTGCTCTTTGACCGACGGACCCAGGCAGTGCCTTTTGAAGAACGGGGGCACTTCGAGGAGGCGTCCACGGCCAAGGGGTATCGGGTGACCGTGCTTCGAGGGTGAAGGGGGCTCTTAAACCAACCCCATCTTGAAAACCGCAGGTCCGGGGGCCGGCGGTCCTGTCGAAGCTCCCTAATAGGCGGTGCCAGCGCCCGTGTCTGTAGTGCAATTACTACAAAGGGGGCGAACCGCCGTTTCCGCCGCCAGCTCGGCAAAGATCTCCACGACCCCGTTGATCTCGCTCGGGTGCGTTCGAGGGGCTCGGGGTCCCTTGGGCGGAGGTGTTCGCGCGGATGGAGTAGGAGGACCGCTGCTGCACTCCTGGCTCTCGCGGTTCCAGACGATTTCCTGGGGAGTGTCTAAGTGCCGAACAGCCCCATGGCCAGATTCAGGAAGCGCTGCTGCGTCTGCACGGCAGTCCACTGGGACTCGAGGACTTTCCAAGTCGGCAGAAGCGGAGCGCAGCGCGGATCCTCGGAAAGGCGGCTGAAGGTGCACCTCCACTCCTCCTCGTAGAAGTCCAAGGAGTTCTTGTAAGGTAGACGGGCCAGCTGCATTAGGTGAAGAAGACACGCTGGTGCCGCGGGGTGCAAGGAAAGATGCGGCGGCACGGTCGGAAGAGACCAGGGGGAACACTTCCGAAAGTGGCGGGAGGCATGCGGGCGGCCCGTGGGGCTCATCTAGGATCCGGGGTGAGGGATGTTGGCGACCCGCGGGGCTCATCTGGGATCCGGGGTGACCGCGGCTGGAGACCAGCGGGGCTTATCTGGGATCCGGGGTGACCGCGGCTGGAGACCAGCGAGGCTTATCTGGGATCCGGGGTGACCGCGGATGGAGACCAGCGAGGCTTATCTGGGATCCGGGGTGACCGCGGATGGAGACCAGCGAGGCTTATCTGGGCCTTTGGGTGAGCTTGGATGGCGTCCAGCGGGGCTTGTTTCGGATTCGAGGTGAGCTTGGATGGCGTCCAGCGGGGCTTGTTTCGGATTCGAGGTGAGCTTGGATGGCGTCCAGCGGGGCTTGTTTCGGATTCGAGGTGAGCTTGG
>CAITRH010000377.1 GCA_903894755.1 uncultured delta proteobacterium
GGCCCTCGCGACGATCTCCGCCACCTTAGACACGGCGCGTCCCACCTTCTCCCTGGGCAGGTTTTTCCAGCTCTGGGCGCGGCAACGTGGGTACTCGGTATGGAGGCGCACTTCGTTGTCCAGCTCGGTGAGCTTCGCCTGTACACCCCGCAACTCATCGCCCATAATCCGCGCCGCTTGGAGCAGCGGCTTGAGGACCAGCGCCCGGGCCTGCTCCAAGGGTCACACTCCCCTGCCCTTCTACCAAGTGCCGTGCAAGCCGCTCTGCAGCCCCCAGCAAATGCACGTCGTCTTCCCGGCGACCCAAGAAGTGGTCGGCCAGTACATCGGCAGCCTCCCGCTGGTAGGCCACAAGCTTTGCCCGCACTGCTGAACGCACCTTTCGCGAATGGATGGAAAAGAGCCACCCAGGAAGCGAACGGCGATGCAGCACTGTGACTTCCCTAGCTTTTCCGTCCCCGGCAACCACGGTCATTATCACCGTGGTTGCCCAGGGCGCCTCTTTCAGCTTTGTGCGCTGCGTATCCACGTCCAGGTCGAAGACCTCGCAGAGCTGCCGAAGCACAAGGCCCACGTCGCCGTCCGGAAGGCGTATGACCTCCAGTGCGTCGCCTTGGAAAGAAAATCGCTCAATGGCTGCTGATACACGTCTGCCCATCACTGCTCCTTCTTGTCTTGCGCGGTTACTTTGCAGCACCCAGTGCGGCGAGCCCCAACGCACTGAGGTCCAACTCGATGTTCAAGTAGGTTGCGGAGCTTCCCAGCGTCGACATGTAGCCCTCGGTATAGAGCCAGGCTCGGAAGATCCCAACACTCAGTAGGTTCCCCAGTACCGTAACACCTCCGCCCAGCGTCAGCAGCTTGGGGGACTTGAATAGCTCCCTGTCGAGGTTCGCAGTGGACGGCGCCATCACCCCAAAACCAATGGAGACACCCACCCAATAGCTCATCGGCGAGTACCGGAAAGCCACACCGCTCACGGTACCTCCGCCTGCCAAGGCATCGCTGGCCGGACTGCGAGCCTCGAGGCGGACTGGAATCGCCACCGCAAAGGTGGGAAGGATGCTGAAAGCATGCTCCTGTCCCAACAGCCCCTTCCCACCTTTGCTGGTGTAGATCGACGAATCCATAGCGCCACGAAGCAGGACAAAAGGCTGGTCGCACGAGGTATCGCGCCCGAGCACCTCCGGATACCTCTCCCTGATCTGCTTTTCGCGGCCATGGGACACGGAATTCAGGAGCACCTCGAAGCACTCCTTGTCAGCTTCTGCGTTCAAGCCAAGAAAGCGAGCCAGACCAGCATCCTCGGTGACATCACAAGATCGAAGCGAACACTGCGACGGTTCCCCCATCGCCGTCCCGAGCTGCACCAACACAAGTGCAGACAGCGCCACCGCAGTCATTCGCGTCGACATTGGCTACCTCACTCCCCTGTTACGACAATTGGCGCACCATGGCAAACACCATGGACTCCACCATGGCATCGAAGCGCGTCTCACCAAACTCCCCGCGAGAGGTAGGACTGCGGAAATGCCCCAGGACGTCCAAGTGATCACCGTACCCAGCCCAAGCGAGACGCCCCCAGAGCTGCGAGTAGACAGGAACCACCCCATCGTTGGCGCTCAGCAGCGGACGCGTCCCGAAGGCGCGCACCAGTTCCCGCAGGTGCCTCTTGGATGCCTCTGTAACCCCACAAGGATAGGCCGGGTCCACCTGCGAGGTGATACTGTGGAGCACACTGAATACCGCCCGCGCTGCCGCACGACTTGGGTGCGCCATCGTGTCCAGCAGTCCGAGCACTGGACGTTTCGGAGCCATGGCCACCACACACTGATAACACACTCCAGGCCGGTCCTCCACGCCAGCGCGAAACAGGTCCATGGCCTCAGGGGTGAGTTGCAACAGTACCCCTTCATCCTTCCGCACCGACTCAACGAACTCGAGAAGCTCCCGAAGCCGAGCCTGGTTAGCGCTTGAAACCGCCCTGCTGACGAGCACTGCGTGAACTGCAGCGCTCACGGCATGCATCGCTCTCTCGCCGCCTCGTCGCGCAAAGAAGCTTGCCAGGGGCGTCCCAAAGTGTGGCGTCGCCATGGTTGTGACACTCCGCAGCCGGGGAAGCCATCCCAGCAACTGTGCTGGGACTCCCATGTCGGCTGTAGGCGAAGCCACGATGCGAGCGTCGAGTCCCCCCGTGGAATGGCCGACCAAGTGGATAGGACCGTCGTCACCTGCCGTCTCGGCCACAAACGCTGCCAGCGCTGCTGCACGGCGTCGAATCGATGCCGTAGGAGGAACGCTGACCGCGAAGGTTGTCGCCTGTACTCCGGCATCTTCGAACGCCTCCGCGACTGCGGACGACAGGCGCCCGAAGTAGTCGAAAGGCCCGAACTGCACAAAACCGAACATCCCTGGTGCAAAGTAGACTCGGTGCATCAGGTCCCTCGTTGGCCACGCGCCTTCCAGAGTGCGAGCAGCAAGGCGCGCACCCCGGAAAACCTCGGGGCCGTAATGCGGACGCCAATCATTGGACCCACCAGGGCCACGAAGACAATTGGCGGAACCACACCGGCAACGGTGAGTCCCGTCGTTGCCAGGACAAGCACCGTGTCCAGCACAAGGCCGACCCAAGGCTCGTGCAGCGGGGGGCGAGCTGCCATTGGAAACAGCACCAGTACAACCCGGTGCAGACCGCTGGGTGGGGATACCGGTTCGCAGGGTGTAGTCTTGCTTTCCACCATTGTATATCATGCTCCTTGCGAGACCGCTCCTGCGGCCGGCACTGCCGTTTGGCCAGTTGCGTTGGGACGGGTAGCCAGTGCTGCAAGGTTCGCTTTGGCGTGCGCCTTGCGCGTCTTGGTGGCTGCGCCCCGCTTGGCAATCACCTTGGCGGCACCCAGCAGCCGTGCGAGCGCTGGATACCGCGAGAGCAGCGTCGGGTCGTGGGCTCCTGCCAGCTCGAACGGCGCTTTCAACTTGTCGACCAGCACCAGCGTGTCTTTCCATGCCATGCCCTCCTGCGACTTGACGTACCCAATCCAGTCACTCGAATCGGCCAACTGCGCAGTCCACTGCGCCGAAGCTTCGAGGGCCTGAGAGACATCACTCACAGGTGGCGCCGTACGACCGAAGACACTGTCGTAATCGTCAAAGCGTTGCAATTCGAGCACAACGTCGGGAACCACTGCAAGCTCGGAGCTCTTGGGGCGGAATCCGCGGTAGTCCTTGGTGTTGCTCGGGACAAACCCTGGTGGAACGGACGGAATGGTGACATCAGGCGGGGGCTTGACGATCCCTACTCCGGTGGACTGACTGGTCTTGGTCTTGGCATCCATGATGCTCCCTTTCGATTCGATGTTGGCATAACGAAGTGTCGGCGTTTGGACTCCAACCGGTCCCAATGCGCCGTTGTATTCGGTGCAGGGGATGCGCGATTCGGTGGACCGAATCCCGGATTCGGTGTTTCGGCCCACCTGCGTGTCCCTTACCCTAAGGGCCCCCAATGTCCCTATGCGGTCCTATGAGAACCAAGTTGGCGGAAAAATCGTACCTGGTGTCGCACTTTTCTTCTTCGAGGCCATCGAGGCGTGCCTTGAGCGCTGCAAGCTGTCGCTCGAGGTCATCGAGTCGAGCGGACTGCGGCGACGCATTGGGGTCAGCGTGTGGACCAATCCGCGCAAGCGCTGCTTCCGTGGTGTACAGTCGCGGACCGCGGCGCCCGGCCGTGCGCCCCACTGCCAGGGTTCCGTAGCTGCTCTCCAGGCGCGCAAGCCAGCGTCGGGCTTGCCTCCTGCTGATGCCATGGAGCTCCGATAGGTCTTCAGCGAACAGCAGCTTGGCGCTCACCGGCATGAGGCCCTCCGTGCCCGGGCGTAGCTTGCTTGCGCAAAGCGCAGCTGGGACTGCTCGAGCTGCGCGGCCCCATTGTAGTGTGCCTGTAGTGTGTCCCTTTCGGGCCGCGTCAGGAGATTGAGCGCTTGTTCCACACGGCGTCCGCTTGCCCTGGCGTCCACGTAGGCTATCATTGCGTCTTCGAAGCTGCCGGCCTCGGGCGCATTGTACCCACCGTTGAGATGGTTGTACATCGCTCCAAAGGATGACTTGAAACCAGGCAGTAGGGGCTCGAATGCAAAGTATGCAAGCAGAGCCTCCTCGTCAGCAGCGGACAATTCGTAGTTGTTCACCATGATCTTCACCCGTCCAGCGTTGCGGCCGCTGTCGTTTGCGCCTTGAACGCGTGCCACTCGCCAACCAGCTCGAGAAAGTCGTCCAGTGCTATCGTCACGTGGGCAGGTTTGCAGTCGTTTTTGCACACTCGGCACCCGTGCGGTACTGCAAGCCGCGGTGGACCCGGTCTTCGCCGAACACCACATCGAAGCGGCGTGCAACCTCGCGCTCCCAGTCGTGGCCTTTGCGGCGTGCTGCTTTGCCGGTTGCGTGGGTCCGCTCTTTCCTGGGTGTGTCCATGGAGTCCTCCAAAGGCCGAGCTTTGGCCTCAGCAACGCGCTGGGCGCTCGGTGCCGTCATTGAGAGAAAGAGCGCGGAGGGGTCCGTTTACGACGGCGGCGTACGATTTTTCTAAGGCTCAGGTGGAGCCTTCGGCGTCGGGACGGAAGGTCGGAACGGAAGTCATCGACTTCGCATGGTTTTCTTCCCTTCGGAAGAGGCGCGACCGGAATCGACTCCGCCTGAAACATGGCGTACGAAAGAC
>CAITRH010000378.1 GCA_903894755.1 uncultured delta proteobacterium
GATGCAATCGTGAGTCCCGGACTCCATCGGAGGTCTTCGGCCCTCCCGTGTCCGCCCGCAAAAAGTCCTGGGAGGTCGCCAAACTCCCATTTCTGATCATGAAAAATAGGTCCAGCTCAAAAAAATGGTCGAAAGGTGCGTGCTAACGGGAGACCCGTGCGGTTGGATATGGGATCCAGTGGTGCGGGTGACGGTGGATTTATCTGAGATGACTAGTGGCAGGTCGCTTTTCTTTCGAGCCGTCTGCCAGGCACTCACGTCCGCCGATGTTACCCATGACGATATCCTCCTCAGTCCGAAGATAAGACGCGATCGCTGAGCCAGGGAGCCGTTGCCTCGATCCGCTCCAGCACGGCTCGACTGCGGTTCGCATAGCAGTATGCGCAGCCGTGTTGGCAGGTGTGCGTGGCGCCAATGTCTATCGTGTCGCCACACGTGCATTCGGCATAGCTGAGGGAGCTCGCTCCCTTGCGCTGATTCCGCGATTTCCCGATCGTTGCCAGCGAAAGGTTCATCGCAGCAAGATCGATCGGGTTGACGCAAGCCGTGTTGCGAAGACCGACCTGGGCAGTATGCTCAGGCGCGATCTTCGGTGAGCAGCAGACGCCGAGGGAAATGTCGTGAGCGTCCGCAATCGCCTTGAGACGATAAGCGAGGTTTACGAAATCTGCATATCCAAGCAGCCGGAGCCGGTCTCCCTGCGATGCCGTTCGGGCCGCCAAGGCGCGCCCAACAGGCTCGTAGCTGCCGGAAACGTGAACGTTCGAGACAATCACTCGACCCGTGAGCCCCTTCCACGATTGGCAAAGGGAGGCAAAATTCTCCACATGCCACTGTTCGGTGAACGTGCGCTCGGTGAGGACGATGGGATCGTAGCGCCACACGACAGCTTGGGATACGGTGACCTTCTCTCGGATGCGTCGTACGCCCTCCAACGCGACATCGATGGTGGGAACTTCGGGTTCCATCCACGTCCCGCCGTATCCAGTGATGGTCACGAAGACGGAAAGCCGTTCCCGATAGGTCCGGCGAAGCTCTTCCAATGCTGGAACAACGAGATTAGGAGCCTTGGTCCAGACGCTCAGAAGCGCGACATCCTCGGGTCGGAGGGACACGGTGTAGGGCTTCCCGGTCATCGGGTTCGGCACGTGGGTACTCCCCTTCCGCACCTTGTCGACAAGGAAATCAATGTATAGACCTCCGTCAGTGCGTCGGGAAAAGGTGACGATCCGAGGTCTGGTCATTGGCTTCGGCATGGCATTCGGGTTCTAGGTTCGCGCCCGGGGGGTCCTATTGGCGTCGCGGATTCGATCACGTAGAAATCACTCGAGTGGAGGTATCGGTAACCGCGAACCCCTCACCCGCAAACGTGGGCCTCTCGCATCCATCGTTTGCAGTGCGTGGTCGGCTCCGCGCGGTGCGGTAAGCTGCCTGCTCATGCCAGGAGATCGCCACGAAGTCCCGCTTCTTCTACTCCAAGAACGCCCCGAGCTGCTCACGGAGCTCTTGGCCCTCACTGGGAGCAAGCGCCTAACCAACCTTTCCGTCGTGAACACCGCGGTGCGTTTTGCTGACGTCGCCGGCATCAACCCAGACCTGGTTTTCCGCTCCAAGGAAATCCCATGGCTGGTGCTGGAGCTGCAGCACGCTGTCGACCCGGACAAACGACGCATCTGGCCGCTCGTAGTGGGTTCAGCTCGCTCCATAGCGACGTCGCACCTCAATAGCCGGCCATTTATGCCTATTCACCGATTGGTAAGCAACGTTGAACACGCGCGGAGATGTGCGCGCCTCCGCTGACGCGGAAGTATA
>CAITRH010000379.1 GCA_903894755.1 uncultured delta proteobacterium
CCATGCGGGCAAGGACGATCGTCTTCGAGAGAGGGGGCTCGGAACCGCGGTACAAGTGGCTCTCCTCCCCCCTCGCTCGAAGACGATTTTACTTGCCCGCATGGGCAAGGAAAATGTCGAGGGAGAGGGGGGCTGGGGGGGGTGAGGTCTGCGCGAGCGGAAACCTGCGGTTCTCAAGATGGGTTTGGTTTAGCCTATCCTTGCCCCTTGAAACGAGAGAAAGCAGAGAACCCATGGAATCGGAACGCAACAAGCCCCCCGCACGCCCCTCCAGCCGACCTGCAGGCGGCGAGACGCCGGTGTACGTCGTGTCGGGAGGCCTCGGAATTAGCGGAGAGCATGTGGTGCGCGCCGCGCTGGCACAGTTTGGACGGGTGCAGGTTCCAGTCACCGTCGTGCCGAACGTCACCCGCATGGAACAACTCGAGGCCGTCATGCTCGAGGCCTCCAAGAGCCGCAGCACCATCGTGCACACGTTCGTGGACCCAGACCTTCGCCGGGGCGTCACTCGCCTAGGGTACGAGCGAAACCAGGTGGTGGTGGATGTCCTCGGACCCCTTCTTTCTCGTTTTGCCACCGTGCTTGGCAAAGAGCCTATGGGACAGCCCGGCCTCTACGGACAGCTCCGCGAAGCGTCGCTTCGACGGGTCGAAGCCATCGATTTTGCACTGGCCCACGACGACGGCCGCAATCCCCAAGACTTGCACTTGGCCGAAATGATCATCCTCGGAGTCTCTCGGGTCGGCAAAACCCCGTTGAGCATGTACCTCGCAGTGCACGGTTGGAAAGTCGCCAATAGCCCGTTTGTCAAGGGCATCGCGCTCCCCGCCGAGCTTTTTGCTGTCGACCCCCGCCGAGTCATCGGCCTCGACATGGACCCGAGCCAACTGCTCGAGCACCGCTTGTGCAGGCGTCAGCGCCTCGGCATCGGGGAAAAGGACGTGTACTTCGATCCTGGAGAGATCGAACAAGAGCTCAAAACGGCCCGTCGCCTCTACCACCAAAAAGGGTTTTGCATTGTGGACATCACCAACCAATCCATCGAAGAGACCGCCGAAGAGATCATTGCAATGGTGGGCCCGTTCGAACGGCCGTGAAGGTCAGCGAGACGGTTTGGCGGCCGCCTCGACACAGGCCAAGAACCCGGCTCGGGTCACGAAGTCGAATTGGTAGCGGCCGAACCGAACAACCGCTTCGTTTTTCAGTGGAGCCCGCTGAAACGGCACCAGACGCTTGTCGCCTACAAAGGTGCCGTTGGTCGAGTCGAGATCCATAAGCACCAACCGAAACGGCTCGAAGTGGATACAAAAATGGCGGTTCGAAATCGTGTACTCCGGAATCACGATATCGTTGTCACTGCCCCGTCCCCCCGTCACGCCAGGTTCGGTCGAATCGGACTTGGTAACCAGCCACACCCGATCGGTCAGGGACTCCGATACCATCAGGTTCGAAATACTCATTTTGAGAGTCCCCTTTTTTCCTGAGGACTGGTCCTGGACCTCCCCCGCAATGCCTTTGGCTACGAACGCGGGACGTCCATACTGCGCGGCGAACTCCACGGGTCCAAGACGACCGAACTGACTGACGTAATACTCGAGTTTTCTCACGTGGTGCCGCTATCCAATCGATGGTGCTGCGGACGGCATAGCGCGTAGCGAATGACGTAGCTCGTACATCGACGCATCGGCGGCGCGAACCATCGCCTCGACCGATTCGGGAGGGTCGACAAAACTGGCCACCCCAAAACTGAAGGTCACGGGCCATCCCGCCGACGTCATGGATTCCACCAGCCGCGAGCGCATGCGGCGAACCATGGGGTCGACCGTCTCTACGCCAGTGTTTGGCAACAACAATACGAACTCGTCTCCTCCAAGACGGGCCGGGACATCCACTGCCCTTCCCTGACCAAGCACCCTTGCAACCACCGTCAGCACGCGATCTCCCTCAGTGTGGCCCCAGGTGTCGTTGACCTGTTTGAAGTGATCCAGATCGATGTACACCAGGGTGATTGGGGTTCTGTAGCGCCGGCTACGCTCGATCTCACGATCCGCGATCTCGAGAAACCCCCGCCAATTCAAAAGCCCGGTCAGCGGATCCCGTCGCGCTAAGTCGGCAAGTTTGCCCTGCGCCTCACGCAGGCGTCCAAGAAGAGCAATCACCGCTGCGTAAAAGAACAGCCGAAGGGCCGCGTCCGCAACCACCAGCCTCCCGTGGCTCAACCTGTGATGGGTCGAATCCACCACGGCACAGGCCACCGTGCTCAGCATCGCAAACAGCAGCGCCCACCGCTCGCTGAGAATCCAGGTCGCAAAGGCCACCGGAAGAAGATAGAAAATCCGCAGCGTGAGCTCCGTCGCGATAAACCTTTCACCTGCCGCAACGGCCGCAAACGCCGCAAAACAGGCCATTAGCTTCGTGAGCTTGCCCACGCCGTCAAGTGCCTCTCCAATGCGCTCCAAGGTGTCCACCCCTACCGGCCTAAGGATAACCCGAAACCTCGCCTAAGGACGGGAGTTTTTTACCGCCCAAGCGCTTTTGCTCGCGGCTTTGTCCACATGTAGGGGAGCGTGGCCGCCCCATCCCGCCCTCAAGCCGACCCGTGTACCATGGGTCCCGAGGCGCGTCGGGCGCCCGGGAGGCAGAGAGAGCCAGTGCAAGAGCCATTCGTTCAAACCTTCGACCGCATCAAGCGCGAGATGGCGCGGGTCGTCGTGGGACAAGAAGAGACCGTGGATGGGGTCCTCGTAGCGCTTTTGGCGCGGGGCCATGTCCTGGTCGAGGGGGCACCAGGCTTGGGCAAAACACTCGTGGCGCGCTCCCTCGCCGCCGTCAGCGGTTGCTCGTTCAAACGGATTCAGTTCACCCCCGACTTGATGCCCAGTGACGTCACCGGGTCGTCCGTCTTCGACCGCCAGTCCGCAGCGTTTACTTTCCTTCCAGGCCCCATCTTCGCGCAGCTCGTGCTGGCCGACGAAATCAACCGAGCCCCCGCCAAGACCCAGTCGGCGCTCCTCGAGGCCATGCAGGATCGACAGGTCACCGTCGACGGGACCTCCCGACCGCTCCCCGCCCCCTTCATCGTGCTAGCGACGCAAAATCCCGTGGAATCGCAGGGGACCTATCCGCTTCCAGAGGCCCAGCTCGATCGGTTTCTCGTCAAGCTCACGGTCACGGACCCCCCCCGCGACGTGGAACACACGATCGTGCGAAACCATGCGCTCGGCTTCGACCCGTCCGACCTTTCCGCGCTACGCCCCGTGGTGGGGCCCGAAGACCTCGTGGCGATGCAAGCGTGGGCGCAGGCGGTGCGATGCGACGAGCTGATCATCGGATACATCGTCGAGATCGTCCGCAGGACCCGCGACGATCGGGCTATCGAGCTTGGCGCTTCTCCCCGGGCCTCGATCGCGCTGCTTCGAGCGTCCCAAGTGGTCGCCGCAAGCCAAGGCCGAACGTTCGTGACGCCCGACGACGTCAAACCCATGGTGCCGCCGGTCTTGCGTCACCGGCTTATGCTGCATCCCGATGCCCAGCTTCAGGGGGTCACGGCCGATGACCGCATCGCCGAGATCGTGCGAAGCGTTCCGGTGCCGCGCCTGGTCTGACGCAAGGGGGGCTCCGCTGCGAGCGATCAACGTCGCCGGTGAGGTCACGCCGTGCGCATCGTCGCGGGTTCCGACTTCCTGTGCCGACAGGGGGACCCCACCCGTGAGAAATTTCGCTGCCGGTCCGACAGGGGGGACCCGCCGTCACAGATCTTTGGCGTTCTGTGCTGTCAGGGGAGGGCGATCGGTGACGGACGGACTCACCCTGTCTGACCGGCGAGCGGAATTTTTCACGGGTGGGGTCCCCCTGTCGGCGCAGGGAGAGCGAGACGGTGACGAGCGGAGGCCCCCTGTTCGGACAGGAGCAAGACTTTTGATGGCACGAGCGCTCCCCTGCAGGACAGGGGGGTATCACCGGTCACAAAGCTAGAGAGGCGGCGCAGCGGAACCCGAGCACGGAGATGCGGTAGTTGGCAGGATGATGGATGCGGTTGGTGGCGCGCAGTCCTGCGCCGCCAAAGTTGTAGGCGCCGCCGCGAATGGAACGCTCGCATTCCGTGGGTATCGGGTTCGACCCGGTGAATCCTTGTTTGCCGGCGTGGCGAAGCTCGTGTTGCACCCGAAGTATCGCGTCGCAGCTCCCGGGCTCCCCGGCGTCAGCTGTCGGGCGACGGTACGCGATCGGGTCGTACAGATCGTCCATCCACTCCCAGACATTGCCAGCCAGGTCGTCGTGACCATAGGGGCCTCTGCCTGAAGGACGGGATCCGACCGCAAGAGGACCCGGGCCCGAACAGACCGTCAACCCCGTATTGGGAGAGGCGCTGCCCCATGGATACAACCGTCCATCGTCTCCCCGCACTGCGCGCTCGAACTCGGCTTCCCGAGGAAGGCGTTTTTCACGCCAAGCGCAGTACGTTTGCGCGTCCTGCCACGACACGTAGCGGACCGGGTGCTCGGGACGAGGCTCGGGACTGGCCGACGCTCGGCATTTTGCTGTCGCGACACACTCTCCATAAGCGCGCTGCGTAACCTCGGTGCGATCCAGGTAAAAGGGGGCGAGGGTCACGGCATGCGCGGGGTGTTCATCTTGTTCGCCTCCGGAGTCGGCCCCCATGCGGAAAGTCCCGCCTGGCACGAGCAGCATCCCGTCGGGAACAGGCGGGAGCGACGGTTGCGGGCTGCTTGACGGCAGGGGAGCGGCGACGGACGGCATAGGAGGGGGCATGGACGGGACCGGGTTCGGGGGGGCTTGCGCGCTCGCAACAGGGGCGAGAGGCGTTTCGCGGGCAGCACACGAGGTGAGAAGGCACAAAAAGACCAGCCGTCGAAGCATGCGTCGGATCGTACGATCACGGGAGCGACGCCCGCCAGATTGCTGCATGCCACCTCGTCTCCGGATGAACCCGTGCCGCTGTTGTGCTACGCAGGACGCATGCATCACCCAAACTTTGACTGGCCTGGTTTCTTCGAGCCTGGGCAAGCCATGGATCATTTCCCATCGAGCCCGTTGTGAATCCGCGTCCCGCTCCAAGGCATCTGTTTCACCATTCAGTGACGGCCTGGGTTGTACTGATCCTTTCGTTCGTGCTGACGGCACTTGCGTGGCACATTTCAGACCGTGCCATTCGAGCCAACGCCGAGCAACGCTTTCGTTTCCAGACCGAAGACATTGCCTCGGCCATCACCAAACGGCTGCTTGCATACGAGACTGCGCTGCGTGGCGGCAGCGGGCTCTTCAACGCCTCGGACCAAGTGGACCGACGGGAATGGCATACCTACGTCTCCGATCTGAAGTTGCAGCAAAACTTTCCCGGAATCCAGGGACTCGGTTTCAGTCTGATGGTTGCACCGTCTGACCGCGACAAGCACATTGCTGCAATTCGCGCCGATGGATTTCCAAGCTACACGATACGACCCGAGGGCGAGCGCGACATGTACAGCTCGGTTATTTATATCGAGCCGTTTGATTGGCGCAACCAGCGTGCCTTTGGCTACGATATGCTTTCCGAGCGGGTGCGTCGCGATGCGCTGGAACAGGCGCGGGATTCTGGGGAACCTGCGGTATCGGGTCGCGTCAAGCTGGTTCAGGAAACCACAGAGGATGTCCAGTACGGCTTTCTGATGTGCATGCCAGTGTACGAAAAGGGGCGGCCTGTGGGGACGGTGGAAGAACGGCGCGCCGCGCTTCGGGGCTTTGTCTACAGCCCCTTTCGGGCCAAAGATTTCATGAAAGGCATTCTTGGCGCAGACCAGGGAGGGATCGATTTCGAGCTTTACGATGGCGAGATCACGTCACCGGAGACCCTCCTCTTCGACCATGTTTCAGGTGGACTGTCCGATGTCCAAGTGGCATCCAAAGCTCGCGACGCATTGTCGTCTCTGGTTTGGGTGAAGGCCAACCAAAGGGTCTGGAGCCTGCGTGTCCATGCGCATGCCGGCTACCTGTCCGGGTCGGAGGCCGCGCAGCCGCTGGTGGTAGCTATCAGTGGAGCTGTGATCGATCTTTTCCTGTTCTGGATCATCACCTCCATCGGTCGCCAGAAACGTCTTGCCGAGGGACGATCAAGCCAGCTGGCGGCACGATTGGAAGAGAGCGAAGGACGCTACGGTGCGCTGTTTGAAAGTGCCAGGGCAGCGATGCTTCTTACGGATGCGGCCACCGGGGCGATCCTCGAGGCCAATCCGGGGGCTTGCGCATTCTACGGTTACGACCAAACCCAGATGTGTCAGATGAAGCTCTGGGATTTCAACGTCCTGTCGCCTGCCGAGGTGCTGGCGGAAATGCAACGTGCGAAGGAGGTCCAGCAGGAATGTTTCGTTGTCCCGCATCGTCTTGCGAGCGGCGAAGTCCGGCAGGTCGAGGTTCACTCCGGTTCGTTCCAATACGGGGGCAAGCCAGCACTGTATTCCATCCTTCACGATGTCACTGGCCGCAAGCAGATGGAAGTGGCGCTCATTGCCAGCGAACGTCGCTACGCCTATGTCCTTTCGGCGGTTGGCGACGGCATCTGGGACTGGGACATTGTGCCGAACAAGGTGAGTCACAACCAGCGGTGGGGCGAGATTCTCGGCATTGACAACGTTCCTGCCGATCATCCTGTCGAGGAGTTTGCGTCTCTTATCCACGAGGAAGACCGTCCCGCTGTCTTGGCGGCCATTGAGGCGACGCTTTCGGGTCGGGGGCCCTATCGGCATCTGCATCGCATGCGTCATGCGGGCGGTCACTGCATTTGGGTCCTTGATCGCGGCCAGGTAGTCGAGCGGGGTCCGGATGGCTCGCCCTTGCGCATGGTGGGAAGCCTGATCGACGCGACGGTGACAATGGAGCAAGAGCTTGCACTAAAAGACGAGCGCAGGCGCCTGCAAAACGTCATCGACGGTACCCGGGCCGGCACATGGGAGTGGAACGTACAGACGGGGGAGGTCATTGTCAATGCACACTGGGCAGAGATCATAGGCTTTACGCAGAGCGAGCTTTCCCCGTTCTCCATGGAGACCTGGCTCAAAGCTGTCCATCCCGATGACCTTAGGTCTTCCAAAGAGCTGTTAGCGAGGCACTTTTCTGGAGATCTGCCGTACTACGAATGCGAAGCCCGCATGCGGCACAAGGACGGCCACTGGGTCTGGGTGCTCGACCGCGGCAAAGTAGCCACATGGGCTGCCGAAGGCAAACCCCTGCTGATGTCGGGGACGCACCAAGATATTTCGTTGAGGAAGGTCGCTGAGGAACGGCAGCGACAGAGCGAGTTGCTATTGCGCTCGGCCATCGAGACCATCGGTGAGGCCTTCGTCGTGTACGATCCCCAGGACCGTCTCGTCTTCTTCAATGAGGAGTACAGGGCATTCTATGCAACGTCCGCGGCCGTGATCGAGTCTGGGCGCACCTTCGAGGAGATCATTCGCTATGGTGTCGAGCGTGCGCAGTACCAGGATGCCATCGGACGAGAAGAGGAGTGGGTCACCGAGCGTCTGGCGGCACATCGTGAAGGCGACCACCAGTTGGTCCAGAAGCTTGACGATGGCCGCTGGTTGAGGGTTCGGGAGCGGCGCACACCGACTGGCCATATCGTTGGGTTCCGGGTCGATGTAACTGAGTTCTACCGGGCCAAGGAAGCGGCCGAGGCGGCCAACATTGCCAAGAGTCGATTCTTGGCGACCATGAGCCACGAAATCCGCACTCCGTTGAACGGAATGCTCGGCATGGCGCAGCTCTTGTTGACACCGCAACTGAGCGACACGGAACGGCAGGAATACGCCCGTATCATTCTCAACTCGGGCCAGACGCTGCTTAGTCTGCTCAACGACATTCTCGATCTGTCGAAGATCGAGGCCGGGAAAGTGCAGCTCGAATCCACGCCATTCGAGCCCCAGCAGATCCTTCGCGAGGTCATGGAGCTGTTTGCAGCAACGGCCCATGGCAAACAGCTGGAGCTCGAAGTCATCTGGCACGGGCCGGACCGGCAGCGTTACCGAGGTGATCCCCATCGTTTACGGGCGATGCTTTCCAATCTCGTAGGGAATGCAATCAAGTTCACCGCATTGGGCCACGTGCGCGTCGAAGCGCGCGAGATAGAACGGGAGAGCGGCTCCGATGGCACGACTGCCAACCTCGAATTTGCGATATCCGACACGGGCATGGGCATTCCGCGAGACAAGCAGCAGCTTCTGTTCCAGCCGTTTTCGCAAGCTGACAGCTCCGCCACCCGACAATTCGGTGGCAGTGGTCTTGGCCTTTCGATCGTTCGCAGCCTGGCCCGCTTGATGGGGGGCGAGGCTGGTGTCGACAGCGAGGTCGGGCGGGGCTCGCGTTTCTGGTTCCGTATTCCCGCCGCCACGGTCGCAGCCGGAGAGGATCGTCGCCGGGCTGGGCGTCAACGAGAGCAACTCGCGAAGTCGCGGTTCTCTGGCCGGGTCCTGCTGGTCGACGATAACGTGATCAACCTAAAGGTCATGGAGTTGCAGCTCCGAAAGCTTGGCTTGACCGTCGCACCGGCCGCGGATGGCAAGCAGGGGGTCGAGGCAATCACGGGGGGCGACGCACCCGATCTTGTGCTGATGGATCTCCAGATGCCGGTCCTGGACGGCTGCTCTGCCACCGAGCAGATTCGGCAATGGGAGGCTGCGAACGGAAAGCAGCGGTTGCCCATCATCGCCCTGACCGCCGATGCCTTCGAGGAAAGCCGCCAGCATACCGTCGCCGCCGGAATGGACGACTTTCTGACCAAGCCGATCGATATGGATAGGTTGAATGCAATTCTTAGCCGATGGCTGCGCACGGAGCCGGCGCAGACAACGCCAACCACGCCAACCGGTGCGGGCTGACGTCGCGTGGAAGGTTGGTACACGCTCGAAGGGGGACGATGGCGGGGACCGCCCTTTGGCGAGCGGGCGTCGTCCTCGAGGAGGTTTCCGGACTCGCGCGAGGCCGTCGGAAGCGGTGCGCACATGTGCGCGTTGCGAGCCGGCGAGGGGGAGGTATCCGATGGCGGCGACGCTGCGCCCCGCCCCCCCAGCCGAAAACAGCGGTTCACACAAGGTCAGATATGATCATGGCCACCTGCGCTCACCACCACCGCATGAAACAAGGGAAAAGGAGGAGGTGCGTCGCTGGGCCGCACAGAAAGGGAGGTTCAAATCAGCCCAGGGCGGCTAAGCCTTAGGGTGTCGTGAGGGAGGCGTGCGGATTAACACTCCGTCAGCCCGCAACCGGTACTAACGTCAGCACAGGTGAAACGTGGGAGGACCGCTCCGAATCGAAGTCGCTGGCGAAACGAACGTCGGCATGAAGCGCACCCACAACGAGGACAACTTCTCGATCCTCGAGGAGGTAGGGCTGTACATCGTCGCGGACGGCATGGGGGGACACGCGTCCGGTGAGGTCGCAAGCCGCATGGCCGTCGAGGCGATGAAAGAGTTTTTTTCAGCAACGGCCAACGATCCCGAGCGGACCTGGCCGTACAAAATGGACCGCTCCAAGGGCTACGAAGAAAACCGCCTCATCACGAGCGTCAAGCTCGCAAACTTGAGGATCTTCGAGAGCGCCCAGCGCGACCCGCGTCAACGAGGCATGGGGACCACCCTCGTCTCGCTCTTTGCCGTCGAAGACGGTGTCTACATCGCTCACGTCGGCGACTCTCGGGTCTACCGGTTCCGCGATGGCACCGTGGAGTTGCTCACCGAGGACCACTCGCTCCTCAACGACTACATCAAAATGAAGCGTCTGACGGCGGACGAAATCGCTAATTTCCCACACAAAAACGTGATCGTGCGGGCCCTTGGCATGAAGGACACGGTCAAGGTTGACACTCGCTTCGAGCAGCCTCGGGCCGACGACGCGTACCTGCTCTGTTCCGATGGTCTCTCCGGACCGGTGTCCGATCCCGAGATGGGGGAAATCGTCTTCGGCGCTTCCGACCTGAAAACCGCCGCCGCACGGCTGATCGCCCGCGCCAACGAAAACGGCGGCCCCGACAACATCACAGTGGTGCTGGCCCGCTGGGTTGCGAGCGCTTAGCTAAGCCAAACCCATCTTGAGAACCGCAGGTTCGAACCGAAGACCTCACCCCTCGCTATTTCGCCCTTTCACAGCGCCC
>CAITRH010000380.1 GCA_903894755.1 uncultured delta proteobacterium
CCAGGGTGGGTAACCCTGGGTCGCGGGGGTCGCGGCTCGAACCTGCGGTTTTCAAGATGGTTTTTGTTTAATTCGGAAGGAGATCGAGCCGAAGGCCTCGTCGATCAAGGTGTCATCCGTTCGGCGCCTTTCCTCCCTCCTTGGAGACCTGCGCTGGCTGCGCTGGCTGCGCTGGCTGCGCTGGCTGCGCTGGCTGCGCTGGCTGCGTTGGCTGCGCCGGCTGCGTTGGCTGCGTTGGGTGCGTTGCCTTGGAACTGGACCGGCTCGTCTGCATCTGCTCGAGCACGTCGAAGTAGCCAAAAACCCGTCCTTCGGTATCCCGTGGGAGGGACGGAGTTCGTTCGACCTCACGTCGGAGCTCGGCACGGCATCGGTTGAGGGTCCCGACGGCGGCGGACCGGAGGGCCGCGACCCCCTTGCGCATTCCGCGAGGTACGTCTCCGCGGGCGCTTAAAAGTGTGTGCAGTTTCTCCCCCGCCTCGAGAAACGCCGTCGCGACGTCAAAAAGAGTGCGTCCGCCCACCACCGGAAAACTCCGGAGCTCTTTTTCCATGCTTAGGAGCAACGGTTTTCGCTCCAGCGCCCGCTCTGCTTCAGTGGCGTAAGCGTCGGCGAGCTCGCGTAGCTTGGGCACGAAGCTGTCGCGCACACGCTGAGCTGACGTACGAGACTCCACCGAGGCATCCGGATCCCTCAGGACCGCTTCGGTCGTAAAAAAGATGACCTCGCCGAGCCCGTCGTGCCGAGTGTCCATGTCGCCGAGCTGTTGGGCGTGAGGAAGACCCCCTACAACGGCGGGCGGAAGAGCCTCGAGCCCCTTGAGATGCTCCCGAAGCTCCGCTTCGTAGTACTGCCCTGCCCGGGAGCGCTGGAGATCCGTTAGGCGTTTATCGAAAAGGTCGCGGAGACCGAGGTGGAGATCGGCGAGAGCATAACGCGGCATGGGACGAAGGTTCGCTCGGAAATCTGGGGGAACGCAAACTATTTCTTCGTTGGAACGAGGACCCAACGACCGATTTTGCCGTCACGCTCGATCTCTGCAGAGGTCAGAACGTCAGACTCTTTCCCGCCTCGCCGTCGAGTCCCTTATTGGCCGTCACCCCGCCGGCTCCCCCCACACCGCCGGTCCCCGTCGCGCAGGTGTTTGCCGTCTCCATGTCGGGCGCCACTACGGAAGCCGTGAGGGCCACACAGGCACTCGGCCCGCCCGCTCCCCCTGCCCCCGCACCGCCCGTTCCACCAGGTGCACCGTCCCCCCCTTTTCCGCTTGCGCCGGTCCAGGCGCTGGTCGGTTTCGGCTTGCCCGCACCGCCAATTCCAGGAGCCCCTCCCGAGCCTCCCGCTCCCCCAACCCCCCCCGCTCCGCCACGACCCGTAGTGATGACATTGCCCGCTGCAGTGAGCTGCCCTGCGGAAACGCCAATGCCAATGCTCGCACCGCCCGCGGTCCCCCCAGTCCCCGCCTTGCCTCCGCAACCGCCAGTGCCGCCCGAGCCGCCGCCAGGGGCGCAGTCCGACGTGTTGCACGTGGTCCTCAACGGGCCACGACCGCCGGCTCCTCCGCCACCGCCGCCATTCGCGCCAGGGCCACCGTCGCCCCCCTTTTGTCCCGATGAAACGGCAAAACGTCCCACACTGTCGAGGGTTCCTCGGTCCGTCCCCTTCGCTGCATCGGTGCCCGTGGTGCCCGGTAGGGCGGGAGGCTGCCCCGGTGCACCATCGCCGCCGTCCGTCTTGGGCTGGCAGATCCCCCAGGTGGTAGTCCCTTTTGCCCCGCCTGCGCCTCCCGCGCCTCCCCCGGTCGGGGTCACCCCGGCGACACCAGCTTCGTCGTCGTTGCCGCCTCGTCCGCCGTTGCCGCTGGCCCCGCCCGCGCAGGGAGACTCGACACCAACCGCTCCTGGACGTCCCCCCGTTGCGCAACTGCTCAGGCCTGCGATCCCGTCGGTTCCGTTTACCCCCGCGGTCCCGTCGACCCCCTTCGTCCCTGCGGTCCCTGCCTGCCCGTCCCCGACCGCAATGAAGTTGTACCGCACGAAGAACGCCGCACTGCCTCCACTGAGACGGACCCCGTAGGCCCCTTCGCCAGGTTCCGTTGGGGTGCTAGCGCGCAGACTCACCCCCTCGAGGTGCGTCTCGGCGTCGATGGACGTCGCGGCCACGACGGTCCCGGCGTTGGTGAGGACTGTCTCGGTCCCCGTCTCACGATGGAAGGCAAACGACACCTTCTCGTTGAACCCGCCGTACAGACTGACCCCGCTCACCATGGCCACCGCACCGGTGAAGGTCTCCCCGGCTAAGCACACGCTCTTGCCCTGGTCGCGTGCCGTCGTGATGGCCTGGGCGATCGTTTTCACCGGAGCCGAACGGATCCCGCTGTTGGTGTCGTCGCCGTCGGCCGCGACGAAGACGCACTGGTGCAGGACCCCGTCGGAGCCGTCGCAATTCTCATCGAGGAACTCCGGATCGATCGGGTCTTCGTTGGGCGGCTTCGTAGGAGTGCACCCAGGAACAGGGACATACCCGCTGTCGACCGGTCCCGTATCCGCACTCCCATCGCCCCTTGCGTCCCTGCCCCCGTCCGAGCCGACGGCAGCGTCGGCGGTGGCGCCATCGATGGTGGTGGTGACGTCATCGGACGCAGCGTCCGAACCGCCCGCGTTGTCCCCACCGGAGCTCGCACACGCCACCAGCGTCGCCGAAGCGACGTACACCGCATGAACACACCGACTTCGTTTGCGCATAATTTCCTAACCCTCGCATCCAGACCGCACCGGTCCTGTTCTGCTGGAATGCTAAACCACGTCCAGATCGAGACCCGCCGTTTCTGCCAGACGAGGCTTTGGCCGAGGAGCCCGCGCAGCGTACTTAAAGTACGTGAGCAGGCACCGCAGGCCAAAACGGAGTTTGGCGGGAACGGCCGGTTTCGAGATGGGGGTGGTTTATCGATGCGATGCGCGGTGTTTCAAGCCATTCCGAGCAAATCGGTGTCTCGAGGCGTGGCGATGGGGCCTACGCGGATCCCGAGGGCCCACGTTCTTCTGCTTTGCCGCGGACCCCTGGGTCGGCGTAAGAATTGAACCGCCGGACCGCGAATGCCCGCATCTTCCCAAGCCTCCATCCCGCCCGGAACGCTCTTGGCCGGAAAGTATCGTGTGACCCGCGAAATCGGACGTGGCGGCATGGCTGCCGTCTACGAGTGCGTTCACACGATGCTCCGCAAGCCCGTGGCGATCAAAGTGCTCGCCCCCGAGCTCGCAAGCTCGATCATCGTCATCGAACGCTTTTTCCGCGAGGCGCGTGCCGCTGCCAGCATCCGAAGCCCCCACATCGTCGACGTCTACGACTCGGGACGGCTCGAGGATGGACGCCCCTTCATCGCCATGGAGCTGCTTCGCGGCGAGTCGCTCTACGACCGCATGATCCGGATCCGCATCATCGACTCGGCCACCACGGTCAAGGTCATCTCTCAGTGCGCCCGCGGCCTTGCCAAGGCCCATGCGATCGGCATTGTCCATCGCGATCTCAAGCCGGAAAATATCCACATCACCAAGACCGATGAGGGCGAGGAGGTCATCAAGCTTCTCGACTTCGGCCTCGCCAAGTTCTACGCGCCGGTCAACGCCGACGAGAAAACCGTGCGCCTCACCCGCGAGGGGGCCGTGTTCGGGACCCCGGCCTACATGTCCCCCGAACAAGTCAAGGGGAAAGGGTCGGTCGACCATCGCTCGGACCTCTGGGCTCTAGGCTGCATCACCTACGAGTGCCTCACGGGACGTGCGGTGTGGAGCACCGAGCAAGGGGTCGCCATGACCTTTGCCTCCATCGCCACGGCCGCTCCTCCCGTACCGTCCATGTTCCGCCCCGACCTGCCTCCCGCGTTCGACGAATGGCTGCTCCGAGCGCTCGAACGGGACGTGGAATTGCGTTTTCAGTCGGCTCTTGACTTGGCCGAAGCGCTTGCACGGGCCCTTGGGGTCCCTTCCATTGCGCTGCTTCAGGTCAATGCGATCGGCGAGGTCGACCCGGCTCATATGGCGGCCATCGCCGAGGAGCTAGCGGCTGACGACGTCGAGCTTCTGGCCTCTCCAGCCACCCCGCCCCTTTCGGGTTCGCGTGGCCTTTCCCCGTTGTCGTTTCCAACCGCGCCGTCTGCCGACGAGCTTCTGCCGGTTCCGTCGAACCCGGCCCCGTCCTCGCGTGGTGCGTCGCAAGCGCCGATCTCCTCGTTAGGCGTATCTCGTCTCGTGGCAGCGTTCGTGCTGGCAAGCGTCGCTGCCGCCGGAGGCTACGTGGCGTGGACAAGCCTTCGCCCTTCGAGCCTCCCGGTGGTGGCGTCGGCGTCCGTCTCCCCGGTCCCTTCGTCGCCGCCGAGTGCGTCGAGTGTTGCGGCGCCCCAGCCGAGCGGCGAGCTGGACGAACCCAAGTGGATGCTCGACGTGACCGAAGGGCAGCGCCAACTTGCTTCGGGGAACACGGAAAAGGCGCTAGCGAGGTTTCAAGCGTCGACCGGGCACGGAGGCGGCGCCGTGGCAAGAGCATTTGTAGACCAGGTCTCGGCCGCGTCGACGCACCCGTCGGCCCTGTGTCGTCTCGTCGGGTTTGCGCACCCTCGGGTTGGCTACCAGGACCAGGTCGAACGTCCCAGCGTCGCGGTCACCTCCAAAGGGGCGGTGGTCACCTGGGTCGATCCACATGAGCGTGTGCGCCATGCCTATTCTGTTTTGATCGATCCCACTGGACGTTCCCTTAGCCGTGCGCGCGACATCACCCCAGAGGCCGACTCGGTGCAGAGGCCGTCGCTTCTTGCGGTTGGCGATCGGATAGTCCTTCTGTATTGGGACAGCAGCGGACGCGAGCCTGGAGTGCGGGTTCGTTGGCTGGATGCCGAGGGGCGCATCGATGGCAAGAGCACGCTGGTGGGAGCGGAGCGTCCAGGCGACTACTGGCCGACGATGGAGCGGGCGCAGGACGGGACCTTTTACGTTGCTTGGCGCGACGATCGCGACAAGGAGGGCTACGATCTTTTTTTGCGTCATCTCTCTCGTGAGCTCGATGTGCTTGGTCCCGAGGTGCGGGCGACCGACTACGTGGCGACGAAGCAAGAGCGCGCTCCGCAGCTCAAGATTCCGGCAGTGGCGATAGGGCAGGCCTTGTTTGTCGCGTATGCGCTCGAGCGAGGCCACAAGACATTAATTTATCGCATGCGTCTCCCTTTCGATCTTCCCGAGCTCACCGAAGGGCTCTCGTCCAAGGCCCCCACCACGCCGGTTCCAGGGGGAGGCGTCGAGCAGCGTCGTGACCGCGAGCTCGGCGACGTCGCGTTGGTGAACGAGGACAAGGTCGACGGGGATTTGCCTGCCATGGTGTGCGGGCGCGACGGGTGTTTTCTTGCGTGGCAGAGCGCTTCGGGGGCGGTAGTTGCGCTTGTGGATCCTCTCAAAGGGCTGGTGGTGTGGAGAAAGCGCTTCACCCCGTTCGGATCACGTCCATCGCTCGGCGTCGGGGTCAACGGGGAGGTCCTGATGGCGTTTTACGAGAGGGGGAAAGTTCGTGTGGCGCGGGTATCGCGCGACGGGGTTGGGGTGATCAACACGTTCGGCAAGGTGACTGGCGACCAGCCTCGTCCATGGCTAGCTCCTGGGCGCGCCAAGGGCGAATGGTACGTCGCGTGGCAGGACCTCGAGGCGGGACACACGGAGCCGTATGTAGCGAGGCTTTCGTGTCGGGAGTAACCGGTCCTCTGCTGGTGGCAGCCGGGGTAGCGACGGCAGTGACGTTGGTTTCAGTGTTTCTTCCGGCGAGCGCGGTAGGGACGGCGGTCGCGATGATTTTCTTTGCGGCAACGTGGGCGACCGTGTGGCGTCTCGACGACGACACGGCGGAGCGGTACGGGCTAGCCGTTGGGGGGCTTGCGCTGCGGAGGTCCATCAATTGGACGAGGCTTGGGCGCGACGGGTTGCACGGCCTACTCTGGGCGTTGGGGGCAGCGCTCGTGACGTTCGTACCGTTTTATGTAGGCTGGCGGGTCTGGTGGGCGCCTACGCAACAGTTCACGTGGTCGTGGCCCGGGCTGCTGAACGACGCCACTGGGCAACTCCTCGTGGTGGCACTTCCCGAGGAAGCGTTTTTTCGGGGGTATTTGCAGACGCGGCTTGACGAGGAGCTGGCTCCTCGGGTTCGGCTCTTAGGGGTGAGGGTCGGGTGGGGACTGGTTCTGACCAGCGCGATTTTCGCATTAGGGCATGTGCTGACGGTGCACCGAGGGACACGGCTTGCGGTGTTTTTCCCATCGCTTCTTTTCGGGTGGCTGCGCGCACGCACGGGAGGGATCGGCGCCAGCGTTGCATTCCACGCCTTGTGCAACCTGTTTTCCGAGGCGCTGGGACGCGGGTTTGGGGCGTATTGACCCTCCATCCGTCTCCAGTGACGATTAAAGAGTCTACCGAGACGCATGAAGAGTCTACCGAGACTGATCGAGTCACTTTGGCGCTCGGGTAAACTTCAAAATCAACGCAACGCGTGGACCGTCCGCGCCATCCGACTCGCACCTCATGAAGTCCGTTTTCCTCGCGGCGCTCTTTATTGCTGGATGCGCGAAGTCTGGTGTGGAGTCGCCCAAATCGCGCCCGCCTCCTCTAGTATCCGTAGCTCCCGTGGGGGTCCGCGACGTGCAGGTCGAGGTACGCGCCCCCGTCGAGCTTCGCCCCATCGCCCAGGCCGATGTGGGCTCGAAGACGCTTGGTATTCTCGATGCCGTGTTGGTCGACCGAGGCGACCGGGTGAAACGAGGCCAGCTTGTCGCGCTCGTTCGCCCGAGCGATCTGCCCGACCAGCTTTCCGCGGCTCGTGGAAACCTTTCGCAGGCCCAGGCCTCATGGACCCTCGCCCGCACCAACTTCGAACGCTCCACGCAGCTCGCACCTAGCGGCGTCGTGTCGCAGCAGGAACTCTCGAACTCCAGCGCGGCGCTCGCCCAGACCGAGGCGCTGCGAGCTGCCGCCCAAGCGCAGGTCGCTGCTCTTGCCGTACGCCTTGGCGAAACCCGAATTGAGGCTCCCATGGACGGGGTCGTCTCCGTGCGGCGTCTCGACCCAGGTGCACTGGTGGGTCCCCCTGGAGGCGGCGCTATCCTTACAGTGGTGCGTGTCGACACGCTCCGGCTTTTTATCACTGTAACCGAACGGGATCTTGCAGTGCTCCATGTGGGTCAGGAGGCGCATTTGTCACTCGATGCGTTTCCAGGAAAGCAAATGGTAGGCAAGGTCGTGCGTCTTGCACCGACGCTTGATCCGTTGACACGGACTCTGGACGCCGAAGTACAGTTGCCCAATCCCGACGGGAGCCTTCGACCTGGCATGTTTGGACGCGGCGCGATTGTGGTAGCGACCCATCCCAGGGCTCCTTTTGTGCCGGCGTCGGCGGTCACGCTGTCGAGCGGCGAGGCGTACGTCTTTGTGCTGTTGAGCGGCAACAAGGTGGAACGTCGGCGCATCGAGGTGGGCGTTGACGAGGGGACCTGGCTGGAAGTGACCTCGGGGCTTGCTCCTGGCGAAGAGATTGTGATTGCGGGGGTGGATCTTCTTTCCAGCGGTTCCCCGGTGCGTGTTGTTCGAAATATCGATCCTTACACGGGGACCGCGAAAGTCGATGCTCCGGCGCCCGCGTTGTCCACGGGGGTTCCCTGAGGTCTGTTCATGTGGCTTACTCGGCTTGCGCTACGAAACCCCGTATTTATTCTGATGATGTCGATGATGGTCTTGGCGCTTGGCTTTTTTGCCTTGGATCGCCTCGCTGTCGACCTGTTTCCCGACATCAACATTCCCGTGGTACGGGTTGCCACGTTTTACTCTGGAGCGGGCCCAGCCGACATCGAGAAGTCGGTGACGCAGCCTGTGGAACGCGCTGTTTCAGCGGCACCTGGCATTGACCGGGTCGAGAGCGTTTCAAAGCAGGGGGTTTCCATCGTCTCGGCGTGGTTCAACTACGATGTCAATCTCGACAACGCGCAGTTCGAGGTACAGCAGCGTGTAGCGCTCATTCTGAACACGCTGCCACCTGGAATCCAGCAGCCGTTTATCCTCAAGTTCGACATTACGAACATCCCGGTGCTTCAGATCAACGTAACAGGGGAAGGTCTCGACGAGCGTCAGCTGTACGACCTAGCGTACAACGTGATCGAGCCACAGATCGAGCGTCTCCCTGGTGTTGCCAGCGCCACGGTGGGGGGCGGCAAGGTCCGCGAGATCGAGGTCGAGATGGACCGCGATCTATTGCGTGCTCGCGGCTTGGCAGCGCTCGATGTGGTGAACGCAGTCAAGACGGCGAACTTACTGATGCCGAGCGGAGACCTTCGCACGGGCGACTACGACTACAATGTCTTTACCAACACGCAGGTCGAGGACGCGCGTCCGCTTCGAGACGTCGTAGTGCGGGCGGGAGGGACGGTTACTGTTGGTCAGAGTGCTTCCCCGGTGCGGGTGGGGGACATTGCGAAGGTTGAAGACATATCGGCCGACCAGACCAACATTGTGCGGATCAATGGGAAGCGAGGGGTGTACCTTCGGGTTCTCAAGCAGCCAGGGGCCAACACGATAAAGGTTGTGGATGGAGTACGGGCAGCGATGTCGAAGCTGCGTGCCATTCCTCCCAATGTGCGTCTCGAGACCTCTTTTGACCAGTCGACCTATATCCGGTCGGCGGTGAGCTCCCTGGAGCACGAGGCGATCCAGGGGGGCATCCTCGCGATGGTGGTGATCCTAGTGTTCTTGGCGAGCCTTCGCGGCACGCTGATCGTGTCGATTGCGATACCACTGTCCATTGTGGCGACCTTTATCTTGCTCTACTTTACCAAGCAGACGTTGAACGTGTTCACCTTGGGAGGACTTGCGTTGGGGGTGGGGAGGCTGGTGGACGACTCCATTGTGGAGCTGGAGAATATCCACCGTCATCTTGCGATCGAGAAGGATGCCAAGTCCGCGGTGTTGAAGGCGGCGCAGGAGGTCGCGATGCCCATCTTGGTGTCGACGATCACGACGGTGATTGTGTTTTTCCCGGTGGTGTTTCTGACAGGGGTACAGAAGAACCTGTTCATGCCGCTGGCGCTCACCATCACGTTTGCGTTGGCGATGAGTTTCTTCGTATCGCGGACTGTGACCCCACTTTTGTGTTTGCGGTGGCTGAAGCCAGTGCCACATGGGGCGACCTCGAAGGGGCTGGCGGCGGCGCTCACGAGGGGGCTCGACGCGATGGACAACGCGTATGGCAGGATGCTCAGTGTGGCGCTGCGCCATCGGTTTCTGGTGATCACGAGCATTCTAGGACTGTTTGTCGGGTCGCTGTTCTTGCTCAAGAAGATCGGGACAGAGTTTTTCCCACAGACCGACGAGAGCCAGCTGACCGTGATGTACAAGAGTCCCATCGGGACCCGAGTGGAGCGGACCGAGTTGGTTGCGGCGAGGCTCGAGGATACGGTAACGCGGGCTCTTGGGCCAGCGAAGGGTCGTCCAGCGCTCTTCTTTACGCAGCTATCCGACAGTGGGCTTCCTCTTGGAAGGACCGCGATCTTCTCGACCAACACGGGGCAACATGCCGGCAACCTCAACGTCAACCTGATTCCGAAGCTCCAACGCGACGTGAGCGATGTGGACGCAGTAGAACTGATTCGAGCGGCGTTGAAGCAGGATTTCCCTGGGACCCAGGTGACGTTCTTTGCTGGCGGCATTGTCAAGCGCATCACGAACTTCGGCTCCCCGGCGCCAATCGACGTCGAGATCCTTGGGTTCGATCTGCAGGACGGGGCGGAGTATGCAAAGAAGCTGCTTCCCAAGCTGCGCGAGCTAAGCGATAGCGAGGGACGTCCACTTCTTACGGACCTTCAGATCTCGCGGGAGGAGAACTACCCGGAGATCGACGTCACGGTGGACCGGGAGAAAGCTGGGACTCTTGGCATTAGCGAGCAGGATGTCGCCCAGACTGTGTTGACCAGTTTGGTAGGCAACACGCAGTTTGCGCCGATCCCCTTTATCGACAAGAAGACAGGCAACGAGTACTTCATCAACGTGCGCATGGCCGATCGGTTTCGGTCCAACGTAGCGGACATGAACGATCTGTACTTGCGGGCCAAGGGGGGCGGTCTTGTGTCGCTGGCCAACGTAGCAAGTCTAGAGCGCTCGAGCGGTCCTGTGATGATCACGCGAAAGTACTTGCAGCGCATCATCGATGTCACGGCGAACGTTGCGCCGGGCAAGGACCTAGGTACGGCAAGTGCGGCAGTAGAAAAGGTCTTGGCGGACACGCCCCCTCCTGACGGGTTCACTGTGCAGGCTGGGGGGCAGACGCTTGCACAGAAGCAGGCCTTTTCGGGGCTAGGGATGGCAGGGATCATGGCCTTAGCGCTGGTTTACATGGTGCTTGCGTCCCAGTTCAAGTCGCTTGTGGACCCACTGGTCATCATGTTTAGCGTCCCTCTTGGCGTGACGGGCGTGTTTGCGATGCTCTACGCTACGAAGACGACCCTGAGTGTCAACAGTGTGATGGGGATCATCATGATGATCGGGATCGTGGTTTCGAACGGAGTGTTGCTCGTGGACTTTGCCAATGTGCTTCGTTCACGGGGCAAGCCGCTCATCGAGGCGACGGTGGAGGCGGCGCGGACTCGGCTTCGTCCCATTTTGATGACCACCATTGCGACGATAGTGGGGCTAGTGCCGATGGCGCTTGGGATTGGGGAGGGGAGTGAAGCGAATCTTCCCCTTGCACGAGCGGTCATTGGGGGGCTGACGGTGTCGACATTTTTTACACTGTTTTTGATCCCGTCGCTCTACACGCTGCTCGAGCGTTTTGCGAAGCGCGAGCCACGTGAGGAAACGGAAGATGGCGACCCGGTGGAGGCATAGTGCGTTCTTTAGTGTTCTTGGCACTAGGTTTGTGGGCGTCGACGTCCTCGGCAATGGAACGGGTGTCGCTCGACATGGCAGTACGTCGTGCACTCGAGCGCAATCCGAGTGCGCGGGTGGCGCAGGCGGAGGTACGAAGGGCAGAGGCCGTTGTGCGAGAGGTGCGGTCCACGTCGCTTCCAACGCTCATAGGAAATGGTACGTACACACGTTTGGACAACGATCGGGTCCTCAGCGGGAGGGTCATTGCAGGGGTTGACCAACTTGCCGCAAACCTGACGCTGAGCGTACCTCTGATCAATCCAAAGGGGTGGGCGGCGTGGTCTCATGCTGAAGACAACGTAGCGGTGGTGCGCTCCTCGGAGGGGGAAGCACGTCGTCAGGTAGCCTATGCTGTAGCAAGGGCGTATTTGTCGATTGTGGCGCAGCGTCGGGTGCTCGAGGCGATGGAGCGTGCGATGGTGACAGCAAAGGCGCATGCGGCTTTTGCGGGGCAGCGTCTTGCGGGTGGGGTGGGAAACCGTCTTGATGTCGTTCGAGCGGAGCAGGAAGTGGCGGTGGACGAGGCGCAGATACAGTTACTGATCGCGTCTATTGTGCGTCTTCGCGAGGCTCTTGGGGTTCTGGCAGGGGCTGAGGGGCCGCTGGAAGTAGAGGATGCAGCGACGTTGTCGCAGCCGCAGTCGCTCGGGGCAGCGTTGGCCGAGACCGATCAGCGAACGGACGTAGCAGCGGCGCGTGCGCGGCTTCGGGCAGCAGAGCACGTGGTGCGCGACACATGGACCGACTATGGACCGCTGCTGACGGCGATTGGGCAGCCTTTTTACCAGAATCCGCCGTCGCTGGTGTTGCCGCTGACGGGCTGGCAGGCGCAGCTTGTGTTGACCCTTCCTCTCTACGACGGTGGGCTTCGGTATGGGCTTATGCGAGAGCGCAAGGAGCTCTCCGAGGAGGCGCGCATCGGGCTGGAGGCGACGCTTCGGCAGGCGCGTTCCGAGGTGCGGGGGTCGTTTGAAGCGATGCGCCGTGCGGATGATTCCCTGGTGGCGTCGCGGGAGGCTGCGCGTTTGGCGCGGACGGCCGAGGAGCTTGCCACGCTGGCGTATCGAGCGGGGGCGACGACCAACTTGGAGGTGATCGACGCGGAACGTCGTGCGAGGGACGCAGAAACGCTGGTGGCGGTAGCGGAAGACACGGCACGTCAGGCGCGTCTCGACCTGCTGGTGGCGACGGGACGGTTCCCGTGAGTGGCTCATTTTTCTTGCATACCCGTCCAAGTCGTGTAGCTCCCCCTATGAGGTTTCCGATGAAAGCGCGTCTCCTATTTGCCCTATTGCTTGCGGGTTCTGTCCCATTCTCACTTGTCCAGGCCCAGCCCGCCGAGCCAACGCCTGCGGCTCCGGCTGCGGAGCCTCCTCCCGAGCCAGCCGCGAAGGCGGCCGAAGTGGTGGCGAAAGTACAAGAGTTTTACGATGCGACGGGCTCGTTCCAGGCGGGCTTTCGACAGAAGTTTTGGGCCAAGGCCTACCGCCAGGAGAAGATCTCCAGCGGACGAGTGGTGTTTGTCAAGCCGGGCAAGATGGATTGGGCCTACGACGATCCCAAGGACAACCGAGTCGTAGCGGACGGCAAGATCGTGAAGGTGTACGAGGCCGCCAATAGCCAGATGTTCGAGCAGCCGATGGACAAGTCGCAGTTTCCTGCGGCCCTGTCGTTCCTGACGGGCGGAGGGAAACTCTCCGAGACGTTCACCTTCGAGCTCTATGCCGGCAACAAGGGGACATGGAACTTCCCGGGTGGATGGATTCTGGTGGGGCTTCCCAAGGTCGCGTCCCCGGCCTACACGAAGGTGTTGTTTTATGTCGATCAGCAGGCCTTTCAGGTGCTGCGGGTCATGGTGCTCGATGGACAGGGGAATCGAAACCGCTTTGACTTCATCGATCCGAAGCGAAATGTCTCCGTCGACATGCGCAGGTTCGAGTTCACGCCGCCGTCGGGGACAAAGATCATTCGTCCCTGAAGGCGACTTGCCGAGCGGGCGCGTGCGGACTATCGTGGCGCGCCCAACGAGGCCGGTTTGGCCAGAAAGCTGCTCCCATGGCTCGCGTCACTGTCGAAGATTGTCTTGAGCGCGAAGAGAACCGCTTCGCTCTCGTTGTGCTCGCTGCCCAGCGGTGTCGTCAGCTCATGAAGGGAGCTCACGCGCTGGTGCAATCGAAAAACAAGGCTGCTGTCACCGCGCTCCGTGAGATAGCCGAAGGGCGGGTTCACTTCGACCGCCCCACACATGACGTCGTCGCGGAGTACATCGTCGCAACCAACAAGCGCGAGTTTGGTACCTAGTTCCGATCCCCAGTCGAAGACAGCGCCAGACCGCGAGCTCGAGGCTGGCGCCCGTGCTCACTTCGAAGATCCCCTGTACTACAGCGCGACCTACCAGGATCGCGTCGATGACGTTGCGTTCTATGCCGCAATAGCCGAGCGTCTTGGCGGGCCCGTGCTGGAGTACGGCGCAGGCAACGGCCGCATCACCCTTCCCATCGCCCGCAAGGGGCTTGCCATTACTGCGGTAGATCACGTGCAGGCCATGCTGGACGACCTGAAGGAGAAAGTCCGAAGCGAGGGGCTTGGTGGATTGGTCCGACTGCGCCAGGGGGACATGCGTCGAATCCGTTTGCGCAAGCGTTTCGAGCTTGTCATCTGTCCGTTCAATACGGCGCTGCACCTGTACGACCGAGCCGATCTGGAGGCCTTCTTTGAGGGCGTTCGTCGCCACCTGGCGCCCGGCGGACACTTCGTGGTGGACCTGTCTGTTCCGAACCCGAGGGATCTGGCGCGCGACCCAGCGCGAGCCTTTCACGTGCCGCGGTTTCGGCATCCGTCTACCGGCGACTTGGTTCGCAACTGGGAGCACTTCGACTACGACCCGGTGCGTCAGATTCTTTTCGTGTCGATGGTGTTCGAGCCCGTGAAGGCGCCTGAGACCGCGTGGTGCACACCGTTGGCGCACCGCCAGTATTTCCCGCAGGAGTGGGAGGCTCTTCTTCACTACAACGGGTTTCAGGTCGACGACGTCTTTGGCGACTTCCATGGTGGCCCGCTGGATCGGGAGAGCGAAGTCATGGTGTGGCAGACGCGTCGTCGCGGCTGATCAAGGCTTGTCTACGACGGCAACCGACCACAGAAGAGGACCGCAACCTTTTCTCCCAACCCGGAACCATCATCATGGCCAGACTAACATCTTCGATTGTGATCCTCGGCGCCAAGCGCACTGCTTTTGGCGCCATGCAGGGGGCCCTCAAAGGGATCTCCGCCACCGACCTGGCCGTGCACGCCTCCAAAGCGGCGCTCGAGCAGTCTGGGGTGGCCAAGGAATCCGTAGGGCACGTGATCTTTGGCAACGTGCTCCAGACGAGCCCCGATGCCATCTACCTGGCGCGCCATGTGGGCCTCAAAGCAGGTGTACCCGTGGAGGTTCCTGCAGTGACAGTGAACCGTCTTTGTGGCTCTGGGTTTCAAGCGGTCATTGACGGTGCGTCGCTGCTCCTTTTGGGCGACGCGGAGGTGGTGCTGGTGGGAGGGACAGAAAACATGTCCCAGGCGCCTCACGTGCTTCGGGGCTCGAGGGAAGGCTTTGCGTTCGGCAAGGCCCCGTCCCTGGAGGACTCGCTCTGGACCGGTCTGACCGACAGCTATTGCGGCCTTCCCATGGGCATGACCGCAGAGAACTTGGCGGTCAAGTACGGTCTGAGCCGGGCTGACGTCGATGGGTACGCGCTTGGGAGTCAGCGGCGTTGGGCTGCGGCCAATGAGAAGGGGTACTTCAAAGACGAGATCGCCCCGCTTGCCATCGTGCAGAAGAAGGCGACGGTGAACTTTGCCGTGGATGAACACCCTCGTCCTCAGACGACCCCGGAGACTTTGGCGAAGCTTCCTACGGTGTTCAAGAAGGACGGGGTTGTGACAGCGGGCAATGCGTCGGGCATTTGCGACGGTGCAGCGGCGCTTGTCTTGGCGACGGAGAGTTACGCGTTGTCAAAAGGATTGAAGCCGCTAGCGCGTGTAGTGCAGTGGGGAGTAGCGGGGGTGGACCCGTCGATCATGGGCATTGGGCCCGCGCCGTCGATACGGAGCGCGCTTGCGAGGGCGGGGCTGACCCTTGCGGACATGGATCTCGTGGAGGTCAATGAGGCATTTTCACCGCAGTACTTGGCCGTCGAGAAGGAGCTTGGCCTGGACCGGGACAAGACCAATGTGAACGGAGGGGCGGTCGCGTTGGGGCATCCGCTTGGCGCGAGTGGGGCGCGGATTACGGCGCATTTGGTGTATGAACTGGCGCGTCGGGGTGGGCGTTATGCTGTGGGGAGCGCCTGCATTGGGGGCGGACAGGGGATCGCGGTCGTTCTCGAGCGGCTGTAGCCGTCATCCGGCATCCGAACATCTGCTACGCGTCATAAGGGACTCCCTAGGAAATACTTGTTCCAAGCACCGCGACCGTGAGGGAGCGGTTAG
>CAITRH010000381.1 GCA_903894755.1 uncultured delta proteobacterium
AAGGAAAATGTCGAGGGAGAGGGGGGCTGGGGGGGTGAGGTCCGCGGCTCGGAACCTGCGGTTTTCAAGATGGGTTTGGTTTAGCTACCGTCCTGTCGGCGCCACCTCGATGCGCCGCTGGGACGTGTCATACACCAGGGTCACAGCCACACGGATTCCCCAGACCCGATCGGCCCGTCCCTCCATTGTGGAACCCAGGCTCATGAACGCGCTCACTGTAGGCTCCACGTAAGGGAGTGCAAGCCGAGCGCTCGGTGACAGGACCAGACTCACTCGGTCGCTGTCCGCCACACTGCGGTCCATCAAGTAAAGCTCGAAGCTCTCGAGCCCCGCGCTCAGCCAGTTCCCAAAACGATAGCCAAGATACAGTCCAAACAGCGCGGCCAGACGCCGTTGTTCGCCATCTCGAACGCTCCAGAGCCAGTCGAGCCCCTGGCGAAACTGTATGACTAGGGGCCCATCCAACGAGCGCACGTCCACAAACGGACGCAGTCCGAACACCGCAGGCTCGAACGACGCGTGCGACCAAGGACGAAGCATCGCGGCGTCCTGTGCAATGCTTCCCCTCCGCGGATCGCCTCCGAAGTCCCCTGTCGGAGCCACCACACCAAGCCCGCCGCCAAACGCAAGACCAGTCCGCGTCGCCCACACGGTACGTCCCGAGACCTCCAGGTTGCCCCCGACCAGCGCAAACGCTCCGTACGCAGCGCTTGCTGCGGTTTCATAGTTTGACCCCACGAACCAGCGGCGTGCCCCAACGGGGATCTCCAAGGCCACCCGTTGCACATAGGCCACAGTCGAAACATTGGTTCCTCGAGGTGAAATCACCCCCATGGTTGCTTCCAGCGTCGCCTCCAGGTCGGGATGGGTCAGCTCGGGAAGGGTAGGAGGACGGGGCGCGTTGGGCAGATCGTACGGATCATCGAAGGGGCCCGCATGCGCAACACGCCCCAGCCCCAGCAGTGCAACCAAAACTCGACCAGCCTGCTTCTGCGTGGTTCTGGCTCCCATGTCCGCTGCACCGGTGGCTAGGGAACCACGCGGATCACTTTGATCCGCGCCCGCGCCCCCTGAAAGTACATCCCCTCGGCCGCGCGCAGACGCTCTACGGAGAACCAACCCCCCAGTGGCCCCTTCGCTCGGTCGAAGCTGATATTGCGATAAGGATGCGGCGCCGTCCGGTAGTACTCGCGCAGCTGCTCATCGGTCGGCTCGAGCAACGGAGTCCCCGTTCGATCCAAGTACACCGCCGCTTGAACCTGCCGACGCAGTACCGAATCCACTTCGACCCTTCCTATCCCCTCCAGCGCTGCCGCCACCATCACCGCCGCCTCGCCCCCCGCACGCTCTAGCAGCGCCCGTCCAAGCGTCGCGTAAAGCCTCCACGTGGGAGCCATCCCGCGCGGATCCTCGCCTCGCAGGCTCGAAAGCATTTCTTCCGCAATATGACGCTCCATGGCAGCTCGAAGCAGACGTTCCTGCAGCGGCGCCGTGGGGCCCGCCCCCTCGACCATGGCCTCCAGACGCCCCTCGAAGGCCAGTAGACGCTCCGTGATGAACTGAGGTCGCTCCGCGCCGCCCGTCTCGGATGCCCAAAAACGTACGGCAATCCGGTCCACCGTTCGCGTCTCGGCTCCCGCCGTGGATACCAGCAGCAGGCTCGTCACAATGCAAAGGAAATGGCTAGGGCTCACGGCGTTCAAACCTCTTACCATGGACTCTGGCGCAGCCGATGGGAAAGACGTAGACGAGGGGCGACCACCGAATCATGAAACCGCTAGCCTCCCTCCTGCTCACCCTATCCTTGACCGCTGCGGTCGTACGTGCCGAGCAGCCGAGGGTCCCTCCGCCCGAGCCCTTTGCCGCCACGCTCTCGCTCAAGGACGCGGTCGGACGCTTTCGCCGTCGTGGGCTCGACCTTCTCATGGCCGACGCTGCCCGCTTGGGCGCCGAGGCCAACGTGCAAAGTGCCGCTGCTACGCCAAACCCAAGAGCATCGTTCGCCGTCGGACCCATGTTCAACTACGCTGTGCCAACCCCTTGCAGTGGATGCGTCGGCTACTCGGCGCAATGGCAACTGGGCGACGGTGGGGCTCTTCTCGATCGGCTCTCGGGAAAGCGCGCGGCACGTACCAATGCTGCCCAGGCTGCGCTGCAGGTTGCCATGGAGCGGCGCGCCGATGTGGAACGGATCCTTCTCTCCCTAGTGAAGCAAGCCTATGTGCAGCTGTCGCTGGCCGAGGCCACGCTGGAATTCCAAAAGGCGTTTCGAGTGTCCTTCCAACGCACCTTGGCCATCACCCGACGTCGTTACCCAGGCGTGATCGACGAGGGGGCGTTGGCAAGAGTCGAGGTTCAAGCGCTCGGGACCGAGCAAGCCGTGACACGCGCCGACAACGATGTCCTTCAGGCCCGCGTGGCCCTTGCCTTCTTGCTCGGCGCACGCAGTCCTGTCCCCCCCTTTGCGACCGATCAGAGCCTACGTGACTTCCAAGTCCCAGCCAGCGTTGCAGGCGAGACGGAACGGTCGCTCCGCCCCCGCGCGCTTGCAAGACGTCCAGACCGCAAAGCCGCCGATGCCTCCCTGCTTGCTGCCAACGCCCAGATCGAGACCGCTAAGCGCAACTTGTTTCCTACAACGTCGCTGTCGCTCTCCTACGCAAGCAGCGCGCTCGGACAAGACGGCGCGAGTCCAACCTATGTGGCGCCAGGGATTGAGACCACCTTGCCGCTGTTCTACCAGGGACAAGGCGAGCTGCGTCGCTCTCGGGCCGCGCGGGATACCGCCGCACTGTCCAGGGCAAAGACAGACGCTCAAGTCGGTTCCGACCTAGCCTCCGCCTGGGCCGGGTTCGTGGGGGCTCGCGCGGTGCTGACGTCTCTGGACACTCGGATCCTTCCCAGAGCCAAGACCGCACGGGACATTGTGACCGTGCAGTTCGAGCAAGGGGCCACACACCTGGTCGACCTGCTCGACGCAGAACGCACGTACCTGACGGTGGGGACTGAGCGCGCTACCGCCGTTGCAACCGCCTGGACCGCGTTGTTTGTCCTCGAGCAGGCCGTTGCCGAGGAGTTTACCCCATGAAGCTCGCCCTTGCTCTCGGTCTCGCCAGTGCCCTCGTGTCGCAACCGTTGGCTGCAGCTGACCCGCCGCGCCCCGTGGACCCTTCCGGTGTAGTCCCCGAGACTCCAACGATCCCGTCGCTGCTGACCCTTTCCGAGGCGGTACGCCTGGCCAGAACCCGCGGACTCGATATCCTGCTCGCAGTGTCCCAGGTGCATTCAGCGGAGGCCGATCTGCAATCCGCGGCGGCCATTCCAAACCCAACGGCCTCCTTTGCGGCTGGACCGACCTTCAACTACACGGCGCACCCGGCACAGGCCTGCGTTGGATGCCAGCAATACGCGCTCCAATGGCAGCTTGGGGACGGCAATGCCATCTTCGATGTACTGTCAGGCAAGCGGTCGCTGAGGCGGGATGCCGCACGGGCGTCCCTCGAAGCCGCGCACCTTGGACGCGCCGATGCGGAGCGAAGCCTCCTAGGGCTGGTGAAACAAGCCTACGTACAGCTTGTCTTGGCCCGCGCGTCGCTGGACTTCTCTCGTGAGACCCAGGCAAGCCTCGAAGCCACTGCTGCACTGTCACGAAGACGGTATCCAGGGGTGATCGACGAGGGGGCACTGGCGCGCATCGAGGTTCAGGCTCTCGAGGCCGAACAGGCAGTCGTTTCGTCCCAGCAGCAACTTCGCCAGGCCCAGGTCGCACTCGCGCTGCTTCTAGGGGTCCGTGCCGCAATCCCTGACTTCGAGGTCGAGCGCACGCTCCGAACGCTACGTATCCCCGCCGAGCTGGAAGGGGCTACAGAGGAGTCGCTGCTCCGTATCGCTGTCGCAACCCGTCCAGACCTGCGCGCCTCGGAACAACAGATTGTGCGCGCCGAAGCGTCGGTGGCACTGGCCAAGCGCAATCAGGTCCCGGACCTTGGGCTCTTTGCGTCCTACTCGCAGCTCGGGATGGGGCAAAACGCGGGGCAGCCTATGAACATGGTGTTTGGAATCCAGGGGACGCTCCCAGTGTTTTACCAAGGGCAAGGCGAGATCCGACGTGCGCAAGCCGACCACTTGGCCACCTCCGTGATGGCCGAGAAGGCGCGCGCCCAGGTGGTCAACGACGTGGCCGCGGCGCTTGCGTCGTACCGAGCCAGCCGCGCTCTGGTCGAACGGATGGAGCAGCTCATTCTGCCGCGCGCGCGCCGGGCACGTGACGTTGTGGAAATGCAGTTTCGCACCGGTTCGGCAACGCTGATGGATTTCCTCGACGCGTCCCGTACCTGGATTGCCGCCAACCAGGAGTGGCTGCAGGACATGGAAGCCTATTGGGTCGCGGTGTTCCAGCTCGAACAGGCGATCGGGAGGGAGCTCCGATGAAACAGGTTCATAAGTCCGCTGCGGTGTTGTTCTGGTTCTGTCTTGCCGCTGTGCCCGAGGCAAGGGCGGACGGTCTGGACGCGAGTGTACTTCCCGAGCAAGACGCTGCGGAGGACGATGCCGGCGTGCTCGAGGGGATCCAGCCGACCACCACCCCAGACAACTTTGGCTGTGCCCTTTCTGCCGTGTCCCAGTCCTGGGCCCCCTGGGCATTGGGACTCCTAGGTCTTGCTTTATTGCTTCGCAGGCGGGGGCGTGCTGAAAGGGCAGGTCTGCTGACGTTGTCCGTGTTTGCTCTGGCATCGATGGCCTCGGCCACTGTCAACGACGACGCGCCGCTGGCTTCTCCCCGTGGTGCTCCTCGTCGCGTGGCCCTAAGCTGGAACCCATTGACGTTGCATCTGGAACATTACGGCGCCAATGTTGAAGTCCTGGTGGCGTCGCACCATGCGCTGGTCTTGTCTCCGTTTTATGCATGGACCAGGACCAACGCGGACTCGAACAACAACGTCTTTCGAGGCATAGGCGGCGAGCTTGGCTACCGTTGGTACGAGGGACACGATGGTCCACGCGGGTTTTTCCTTGGTCCATCGGTTCTTCTGGGGAGCTACACGGCAGTCCCCAAGGTAGGCAGCTCGGTCCCTTTCTGGAACTTTGGCCTCGCCGTCGATGTGGGGTATCAGGCGCTGGTTGCCGATCGTTGGGTTGTCGGGCTGGGCGCAGGACTGCAGTACACGATCCCGACAGAGACATTTCCACAGCAGGAGCTCCCCGCGTCCGTGGTTGCCATCCGCGGACTTCGACCGCGTCTTCTCGTGTCGCTCGGCGCTGCGTTTTGATGTGGGCAAACCGATCGTTTCGGGGCATCCTGGGCTCCTTCGACGGCCCCTTGGCGGAACGGTATACGCAGCGGACTTAAAATCCGCAGCTCGAAAGGGCGTTCGGGTTCGAATCCCGAAGGGGCTACTTCGCTTTCCGTCGTTGCCGTCGTTGCCGTCGTTGTTCCGTCCCCGCCGCGCCTGGTATACGACCCGCCCAAATGCCGCGACGAACGGACCTCAGGAAAATCTTGCTCATTGGCGCCGGCCCCATTGTCATCGGGCAAGCGTGCGAGTTCGATTACTCGGGAACACAAGGGGCCAAAGCGCTCCGCGACGAAGGCTACGAAGTGGTCCTGGTCAACTCCAACCCGGCCACCATCATGACCGACCCGGAGCTCGCCTCACGCACCTACATCGAGCCGCTCACCCTGCGCACCCTCGAGGCCATCCTCGAACGGGAACGCCCCGACGCCATTCTTCCCACCCTCGGCGGCCAGACGGCCCTCAACCTCGCGCTAGCCCTCGAGCGCAGCGGGATCCTCCAGCGTCTCCACATCGAGATGCTCGGGGCCCGTCCCGAAAGCATCGCCAAGGCCGAAGACCGCGCGCTCTTCAAGGCCGCCATGGAAAAAATCGGCCTCGAATGCCCTAGGGCCGGAGTCGCCCACAACCTCGACGAAGCCTGGACCGCCGTACGCCAAACCGGGTTCCCAGCGATCTTGCGCCCGTCCTTCACCCTCGGCGGCACCGGCGGCGGCATCGCCAAAGACGACACCGAGTTCGAAGCCAAAGTCGTCTGGGCGCTCTCTCAGTCTCCGACCCACGAGGTCCTCATCGAGGAGAGCGTCATCGGCTGGAAAGAGTTCGAGCTCGAGGTGATACGCGACCGCGCCGACAACTTCATCGTGGTCTGCTCCATCGAAAACATCGACCCGATGGGCATTCACACCGGCGACTCCATCACCGTCGCCCCCGCCATGACCCTCACCGACCGCGAATACCAGCGCCTCCGCGACGCGGCCCGCGCCATCATGACGGAAATCGGCGTGGAAACCGGCGGCTCCAACGTGCAGTTCGCCGTCAACCCCAAAGATGGACGGGTCTACGTCATCGAGATGAACCCGCGGGTTTCCCGTTCGAGCGCCCTTGCCTCCAAAGCGACCGGCTATCCCATCGCCAAGATCGCTGCGAAACTGGCCATTGGATACACGCTCGACGAGCTCCGCAACGACATCACCCGCACCAGCGCCGCCTTCGAGCCGGTCATCGACTACGTCGTGGTGAAGTGGCCCCGGTTTGCCTTCGAGAAGGTCCCCGGCGCCGAGTCGACCCTGGGCACGCAAATGAAGAGCGTCGGCGAGGCCATGAGCATCGGGCGCACGTTCCCAGAGGCCCTTCAAAAGGCCGCCCGCTCGCTCGAAACGGGGCGCGACGGCCTCGTATCTCTCATCGGCCAGGTCGACTACGCGCTCCTTGCCGGCCCAAAGAAGAGCCGCGATCTACTGATGGAGCCGCCCGAGCCCGAGCCGCCCAAGAGCTTTTCCCTCCCCGACCCCAGCGAAATCCGCAAGGCTCTTGAGAAGCTGGTGGGCATTGGAAGTCCCGACCGCTTGTTCTACGTCGCCGACGCGCTCCGGGTGGGCATGTCTGAAGAGGAGCTCTACGAGCGCACCGGCATCGACCCTTGGTTTCTCGCCCAACTGCAACGCATTGTCGCGGCCGAGGGACCCCTCAAGAAAGGCGAAGTCGGCTCTACGCAACTCCGCTCGTACAAGCGTCTAGGCTTCTCCGACCGTCAGATTGCCAACCTTGCAGGCGGCTGCGAGGATGATATCCGCGCGCTTCGCAAGCGTGAGGGTATTGTCCCAACCTTTGCCCGCGTGGACACCTGCGCTGCGGAGTTCCCAGCCCACACTCCCTATCTGTACTCGACCTACGAGACCGAGAGCGAGTCCGGCGCCAGGACTGGACGACGCAAGGTGGTGATCCTAGGAGGAGGTCCCAACCGCATCGGACAAGGCATCGAGTTTGACTACTGCTGCGTGCATGCAGTCCAAGCGTTGCGCGAGCTGGGGTTCGAGACCGTGATGGTCAATTGCAACCCAGAGACCGTGTCGACCGACTACGACACGTCGGACCGGCTCTACTTCGAGCCGCTGACCCTCGAGGATGTCCTTGCAATTCTAGACGAGGAAAAGCCAGAAGGCGTTGTGGTGCAGTTCGGAGGGCAGACGCCACTCAAGCTGGCGGTCCCACTGGAAGAGCGCGGCGTACACCTTCTAGGAACCAGTGCCGACGCGATCGACCGCGCCGAAGACCGAGAGCGTTTCGACGAGCTTCTAGTCAAGCTGGCATTGAAACGTCCCCGGAGCGGCATTGCCCGTGGAGCTGCCGAGGCCTTTGCGATAGCGGAGCGCATTGGATATCCAGTATTGGTACGTCCCAGCTACGTGCTCGGGGGACGGGCCATGATGATTGCGTACTCCCCCGAGGAGCTCCAGGCGTATATCCATCTTGCAGTGGAGGCTGCGCGGGAGGCGGGCACCCAGACGATCTTGGTCGACGAGTTTCTACGGGATGCGATCGAGGTCGATGTCGACTGTGTGTCGGATGGACGTCGCGTGGTCATTGGGGGGGTGATGCAGCACATTGAGGAAGCCGGGGTACATTCAGGGGATTCCTCAAGTGTCCTTCCACCGCACTCCCTGAGTCCCGAGATCGTGCTTTCGATTGAGGAGCAGTCACGGATGTTGGCTCTCGAGCTTGGGGTAGTGGGGCTGATGAACGTACAGTTTGCAGTGAAGGGGAGCGACATCTACATTTTGGAGGTCAATCCGCGGGCAAGCCGGACAGTCCCCTTTGTGTCGAAGGCGACGGGGAGGCCGCTTGCGAAGATAGCGGCGAAGCTGATGGTAGGCGAGACCTTGGATTCGCTAGGAATCCAAGATGCGCCCGTACCGCGTCATGTGTCCGTCAAGGAGAGTGTGTTTCCGTTTGCGAAGTTCCCTGGGGTCGACACGATGCTAGGGCCGGAGATGCGGTCGACGGGCGAGGTGATGGGGATAGCGGAGACGTTTGCGCGAGCTTTTGCGAAGGCGATGAGCGCGAGCGGGCTAGAGATCGAGCCGTTGGTGCGGGAGGCGAAGGCGCAGCACCGGGTGTTTTTGAGTGTGAGGGATCAGGACAAGCCGGCGATTGTACACATTGCAAAGCGGCTTTGGGCGCTAGGGTTTCAGCTGGTAGCGACACGCGGGACAGCGGCGGCACTTACGAGAGCACGCCTTCCTGCGGAGGTAATCAACAAGGTAAACGAGGGGGCGCCGCACGTGGTGGAGGCGATCCGGCGAGGGGACATCGCGTTGGTGGTCAACACGACCATAGGTGCGCGCGAGGTGAGGGACAGCTATTCGCTGCGAAGGGCGACGTTATTGCAGGCGATCCCCTATTTTACGACCATAGCGGCGGCGTTAGCGGCCTGTGATGCACTGGAAGCGACGCGAGACGACCAGTCCGAGCGGGTACGTACTCTCCAAGAGTGGGCCCCCAGCGGGACCCCCCATACGCGTTAACCAAACAGCGGCGCCCGTTTCCCAGGGTTACCCACCCTGG
>CAITRH010000382.1 GCA_903894755.1 uncultured delta proteobacterium
GGGCGGTCGGGTCCGCAGGGCGGGCGGTCGGGTCCGCAGGGCGGGCGGTCGGGTCCGCAGGGCGGGCGGTCGGGTCCGCAGGGCGGGCGGTCGGGTCCGCAGGGCGGGCGGTCGGGTCCGCAGGGCGGGCGCTCAGGACTTCCGCCGCGAGCTGCCCGTGGGTGTCAGTCATCAAGAGGCAAAGACAAGCCTGGACGAAGCCGAGCATCGTCCATCGCGCGCCCTGCCCCGTCCGAGTCCCCTTCCCTCGTGAGCGCCTGGGCGAGCAGGACCAGAAGCCGAGGGTCACCTGGAAGCATCGCCAGTCCGATCCGCATCGCTGTCGAGCCTCCCTTGGTCTGCGCCGCGTCGCCGAGCCGACGAAGCATGGAGCGCGTGAGTGGAATCCCAATGAGGTCGAGTCCCGCGAGCTCCGCCTCACGCAGCAGGGGCGCATTGTCCTCCCCCTGGACAGCTCGTTCGAGCAGCGTCTCGAGCGCTCGCTGCGCTTTGTCGACGGCCTTGTCGGGAGCCGTCAAGGTTCCTGTCATGGCGCGGGCGATGCCAAGCGTCGTGCGGTACGAAATCAGCGCCTCGGACAGCGCACCACGCGCCCCTCCCTCTGCAACCCGACGGGCCTCGGCGAGCTCTGTTGCATTGCCCGGCACCCAACACGCCTGGGCCCGGTCAAGGCGCCACCACAGGACCTCACCAGGATAGATCACGAAGTCCAGAACAGCGCTCGACGTACCCACGCGGGTCGAGACCCGGTGACGTCCCGCGGGAAGCGCGCACAGGCCTCGGGTGGGCTCGGGGGTGAACCGACGCCAGTCCTCCTCGATCCCATCGATGGTGCACGCGTTCCAATCGTTCCCGTCGAGAAGCACCACGGTGCCAAGGAGCGCCTCGAACACGCCGGAGTCGCTGTGGTCGTCTTCCGGCGGCTCGACAGGCTCCGGTTCGGTAGCGGCGGGGCTTGGACGTCTCCATCGCAGCGACAAGACCACGAGGAACAAGACGACCAGAGCAACGACAATTGCGAGGTTCGACACGGTAGGACGCGACTAAAACCCGACCGGGGCGCCTTTTACGGCACGCGCATGGAGCCGAGCGGCCAAAGCGGCACGTTGTCCAGGCGAGAGCACCTGGAGCAACGCATGCGTCGTGGCCATGAGCCGACCGATGCTGCGCTCGGCAACTTCGCGGGCAGCGTCGGTCCCCTTGCGCTGGAAATCCTTTGCTTTGAAGGTTTCCGATAGACGATGAGCCGCGTCCTTGGCCCGCACCAGGTTTGCGCGGACCTCCCCTTCGCGCCGATGAAAGAACGCCAGGAGCGCCTTCTTTTGGTCTGCGGTGAGGCGAAGGTCCCGGGCGAGGCGAGGAAGCTCGTCGACCGGGCCGACGTCCTCGGCGCTCTCGAGGGCCTGGGCGAACGTAACGCGCTGCTTGGTGTCGAGGACCGCATGGAGACGGTCGAGTGCGTGCCCCTCGGCCCCTCGCAACGCGGCGCTCGTACCGACGACCGTTTCGATCTCGGGTTTTAGCAAGCGCCGGTCGACCTTGCCTCGGGCGGCCTGGGACGCGACGGCTGAAAGAAATGCCTTGCGTGCGTTCTTGGCGGCGACGTACGCGGCTCGTGTCTCCTTGCGGACCGCATCGACGGCGGCGTGTTGATCTGCGCGAACGACGATGGAACGAAGAGCGTGCTCGATGGGGCCGACGGGTTCTTTGTGGGGAGCCGCGTGCACGACCTTCGTCGGAGCGGCGGACACGGACGGGGCAACGACCATCGCCGAAGCGACGGCGACAATGGACAACCAAAACGATGTGCTGGGGAGGCGCATGGCACGGATGGTCATCGAGCTAGCCACTTGGGGCCAAGTTTTCGCAGTCGGAGCTTGAGATCCGAGGGCTGGTGTGCGCTACGCTGGCGGCCATGCACGACCGTCGTCTCCGTGCGCTGGGAGCCCTGGCCGCACTCGCCGCTGTGTCTTCTGGCGAGGTGTTTGGGTACGCAGAGCTGAAGACCCGTCTTCGCGACGCTTTGAAAAAGGACCCCATCGATTCGGTTTTGTTGACATTGGTCGTGGGGGCCTGGGTGTTTTACCTGGCAGAGAAGGGACACAATCCGAAGGTCACGAGCCTAGGGGACGCGTTCGTATTCGTGTCGACCTGTTTTTCCGTCGGCTACGCGGACATCATCGCACGCACACCCGTCGGCAAAGCGGTGGCCAGTGCGATCATGACGGTGGGCCCCTCCATGGTGGCGTCGATCCTGGAGGACCCCGTCGATCCGGTCGTAGAGCGCCTCGATGCGATCCTGAGCGAGCTGCAAGGACGGGAGGCGATCCGATGAACGAGCTTCTTGGCGTTGCGCTTGCGTTCCCGACGGTGGTGTTCACGGTGCTTCTCGGGGTGGTGCTCGTATATTGGCTGTTCGTTGTGATGGGGGCGGTGCACATCGATCTGCTTGGGGGGGCGGCCCACGGCACCTTCGAAGGGAGTGCGGACGCGGCGGCGGACGGAGCGATGGATGCGGCGATGCACCATGCGGTGGACGGCGTGCTCGATGGTGCGTCCAAAGGGGTCGCGGAGGCGGGGGCCGAGCAGCTTCACATTCCCGACGATGGTGGGGTGGCGCATGCGCTTGGCTCGCTGAAGCTTCGGTCGGCGCCGGCGACTGTGGTGTCTAGCTTGCTCGTGACCTTTTCGTGGCTGGTGAGTGTGCTGGCGATCCAGGGACTCCAAGCGTTTGTTCCTAGCGTCGTGGGGGTCGTAGCAGGCGTGGTGGTGCTCGTGGTGGCGCCTCTCGTGGCGCTTCCTATGACGTCGCTGGCGGTACGACCCTTGGCACCGCTTTTCGTACCGCACCAAGCCAAGGGGAATCGGGACCTGGTCGGTCGTGTCTGCGTGGTGCGGACGGGGACGGTCGACGACACCTTTGGGGAAGCGACCCTAGAGGACGGTGGTGCGGGGCTGGTGGTTCGGGTGCGTGTGGATGGCATGGACCAACTGCAGCGCGGCGATCAGGCGCTCATCGTGGCGTGGGACGAAGACCGGCAAACGTTCACGGTAGCGCCCATGGACGACATGTTGCGCCGGCCCTAGTCAGCGCGTCACGGTCTCTGCTCTTGCCCCAGACCGAGCGAGAGCGGGTGCCCTCCGAACCACTTGGGCATTTCAGGCGCTCGCGAACACGCCACGGTCATCTTGCTCGGAGCGCGGAGCGGCAGGACATTGCGCGGATCGCACACGACGGTGGTTTCACGCGCGATGAGCGCCCCCGGATCCAGCTTCCACGGGTCGTATCCGTCCCGCACCCGCCTCACCTCGAGGTGCAGATGGATGAAGTCAGGCGAGCTCGAACCTCCAAGCAGCCCCACGACTTCGCCCGCACGCAGACGCCGTCCGCGATAGATGTCCCCTGCAGGCTCGTCGAGGTGCCCGAAGAGCATCAAGTAGTCCCGGGCCCGTCCAGCCTCGCGGATCGCATGGCGCGTGACCACGGTGATGCCCATCAGTGGCCCCACAAAGAGCACCTCTGCGTCGCCGACTTGGTGCTCGAGTCTGAGGACCTTGACTGGTGTCCCCCGATGATGCGCCAGGTCGAATCCACCATGCCCAACCGCCCGCATCTTTCCACGACGCTGAAGCTCGTCGGGACGATCCAGATCGTACCCTGACGATACGGTCCCCCAAGGGCCAGACGGGATCGGATAACGATAGGCGTCGTAGGACAATGGGCGCTCGGGACGACGCGGGATCTGGTCGTATTCCACCCAGGTCCCTTGCTTGTCCGTGTGTCCGTTGCGCCCGATGCGTGCGGATGGAGCCCCTATGCGCGGGTCGTATTCCCGGAGCGACTCGAGAACAGACAATGTGAGTCGGCACGCGTCGAGAGGGGCGAAGAGGCGCTGTTCGAGCGCATCGACGTACGGGTCTTCGGAGAACTCCAACGGCTCGTCGTCGAGCTCGACAACCACCTCCCCCACGTCGGCTGCTTGGGAGGTCGACTTGGAGATCATCGCCAGCGCCCCGGCCTCGAAAGGCTCGAGACGGACAGGGTTCGCGCTCCACGTCTGCATGGCCATCCATTGGAGCGGCCATGCTTCGACACGCGGTTCAAACTCGGCATCGAGTGGAGCCCACGGCGCAACTGCAGACGCTGACTCCGAGGCCAAAACTGTGGCAGCAAACGTGAGGGCGAAAAGAGAGACACGCATAGGACCAGAGCGCTCCTGAACGGAAGCGAGACAGACTCTTATGCGGGGTGTGGGCGCTTGTGGCAAACCATTTCGGCTAAACCAAACCTACGTCGAGAACCGCAGGTCCACCGAGGTCCCACCGCGTCCTAACCTCGCCACCCGCGACTCGCCACCCGCGACCCGGGGTTACCCACCCTGGGCTGTTTTGATTCGCCCCTTCGGGGCTGCCAATCAACGCGTGGGGTCTGTTCCATTGGGCCACAGATGAGGGCGATATGCGTGGTTCGACAGCCCCGAAGGGGCGAGTCAATTCAGCCCAGGGTGGGCAACCCTGGGTCGCGGGTATCGCGGTTCGTACCCGCGGTTTTCAACATTTGGTTTCGGCGAGGTTCCGACTAGTCGGTCGCGGCTTTGGGCGGCGATGACCTCTTGATTGGCTTCTTGGCGCCAGTCGGCGTGGCCGGCTGCGTCACGGCCTCCAGCGGCTTCACTCGCGCGCGGGCGAGACGAGCTTTTTTCCTTACCTGCCCCTTGCGACGGATCATCTTCAGCGACTTGCGGCGATCGAGCTTTCCCATGGAAGGACCTTGTCCCTCGACCGGGCCTAGCTCGTCAAGCCTGAAACGGTCGGTCCCTTCAGCCAGTCCCCTCGGCAGCCGCAGTCTCGCTCCCGCGGACCTCGAGCCGATACCGACTGTTGAGAGTCTCGATGTAAAAAATGTCCCGCCCCACGACGCGGAGCACACGCTTGACAGGTGTCGTCACGTACTCGTGCATGCCATCGGGAAACTCGATGACCACCACCGAGCCTCTGCGTGGTGGTCTCACGAGCCGTCCCACAACCGAACGAGCGCCTTTGCCCAGCCTGCGTAGAACAACGTCCACAACGGCGACAGTAGCACCGCCCGTGACCTCGTCTACCGCAACTTCTGCTTGGGCTTCACAAAGCCGTCTCGAGCCGTTCAAGCCAGCGACGAAGAATGACGTAGCCCTCTTGCAAAAGAGGGAGCGACGTCGACTCGTTTCTTTGGTGAGCCTGGGCGTTTTCACCAGGACCAAAGTTCACCGCAGCGATCCCTCGGGACGCAAACCGGGCGACATCGGTCCACGCTTGTTTTGGCTCGACAGCGCGCACGCCTGCTCGGACCAACGCTTGAACGAGCGGATGTCCCGCGTTGGGCATGGCCGCGGGACTCAAGTCGGTGAAGTCCACATCACCCCGTCCCGCTACAAGAGCAACGATGAACTCCTTGGCTTCGGTCAAGGTCGTGTCTGGCGTGAAACGGTGATTGAGGTTCAGCAGGAAGCGATCAGGAACGACATTTCTCCCCCGTCCTGCATCCCTCGCCATGGTCACCGTCGTGACCGCGCGGTACGTGAGTCCATCGAGCACCCGCTCGCGTGGCCCGAGCGCCCCGAGGTCGACAAGCAGCGGTGCGGCCTTGGTGATCGCATTCTCGCCCTCCCATGGACGAGCGCTGTGCGCCGTGCGTCCCGACACCGTCACCAACGCGTGGATCGATCCCATGCACCCAAGCTGCAACCGGTTGTCCGAAGGCTCGAGACACACGGCCACGTTCACCGACGCAAGCTCCGCATCGGCCTCGAGGACCGGCCCAAGCTCGTTTTCGTCATAGGGCCCCTCCTCGCGCGCGTAGAACACCAGCGTGAGGTTCACTTCCGGTCTCACGACGTCTTCTGCAACCGCCATCATGAGCGCAAGACCGCTTTTCATGTCGCTCGCACCGGAAGCGAACAGGCGGTCGCCCTCGATGCGCGCAGGACCGTTCTCCGTTCGCACCGTGTCAAGATGCCCCACGAGCGCCACATGCGGCCGGCCCGCGTGTCCTCGGGTGAGCGGCACCACCAGCGAGTTTCCGTACCGTCGGATCGCTCCTGCCATCGGGCAGCCGGCAAGACGTCCCTGGACCGCATCTGCGAGCTCGCGCTCCTCGCCGATCGGGGACGGGATCGCGCACAGCCAGAGCAACGTCGACGTGAGGTCGATCAGCCGGGAGGCCACTTCAGCCCCCGTCCGCCTAGCACGTGCACATGGAGATGGTGAACGCTTTGTCCGGCGTTGTCCCCCTGGTTGATCACGAGTCGGTAGCCGTCGTCGCCGATACCGAGAGCCTCGGCCACGTCACGAGCGCCAAGAAGAAGCTCGGCGAGGAGCTCGCGATGATCCCCGGTCGCGTCGCGGATCCCCACCACGTGCTCTTTGGGGATCACCAACACGTGGGTCGGAGCCACGGGACGAATGTCGCGGAACGCCAGCACAGTTGTGTTCTCGAAAACGATATCGGAGGGGATTTCCCTGGCGACGACCTTGCAGAAAAGACATCCCATGGCGCGCAGCGTAGGCATGGTTGTCGTCGAAGCGAAAGCTTTGCGGGAAGCAAAGTCGCCATTGCCCCACCGCTCGCTCTTTGCCACGTTAGGACGTGTGCAGTGTCCAAAGTGCGGTGAGAGGCTAGAGGCGATCCTGTACGAGGACATCACCGTCGACCGGTGCCTCGGATGCCGCGGGCTTTGGTTCGATGCACGCGAGGAGGATCGCCTTCGCAAGCTCCGTGGCGCTGCCAGTATCGACATCGGCGACGCGAGTGTGGGACGGTCCCACAACAGTCTGAGCCACGTGCCATGCCCGCGATGCAGGGTCCCCATGATTCGGATGGTCCATGCCGAGCAGAGTCACATCTGGTACGAGCGCTGCGGAAGCTGCGGGGGAGCGTGGTTTGACGCTGGCGAGTTCCGTCGTCTCGCGGAGCACACGCCCTTCGACCTCTTTCGACGTCTCTTTGCCCGAGCGCGCTGGTGAGCTGCAATCCAGTGCTAAACCAAACCCATCTTGAAAACCGCAGGTTCCGAGCCGCGGACCTCA
>CAITRH010000383.1 GCA_903894755.1 uncultured delta proteobacterium
ACGGACTTCGAAGTCGTCGTCACGGATGACGGGCTAGGTCACGAACAGGTTCGGGACGCTGTGCCAGTCGCTGGTGACGGAGCCGATCACGGTCTGGTGGCGAAAGTAATGCAGAACGCCGGGGGCGAGGTCCTTGAGGGTGACGATCGCCTTGTTGTCTTCGGTGGCGAGCACGTAGTCTTTCGCACTTGACCCATGGGAACCTCCGGTCGCGGCCAACGGTGGTTTACCCGCCGCGTCTTCGGGTGAACGGGCCCCTCACGAACTTTCCAGTGTTTGCCAAGGCGTTTGGATGCGCTGAAGGGACGCCGCAACATTCTGTTCACGGCGGATCGGCATTGGATTACCTAGCTCCTCTAGCCGCGTCGCGACGAGGCTGGGACTCCACCCCACGAGGTCGCACGAAACTGGGCGAGCGACGCCGTTCGGGCGTGGGGCGCCTGCTGGAGCGCTCGACGAAGGGGGAGCATGAAGAGACGGTCCACCGCAAAGCGAAGCTCTCGGGCTGGCGGAGGCTCCGGCGATACCCTCATGAGCGACAGATCGCTCGCCACCGTCTTGGGAAACCGTCCAATGCCCGCCGCTCGCAGATCGTCTGCCCACCCCGCATCGGAAGGCATGGGAGCAACAAAAACAGCCTCGTGTTCGCCCTGCCGAATCCACGTAGCCTGGTAGATCGACGCCACCGGCCCCGCAGACTCGTGGAACGCAAACGGGCGCCACTCGAGAGGTGCCGCAAGGTCGATGCGCCGATCGGCCAGCCGCAAAGTCTTCGCGTCAAGCACAATGGAACGCCCTTTGGTATCGGAAAGAACCATGCGGTCCAATGCCGACGGGACCCGTTCGAGCACGGCAAGCACTATTTTTTCCGCATCGCGGCTCTCGAGCATGGCAGCGTCGTCACGCGTGCAAAAATCCGCCTCTGCAACTGTCGCCGCTCGACGGAAGAGCGCCTCGGCCCGATCGCCCAGACGAACCGGAACATAGCGCGTTTGCGCCGACGTCGTAAACGCTAGGACAAGACGCGTTCGTAACGGATTTGCCAACACGGTCAGCCCAAAAGGACTCTCCCAATGCGCAAGGCAAACATCAGCCCCGTCCGCCCCAATGCGCACCATCCCCATGTCGTCGAGCAGCACCCAACCATGTGCGACCGCCCGAACCGATCCCGTGCGACGCGCTAAAAACCATGTCGCCCCGACAAGCGCCAAGACCATAGCTGCTCGAATCCACGCCGCCGCGGGCACGAACGCCGCCGCGACCGCAAGAACCCCTGGCACAGCCGCCAGCCATGCCGATCCCCCTTTTGATGTTCCCGTAAGCCCAAAAGGAAACCGTATCACGCGAGGTCGCTCGTCATTCGCCATATGTGCCCTCTCCCGCCGCAGCGGGAGCCTCATAAGGCTAGTAGCGGCCACCTGCGGCGAAAGTGAAGGGGGGTGTGTCACATCGCCTGCGTCGAGCAGCGGTCCCTGGTTTTAAGGAAGGTCGAGCACCTTGACCCGCAGCTCCACCAACTGCTCGGGCGAAACGTGGGGTATTGAGCTTCGCCGAACATGAGGGGCACCGACGAGGGCGCGAAGAGGGACGCGAAGAGGGGCTTCGCGCGGGGGAAGAGAAGGGGCTTCGAAAGGCCATCGCCGATCTTTGCGAAGTTCTCGACGTGCCGCT
>CAITRH010000384.1 GCA_903894755.1 uncultured delta proteobacterium
TACCCTGTTCCAAAATCGTCCAGAGCAAGATGCACTCCGAGCGCCGCAAGCTCGCTCAGAATCTCAAGGATTGCATCGGTCCCTCGCAACAGCAAACTCTCGGTGATCTCTAGTTCGAGCCGATGCGCGGCAAGTCCCGTGTCCTTCAGCACCTGACGGACATCGCCCACCAAGGTCGCCTTGGAAAACTGACGTACCGACAGATTGACCGCTATTCGGAGCGGCTCAAGACCCAACTCCTCCCATCGACGCGCCTCCGCACAGGCCGCATGCAATACCCAATCTCCAATGGGAACAATGAGCCCGCTCTCTTCGGCAACGGGGATAAATTCGACGGGATGGACGGTCCCCAGTTCACGGCTTTCCCAACGAAGCAGCGCTTCGGCCCCCATCACTTTCCCACTGGAAAGGGACACCTGAGGCTGAAACGCCAGTGAGAGCTCCCCTTTTGCGAGCGCACTGCGTAGCCCAAGCTCCAGCCGGTGCCGCCGAAGCGCTCTGGCGTTCAGCGCCTCGGTGAAAAACTGGAACGTATTGCCTCCGCTATCCTTTGCAAGGTACATCGCCGTGTCGGCGTGCCGAAGCAGCCCGTCTGCGGTGTCGCCGTCGCCGGGATACGCCGCAATGCCAATGCTCGCTCCCGCGTAGACCTCGTGGCCGCGAAGGACAAAAGAGGAGCAAAGCTCGGCGAGGACCCTGCGTGCAGCTGCCGCAGCCGCATCATGTCGATCGATCCCTTCGAGCAGCAAGGTAAACTCGTCGCCTCCCAGACGCGCCACGGTGTCTTCATTGCGCACACAACGTCGAAGGCGATGGGCCACCTCGCACAACAAGAGGTCGCCCACGTCGTGCCCCAGTGTGTCGTTGATCGCCTTGAACCGATCGAGATCCAAGAACATCACGGCGAGAAGGGACCCGTGACGCTTCGCATTGGCAAGCGCGCCTTGCAGGCGCTCGAGAAAAAGGAGACGATTGGGTAGATCGGTGAGGGGGTCATGCTGTGCAAGATGTGCAAGGCGTTGCTGTTGCTCCACAAGCTTCGCTTCCGCCTGCTTGCGCTCCGTGATATCCCGAGCGACGACCACGATCCGTGAGGCGCCGTTCATGACCACGTCCCTGAGGCGAACATCCTCCCAGAACGTGGTCCCATCGGCGCGCAAGGCGCACCACTCGAACCTGGGCTCTCCTTTTGCTGCAGTCAGGGCCTTTTTCCAGTCCTCGAGCGAATAGGGGGGAGGGAGCCATCGACGTTGCACGCGCAGCTCTCCCACGGTGCTACAGCCAAAGAGTTGCACGGCACTTTGGTTGGCGTCCACGAGGTCGCCCGTGGTCTTGTCGTAGAGCACGATAGCGTCGTTGACCGCGTTGAAGACTGTACGGTAGTTCTGTTCGCTCTGCGCAAGCGACCGTTGGGTCCGCGTGCGATCGGTCACGTCATGGACAATCGAGTAGACGAGTGTGGTGTCGCCAACCTGGATGGGACTTGAATACACCTCGACATCGCGAAGCTCGCCGCAAGCAAGACGGTGCTGGAACTCGAAGTGGTAATCGTCCCCGTCGGCCGACAGCACAGTTTGCCGTGCAACGTCCTCGCGCAGAAGGAGATTGATGTCGCTGATTTTCATCTGACGCAGCTGTTCGCGGGTGTAGCCGTAGAAGTCCGCAGCGGCGGCGTTGACATCGATGATGCGTCCGGACGTTGGGTCTACAAGGTACTGGACCAACCGGTTGTGATGAAAAATACGGCGGTAACGCTCGACACTCTCGCGCGCCGAGGGGTCTGGAGCCGAGCTGTCGCGAGGAGAAGTCGAGGACTCGGGCGGGTTCATGGTCTGGTCAGGCTCGGATCCGTGCGAAAGGAGCGTTTTCGAGCCAGCCGTCCAGCGCAAGAAGAGAGCGTGCTGCAAGGGCCTCGTAACGCGCCAGTTTGCGAAGCTTTGGATCGCCGAGTGGCGGAAAGCAGGCCCAGGTGATGTTGGATGGTTGAAAACGCGGCTGCGGGCGCAGGACGTACTCCAGCAGCGCACCGAGTGCGGTCACGTTGGGTGGCGGTGTCGAGGGGACTTGGTGCCATTTCTGTGCAACCATGACGCTGCACACGAAGCCCGACGCTGCACTTTCAACGTAGCCCTCGACTCCGGTGAGCTGTCCTGCCAGGTGCACCTGGGGACGGACCCTGAGCTCGAGGCTGGGTCCCAGGAGCTTTGGGGAGTCCACGAAGGTATTGCGATGGATCCCTCCAAAGCGCAAGAATACGGCTTGTTGCAGGCCCGGGATTGTCCGAAACACCTGCGCCTGCGCAGCGTGGGTCATGCGGGTTTGGAACCCCACCAGGTTGTAGGCTGTCAACGCGCGGTCTTCGGCACGAAGCTGCACCACTGCAAATGGACGTCGTCCCGTGTGAGGATCGACCAGCCCCACGGGTTTCATGGGGCCAAACGCAAGGGTTCGCTCGCCGCGTGCTGCCATCACCTCGATGGGAAGGCAGCCCTCGAAGTACCGCGGCTCTTCGAAGGGACGGGGAGCGCTTTTTTCCGCAGCCAAGAGCGATGCAACGAAGGCATCGTACTCGGCGCGATTGAGCGGGCAGTTGACGTAGGCTGCGTCGCCCTCGGGCTCGGCATGGTCCCCCTTGCCCCAGCGAGAGGCGCGAAAGACCTTGGTTTCATCGATGGAGTCGGCCGTCACGATGGGGGCAATGGCGTCGTAATAGGCCAAGTGCTCGGCGCCAACGAGGCGTGCCAGGTCGGTTGCAAGCGCGTCGCTGGTCAGCGGACCGGTTGCCACGATGGACGGTTCCGTGGGAACCTCGGTTAGCAGAGCGACATGACGTTGGATACGGGGATGCGATTCGAGAGCTGAGGTAATGAAGCGCGCGAAGGCGTCGCGGTCGACTGCGAGGGCTCCTCCGGCAGCGACGCGGGTTGCATCGGCGGCGCGAAGGATCAGCGACCCAGCGCGTCGAAGCTCCTCTTTGAGGAGCCCGACGGCGTTGGCAAGAGAAGCTCCACGGAGCGAATTGGAGCAGACCAGTTCGGCCAGCAAGTCGCTGCTCTGGGCAGGAGTTCGGGAGAGTGGTTTTTGGTCCACGAGGTCGACGCTGAAGCCACGTTCGGCGAGCTGCCAGCAGGCCTCTGCGCCAGCAAGGCCGGCGCCGACGACAGTGATACGAGCGGAAGCCATCGGTCTAGGCGCTTATCGGCGCAACCGGATGCGCAAAGACCACGTGACTGGCGAGGTTTTTCACAAGTATGCCTTTCGATGGACGCTGCATAAGGGACGGGGGAAGCATCCAAACACATTCGCGGCCGGCATTCAACCGTTTATCGAACCGACCGTCGCGCCGCACCCAAGTCAATCGACGCCTTCGACGACCGCTCGACGGTCGCTAACGTCGGATCCGCCACAGGTAAGACCACAGTGAACGTGGTCCCCAGAGCAGACTGGGACTGCACATCGATGGTTCCACCTGCGTTCTGGACAATGCTCTGGCTGATGGCAAGACCGAGCCCTGTTCCTTGCGTCTTGGTGGTGAAGAAGGGGACAAACAGGTTCTTGAGCACCTTTTGCGAAATGCCATGTCCGGTGTCACGCACCGAGATCTCCACGAACTCAGGCTCCGAACCGCTCGGAACGCGCTCACTTGCTGGTGGACGACGTCCGCGACGCAGCGACGTAGACACGGTGATTTTCCCGCCTCCATCCATAGCTTGCAGACCGTTCTGCAACAGATTGAGCAGCACCTGTCGAAACTTCTCCGGGTCGATGCGCGCCCGGGGAAGCTCCTCGGCAAGCGCCAGCTCTATCTCCACGACATCACTGGTCGCTTGGCTCTTGAAGATCTGCACGGTGCGACGGACTGCAGCATTGACATCCATGGGGACCGGATTGCCAGCGTGAGGACGCGCATAATCGAGGAAGCTTCCTACTACGCGGTCTAGGCGATCGACCTCTTCGAGAATGATCTCGACAAATTCGACCGATGTTGGGTCCGCGCTCTCTTCGAGAAGCTGCGCGGCCCCCTTGATCGCCCCAAGCGGATTCTTGACCTCGTGAGCCAACCCCGCAGCCATCGACCCAAGTGCTGCCAGACGGTCACGTTCTTTCATGCGCGAGTAGACCCTGCTGTTGGCGAGCACGACGCTAATTGGAGTTACCAGGGTCTCGAGCAACGCGACTTCTTCAGGCGTGAACGCGTCCCGCACGCGCTCATCAGCCACGCACAGAAGCCCAATGATGTCACCGTCGTCGCTGCGAACCCCCAAGACGACCGAGCTCTTGAGCGCGCCTAGCGTTTCGGCCGCTGTGAGCACCGCCGGATCGCCTTTTTCGGGCTCGCGGGCCAGCTCGTCGAGGGACACGGCGGCTCGGATCTTGAGACGCTCGAGAAGCGGCCTGGTCGCGAGCGGATCGACATGTTCGGGCGGCGTGATCCCAAACCCCCCGCGAACATCGAACCCCTCACCATCCTGGTCGCGCAGATAGAGCGCAGCACTGGTGACACGCCTTGAACGTTCCAGGCCAGCGAGCACCGTCGACACCATCGCGTCGATCTCGAGCACGTGGGCGAGCTCACGACGAAGGGTCATCACGCTCGTTTCGAACCCCCGGCGCTCGCGAAATACGACCTGGTGAATCCATCCCTCGATCTCGGTCTGGAGCGGCTCGAACAGCACGAGAAACAAGATCGCCGACAAGACCGCGTTCAAGTACATGGTCTTGAACGCACCGACGACCACGATGAAGAGATAGAAGATGCCGGCGAGGCAGAACGCCAAGACCGTCGCCACCATGAGCCGCGCGGCCATCTCATAGATGTCGGCGAGACGGGGGCGCGTCAGGGACTCGGCCAGCACGAAGAGGAAAAGGATGGCAAACACGGCACCAACGGGCGGGAGGTGCACTCCCAAGAACGAGAGGAAATCGGCTGCCGTAAACGTTGCCGCGAGGGCTCCCACCAGGACCAGGAAACGCACGCGATCGCGGACGGCACGCGACGGGCTCCGCTGGCCACGTCGAGCAAGCGAGATGAGCGCGGCTGCAAGCAAACCGAACACGTAAGAGTAGGTAAGTCCAAGCGCCAGCGGATACGTTTGGTACGGCGACGCCACCAGAGCGAGCATGGGAAGGGCCGCGAAGGTAGCCCACCGAGTGAGCCGAGGGGTTTCGGCGCCGCGCTCGACGGGGACTACGCTTTGAAACAGGTGGATGGCGGCCTGCGGAAGGAGGACCGACAGCACTCCTGTCGCACGGATCCATATTTTCGCGCGAAAGAAGTCCGCAAGCGACTGGCTTGCGTACCAGAAGGCAATGGAGGTCGCGAAAGCCGCGAAAAGGAAATGCACCAGGCGCCGTCCGCGAAGCACGACGGACAGACCGATGGCCAGGGCAAGGACCGCGCAAAAGACGACAGTGGTGGGGCGAAGGGTCTCCACGTTGGGGCGGCCAGCATACGCCTTCACGCCGTCCCCAGGGTTACCCACCCTGGGCTGACCCACGGTTTGCGCAATGAGATGTGGCCAGTAGGTGCAGCACGCACACACTCCTCCAGGCGCAATATTCCGTCTTCTCCAGGCGCGCGCTTTCCAAATGCCGGACGGCGCGCGCAA
>CAITRH010000385.1 GCA_903894755.1 uncultured delta proteobacterium
ACGCAAAAAAGCGTCTACCGAGACGGATCGAGAGTCTACCGAGACGGATCGAGAGTCTACCGAGACGGATCGAGAGTCTACCGAGACGGATCGAGAGTCTACCGAGACGGATCGAGACGGTTTAAGAGTCTGTCGCTCAACGTCGTATGGCTTTGCTACGTGGTCCTAGCCCTTGAAACTATTCCACTTTCTATCAGAATGGTCGCGACCACGCATCTGTGCGCTCCTTTGACCAGCTCTCGAAGGTCCTGTTCGTTGAGGGAGGCCAGGGCTGGAGCTTCCTGTGATGCCCCGAACCCGATGCCGTAGGCGGCGGGGCGGGACCGATGCGGTCAAGCTAGCGCAACCGCAAGCCCGATAAGCTCGTCAACACGTGCCATCCCCTGGTCACTTAGACATGCGCACCAGCGCTGAAGACGCGGCTCGAGCCCCTCTAATCCCACAGACGCCCCCACCATCGCCCCTGCCATCGCCGCTACCGTATCCGTGTCGCCCCCTGCCGCTAACGCAAAACGCAGCACCTCCGGCGCATCCCCAGGTGCCCTGGCCCAACAAAACAGCGAGAACAGCACCGACGGCGTCGCAAATGGAGACACGCCGCTCCAAACCTCCATCCCCTCCGTCCCCTCCGTCTGCCCTACCCGCAAAATCTCCGCAGTCGCCTGATCCGTCGCCATATGCAACCACGTCGGCATCCGCCGAACCCCCGCCGCTAGCACCGGATCAAGCCCCTCCACCCTCGACGCCAACGCCTCGAATAGATCTCCACGAGGACGCATCGCGCCCCTGTGAATCGCCTGCGCTACCGTGTCTGCCACCAAGACCGACGCGGCCCGGGCCCTCGGATCCGCATGGGTGATGCGCGCTTGTTCATCCGCTACCCTCGCCCGCATCTCGGGATCCACAAAACGCATTCCAACCGGTGCCGCCCGCATCGCCGCGCCATTTCCAGCCGCTGGCGCGGGCTCCCCCGAACGCTCCCACGACAGCCCCTGCAACAGCCGACGTGCCGCCGCCTCCGTCGCCTTGCCTCGACCCACGATCGTCTCATCAGCGAAAAGCTTGCCTATGCGCTTCGCATAATCCACAGGCGACCAACGAGGCGTCGCCACGAGGCTCCTCGCAAGCTCCCGAGCAAGCTGCGTGTCGTCGGAATATTGCCCAAAAGAGAACGACCCACGGGTCCGCTCCGGAGGAAGCTCCTGGTCGAACACCTCGGACGCAAACGCACTGCAAAGCGCCGGGGGAGAACCCTCGACTAGAAACCCTAACGCGTCCCCTAGCGCTTGGGTCACCAAGGCTCCCGAGCGACGGTCTGCACTTCGCTCGACGGCCACAAAAAACGTATCGAGCGTCTCCCAGTAGCGCTCATCAAGAAAGAGATCGTTGTGCCCTCGTCCCTCGAGACGCACAAACCGCTTGTCCGTCGAGGGTGACGCTGAAAACAGCGCTTCGGACTCGGCGTGGCTCACGATCATATCGCGCTCGCCATGGAGAAATATCGAAGGCGCCGTCACCTCCGCAAGCTTCGGGACAGGATCGAACGTCGCAAGCTCCTCGGCCGAGAACCGCGGTGGGGCCGTGAGCCCGCGACGTTCGACAAGCGCGCGCAGGTCCGAAGTCGCGCTGTCAAAAATAAACCCCGCTGCGATCCGAGGCACAGACCGCGCTACTTCCGCTGCAAATAGGCTTCCCACCGACCGCCCCAGCACCACAAGAGGCAGCGGAATCGCGGCAAGGTGCGGATGGGACCGCCTAAGCCAGCGCCCGATGCTCGAAACCACCAAAGGGGCATCCGTGAGGCACGCGCGAAGGGACGGTTTCCCTGTGCTTCGCCCGTAGCCTCGGTAGTCGACAACCGCCAGCGATGCGCCCTGGCGTATGAAACGCGGCACAATGTCGTCGTAGTCGGCCACAGTCTCCGCATTGCCGTGGAACAGAAGCACCGCCACACGAGGGGCCGGCGCATCGTAAACGCGAACGTGAAGCTGGGCGCCTGGCACCTCTATGAACACATCGCGCGCGCCTGGTGGACACGGACTTCGCGTCGTACGGGGATAAAAGAGCCGAGCTGTAAACGTGCCGTCATCGAAAATGCTCACGGCCGGTGAGTGTACGGCATTCCACGCACCGTGAGAAAGAAGGTGACGTCCAACCCCCTCGAAACGTTAAACCACGCCCATCTCGAAACCCGCCATTCCCGCCATACTCCGTTTTGGCCTGCGGAGCCTGCTCACGTACTTTAAATACGCTGCGCGGGCTCCTCGGCCAAAGCCTCGTCTGGCAGAAATGGCGGGCCTCGATCTGGACGTGGTTTAGCGGCTCACGCAGACCGAATCTCCTGCTCTGGGACGGATACAAACAAAATTGGTCGGACAACGGTCCTGGGTTCCGCAGGGACGCGAGCAATAGGTTCTCCCCTGGTCGGTAACGCAGACTCCTGCAGAACAGTCCACGGCATTCGAGCACGCCCCCCCCACATCGGAGGCCGGCTTCTTCGAGGATGCCCCCGTGCGCCTTGTCCCCGCGTCCAATGTTGTCGCCTTCACCGTCCCGGGCGCAGGCTCGGCGGTCATGGCCTCCTCAATGAGGCTCGCGAACGCGTCGGTGCGCGTGTAAATGTTCTGCGCACTGGTTGCATCACAGCTCGGTCCGCCACGTGACACCACGCCCACAACTTCCCCCGTCTCTTCATTGATCGCAGGCCCACCAGAGTCGCCTTGACATGTCGCCCGTCCCACCACGAACTCAGTGCCATTCGTATCCATCACGGGAATGTGCGTGCGCAAAAGCTTGACCCCGGCGCTGCCGTCGTTGCCGCCTTTGCCATAGCCAACGGCACGGATAAACTCCCCTTTGGCCATCCCGTAGGGTTGCACTTCGAGCGGCGTCGGCGCTGCTATCAGACGGTCAAGAAGGACAAGAGCGATGTCCGCACCGCACAGGACCTGGGTAGATGGAACAAGAATACGTCGCCCTCGCGCCCGTTCCTCGAAGTGCAAGGAGTCTTCACCCACCAGGATACGCAGCGAGTCGGCACGACGTTCCCCAAAAATCTGCGGGGCCGTGGGGGGGCATTCGACGTAGCGACTGGTGCGGGAAACACAATGACGCGCCGTAAGGACCACATCGTGCGCAATCAACGTTCCAGAACACAGTCCTTCTCCCCCGACGTCGATGGCAATCACCGCAGTGTCGCGTCCACGGTCCGGAACGCCGCCTACAATTTCCATGCGGTCGGCGTCGATATCCGCAGTGACCTGCTCGGCACCGTCCGCGCCCCCGCAGGCTGCGAGCAGGACACCAAAAGAGCAGAACCATGTTCTCGATGAAACCAACGCTTGGGACATGACCAACCTCCGGATGGAGCGTAGGAGCGAAGCCTATGCCAGCGGTGCAACGTTGATGGGATTATGTTTTTTGGAGGGCTTGGCTGTCCCGGACAGAAACGGGGGTGTCCTGGCCGTCGAGAAACACGCTAAACCACATCCATATCGAGACCCGCCATTTCTGCCAAACGAGGCTTTGGCCGAGGACCCCGCACAGCGTATTTAAAGTACGTGAGCAGGCACCGCAGGCCAAAACGGAGTATGGCGGGAATGGCGGGTTTCGATATGGATGTGGTTTACCAGGTGACACGCTGGGTGCCTCGCAGCGTGCGCCACAACCCCACCACTGCGGCCGCGTTGAGCACCACAAAGGTACGCGCAAGGGTCCCCAGTTTCCCTGCCGACGACCCCAGCAAAGAACCCAGATAAAAGAGCGCTTGTCCCGCTGCCAGCGCGATCATCACGGGACGCAGACGACCCGGCTCCAACGCCGCCGAAAGCGTCGACGTCACCGCAAGCACCACAAGTGCCCATGGACACATGAGCCGCGCAACCTTGTGAGAGGCAATCTCGAACCACGAGGGGGACAAGGGCGACAGAAGACCTGGAAGGAGTCCAAACAGTTGGTAGTTGCCCGCCAGGGTCCGCACTTTCCTTCCAAACTCGCGGTCATCCCCGAAGGCGTCGTCGGTAGCCACCGCATCTTCTGCAAAAAGCAGCGTGCGTCCCTCGAGACGCAGCCGCATCGGAACCCACATGTCGTCGAGGATCACGTCCTCGGGAAGCTCCGCGAGGTCGTTCTTGCGAATAGCATAGATGGGGCCAGTCACTCCAACCATGCCTCGAAAACGCGCTTCCTGACGACGGATCCAGGTTTCGTAGCGCCAGTACGCCCCCGCCCCGGCCGCCCCCTGGAGCACCAGGTTGCCAGACACGCATGCGACACGCGGGTCCGCAAGGGCCCGCAGCAGTGCACGGAGCGCCCCCGGAACAAGTAGTTGCCGAATGTCCGTCATCAGCAGCACCTCGCCCCGCGCCGATTTGCGCATCGCATTGACCGCGGTGGGTTTGCCCCGTCGCTCCTTTGCCCGAATGAACCGAATCCTTGGGTCGCTGGACGCAAGCTTCTCAACGAGTGCGTCGGTCCCGTCCGTGGAGCCGTCCGAATAGATCAGGAACTCGAGCTTGTCGGGCGGGTAGTCGAGCGCCGCAAGGCTTTCAAGCTTGGCGCGGACGTAACTCTCCGCGTCGTAAACGGGAGTGCAGGACGTCACCACCGGCTCCCAGCTCGCATCGGGACTGGTGCGAATCGGCGCAAGACGCGCCAGGATCCCGATGAGCACCGGGTAACCGATGTAGGTGTAGACCACGAAGGCGAGGGCAAAAAGGGCGAGGAGGGCAGAAGGCGTCACGAGCCGACACTAGACCAGAACGCTGGGACTCGGAGCGGGCAGAAGCGAAAACTTAGGAAAACGGCCACCAAGCCTTCGTTGCACGCGGCGCGGCGTGAGCTTGCGTTTGGACCGTCTCGCGACAGCGGCAACGATCGGCCTTGGGAACGTGGCCTAGAACCTGTTCGATGTGTTTTCCGCACCCGGCGTAGGTGGGACGTTTGCACTGAGGACACGCGGCGAGTTGGCACATGGGAAAGTCTCCTTAGACGGTACACGCGTGGGAGCAACGAGAGCCCCGAAAGGGTTCGCCCCCGGCGCGCTTTTCTCAAAACGCGGCTTGGAATACCCCCAGGCGAAGCTCGGTCTCGGCGCGCAACCCGAGGGTTCGCTCGGTCGCCCTCGACCAGGTAGGGAATACCGAGGGGACGGGCATCCCCAGACGCAGTCCCCGGTCGTTGACGTTGAGCAACGACTGCGGAGTCTTTGGGGGAGACGGCACCACCGGATCTGCGGGGGGGGCGTTGGTGGGAGCTCGGTCTTCCGTCGCCATTTCGTCGGGCATGTAGCGCGTCGCGTTCAGAGTCAACACCAGCGCGGGGATCACCAGCGCAAGCCCCCCCGCAAGCATGTACACCGGGGCCCTTCCATCACTCGACGCCTGCTCGACGAAGTACCCGCCGACTCCGCCTCCGCCAGCTCCCACGACGGCTCCTACGACGTAGAGCCAGCCTCTGCGGATCCCGACGAACGACTCGACCATCGTGACCACCTCGGCACCAAGGAGGGCGCCGCCCACGATCCCCTTGCCCTTGGGGGAGACCTCTTGGGCCTGAGCAATGCCTGGCAAAAGCGGAACTTGGCAAAGCAGCATCGCCGCGGCAAGCCAGCGAAGACGTCCCATTGGTTCGTTTGTCATGCGTTCGTGCTCCCTGCGCCACCGCTACCACGGGCACGTCGCTAGGGCGAGGACCGCCGCAATACGCGCCCTGACGAGGTCGAACTCTCGCAGCGCCAAGTTGACTTCGGCCTGACGTAGCGCTGCAGCAGTCAACACGAGCTCGAGACTGGTCCCTCGCCCCTCACGAAACGACACTTGGGTCAGTCGATCCGCCTGCTCCGCGAGCTCTCGAGCCGTGGTCGCCACACGACGGGAACTCTCGGCTACTTCCACAGTTCTACGCGCTTGGGTGATCTGCACGATGGCCGCGCGTCTCAGCGCTTCGAGTTGCTGCTCGGCCTGTGCCTCGGCCCCGCGCGCATCCCGCAAAAGTCCATAACGCGCTCCCCCCTCCCAGAGCGGCACGCTGAGAACCCCTTGCACATTCCAGGTCGTTGCCGGTGATGGCGCAACATCGAGGGATGTAGTCCCCAAGGTGCTTTGCAGGTTGATCGTGGGGGCGAAGCGTAGCCAGACGTTGTCGACATTGCGACGTGCTACCTCGACTTGCTTTTTCTGCGCGGCGATGTCCGAGCGTTGGTCGACGGACGCAGCCGGTTGGCATACACGCGCCGCACTGGCCTCGAGACCGTCGATACGGATCCCAGGGACAACTCCCACCTGGGTAGGCAATCCCAACACGAGCCCCAGCGACTCGCGGGCTTGACGCAAGGACTCGTCCCCCGTTACCAGCGTAGCGCGCGCGGATTCCACATCCTGGGCTGCTCGCACCACATCGAGACCATTGGCACCGCCGAGGGCAAGCTTTCGCGCGGTCAATTCCCGAGTCTCTAGGGCACGACGCAAACCAATGCGGTTCAACTCCGCAATGCGTTCAGCAGTAATCACTCCTACAATGGCGTTAGCGGCCCCCAAGGCAAGGTTTCTCTTGACGTCGTCGACCGACAACCGAGCGGCATCCACGACCCGCCGTGTCGTTGCGCGCGTGTGCCATGCCTGGAGGGCAAGAACGGGCTGCACGAACACGATGCTTCCATTGGCATAGGTGGGGGTCGGACTGGTCTGGACACTCACCACAGGGTTGGTGGCGCTTCCTGTGAGGCGCGGGATGTCGTTAGTAATGAAGTTTCGCACTATCGTGCCATTGGCGGTAAGCGTTGGCAGCATCGCACCGAGGGCCACACGGGTTTGCGCTTCGGCCCGCTCTACGGCCTCGAGTGCCGTACGCAGATCGGTCGAAAGGGAGCGAATGAGGTCGAGCGCTTCCTCCCAGGTCGCGACGGCTTTTGGCGGAGCGGGCACGGGCGCCAGCATCGGGTCGGACAGCTCGATCGGGGCAGGAGGCGCCAACGGTGCGGTTGCAAAGGCTTGGGACGTGACCAACAGAGCAACGAAAGGAAAGGCCGAGCGCATGGCCGTCCATACTACAGATCAAGCGGCCCGGGACGGGTATTACCCCGCGTCGAATCGAGACCCGCTCATTAAAGCTTATTGACACGGGGGGCACTTTACAGAACTCTCGTCGGGCAACTCTAGGAGGCTTCATGGCGGACTCAATTCTGGTCGTGGGGGGCACAGGCATGCTGGGCAAGCCGGTGGTGAAGCGGCTCACGCTCGACGGACATCCGGTTCGGGTCGTGACGCGGCAACCCGACAGGGCGCGGATCGCGCTAGGCAAAGACGTGGAGGTTGTTTCAGGGGATGTCGACGACCCCGAGTCCATCGTCCGAGCCCTCGACGGGTGCATGGGCGTGCACATCAACCTCGACGGACATGGCGACTGGGATCTGGAGCGGCGCGGCGCAGCGTGTGTGGCGCGCGCGGCAGCCAAGGGGCGTGTCTCGCGGGTCACGCTCATCTCCGGGGCTAGCGCCTGCGAGCAGAACGCGAGCTTCCCGATGACACGGGCGAAGCTCGACGCCGAGCGCGCCGTGGCCGAGTCCGGCATCCCCTACACTGTTTTTCGCTGCACGATGTTCATGGAGGTGCTTCCGAACTACGTCAAAGATGGCAAGGTGCTGCTAATGGGGGATCAGCCCTATCCGTGGCACTGGGTGGCGGCCGATGACTACGCTCGAATGGTGTCGCTGGCCCATCGGACTCCCGCAGCGGCAGGCAAGATTCTGCATGTCCGGGGCCCCGAAGCCCTGACCTTCGAGCAGGCACTGGAGCGGTTCCGTGTCCTGTGTCTCGGTGGCGCGCCGCTGCAGCGTTTGCCATTTTGGCTGTTGGGGCTGGTATCGCTTTTTCCAAGCAGACATGAGCTTCGTAAGGTCGGACTGCCGTTGATGCGCTACTTCGCGCGCGTGACTGAGGTCGGCGACCCCACAGAGGCAACAACGCTCCTCGGCCCCCCCACCACCACACTGGAACAATGGTGCTCAACCTACCCAAAGGCCTTGATGCGCTGACGTCGGCGCAGGAGTTCATGACCCGCCCCGATAGGTGACCCGGCCTAATCGCCGCTGAGACACCCGTTACGACACCCGCGACACCCGAGAATACGAGGCCAACTCAGTAGCGCTTTCCCTCGACATGGGAAAGGAAACCCCGAGGCGGTGCAAACTCGGTCCGACAACTTGCGAGGTGAGGGCGACTCGACAAGAGGAATTTGCGACTCGCGGTCAAAACTGCTTTGGCAATCCGGCCTGCTTCAGCACAGCGTTGGCCGTGTGCCGCGACTTGATGCGGTTGTCGACGACAAAATGGACCTGCATGATCGGACTGAACCAGATCTCGTGGTCCCCCTTGCCGCCTCACGCGAAGCGGCAGCCGGCTGCTACGAGCAAGCGTTTGAGATCGATGGTGAAGCTCTTCATCAGGCGGCGAATGCGAAGGGCCGCGTCATCAGTTCGAACGGAATCGGCCGTATGTGCTCGATGCCGTTGATGTCGAGCAGCTCCGGGATCATGATCTTCAGCTTTTCGATCAGCTCCTCTGTGGTCTCGGCCTCGGTGGCCAGCCCGGGCACGTCGTCGCTCGCAGCGACCCAGATGCGAGCTTCGTCATCCAAGTGGGCGTGAACGTAGAGCGGCTTGTTCATCGTTGATCTCCTCCTGCCACATGTGCCTGTCATGCGCGCGGATCGAGCACAATAGGGCGGATTGATGCCGAGGTCCCGCCCTAGGTCCAGAGAAATCTCACGGGCGGTACGCCACGAAGTTGCCGCACTCGTTCCTTGCGTGACAAGCTCGCTCAAACCGACTGGGGATAACGTGAGGTCAACCCCTTGATGACCACGGGGGGAAACCTGGGGACTCGACCTGTGGGATCACTTTCCCCAGCTCTGTCCCCGCTTCGTCCCCAGCGGACTCCACACCCGCGACCACCACAAACTCTTTCAATTTTGACCCCTTACGAGCTTCTCCCCAGTTTCCACAGGCCCTATCGACACCACTACAGATCTCATCTAAAGAAAGGATCAGAAGACATGGAACTCACGGTCGCACGTAAGGACCTGCTCCGCCTGGTCACGCGGATGCAGGGGGTCGCTGAGCGCAAGACGCCGCTCCCCATTCTCACCAACGTACTCTTGGTGGTCGATGGACCAAGCACGCTGCGTCTCGCCGCCACAGACCTAAACCTCGCCCTTTCCGCTCGTATGGCCGCCGTGGTCCTCAAGCCAGGCTCCGTGGCTGTCCCCGCGAAAGACTTGGCAGAGCGCGTCAAGATGATGCCTGAGGGGCCGGTGCACATCGCGACCCTCGACAACTCCATGACCACCCTGAAGGCATCGGGAAGCGCTAGGCGCTTCACCCTTCGTGGCGTTCAAGGCGAGGACTTCCCCCAGCTCCCCACGCCTCTCGAAGGAACCCCCACCGTCGCACTCGACGTCGATGTCCTTCAGGAGCTCATCGCAAAAACGCACTTCTCGATCTCACCCGACGAGACCCGTGCTCACCTCAACTCGGCTCTCTTCGAGTGGGAGGGGGAGGTCGTGCGCATGGTGACGACCGACGGCCATCGGTTGTCAAAAATGGAGGTGAGTGTCCCGGGGCGTCAGGGGTCCGACAGGATGCTCATACCGCTCAAGGGGATCCACGAGCTGAGACGGCTTTGCGACGACGTGTTGGCGGAGGGGAAGAACGACGCGAAGCCACAGATTCAGATCACGCAGGCGGGACCGAGCGCATTTTTCCAAGGGGCGGGGATCTCCCTCAGCGTGAAGCTCGTGGACGCGCAGTTTCCGCCCTACGGGCAGGTGATCCCGCGGATGAACGAGAAGCAGGTGCGCATTCCACGAGGGCCGTTTGCCGAGGCGCTTCGAGCGGTCTCCATTGCGGCGAGCGAGCGTACGGGCGGCGTGAAGCTGACCTTTGCACCCGGGGCGCTTCGCATCACGACGGAGTCGCCTGAAACGGGCGAGGGGTTTGACGAGCTCTCGGTCGACTACGACGGTCCGACGGTGGTGATCGGCTTCAACGCGAAGTACTTCCTCGATGTGCTCGGGGCGATAAGCGAGGATGAAATCATCTTGCAGCTGTCGCGAGAGTTAGACCCGGCGGTGGTTCGTCCAGCCAGCGAGCGTCAGTACCTCTCCGTGATCATGCCGATGCGCATTTGAGCGACGCGGAGGGGCTGAGTCCACTGGTTGTCGAGCGGCTGGTGGTGAAGAATTTTCGGAACTTGGAGCGGGTGGAGCTCGAGCCGGGTCCGAGGTTCAACGTGTTATCGGGCGACAACGCCCAGGGGAAAACGAACCTACTCGAGGCGTTGTATGTAGGGTTGACGTCGAAGAGCTTTCGCGTGTCGCGTCCGCGGGATCTCATTAGGCAAGGGGCGGAGGCGAGCAGCGTACGGGTTGTCTTGCGGGACGGGCCGATGGCGCGTGAGCAGCGGATCGGGCTGACGTCGCGCGGACGGGTGGCGTATCTCGACGAGACGCGGGTTAGGGCGTTGGCGGAGTATGCGGTGAGGAGTCCGGTGGTGTTGTTTCACCCTGGGTCACTGGTGCTGTCGACGGGGGGCGGGATGGAGCGTCGCAAGCTTTTGGATCGGCTGGCGATGTACGGGTCGCCTGTGTCGTTCGTGGATTTGCGGGGCTACACGAGGGCGCTTCGGATGCGTCAGAGGGTGCTCGAGAGCCGGGGGCCCTTGGCGAGGGATCTAGAGGGCTGGGAGGAGCTGGTGGTGCGTCACGGGTTGGCGCTGGTCGGGTGGCGTCTTGACGCACTGGAGCACCTAGCGGGCGAAGCGGTACGGGCGTTTGGGCGTGTGGCGCCGTCTAGGGCGAGCTTGGAGCTTGGGTACGAGCGGACGACGCCAGGGGATATGGCGACGTACCGGGCGGAGCTGGTGCAACGTCGCGAGGCGGATATACGTCGAGGGGGAGCGTCTGTGGGGCCGCATCGGGACGACATGCGGGTGGTGCTGGACGGGGGAGCTGGGCGATTGATGGCGTCGCAGGGGCAGCATCGTGCGGTGGTGTTGGCGTTGAAGCTTGGGGAGCTTGCGGTGCTCGCGAGGTCACGGCGGGTGTGGCCGCTGCTGCTTCTTGACGACGTATCGAGTGAGCTTGATGCGGCGAGGACCGAGGCGTTGTTTGCGCATCTTCGGGACGAGCGAGGTCAAGTATTTCTGACCACGACGCGACGCGAGCTCATCGAGTTACCTGCGGACCTGTCGGTACGGGTTTATTTTCGGGTGGTGTCGGGAGGGATAGAGAGAGACTGAAGGGCACCATGTCGTCCAGCGCCTGCGACGAAGTGGGCGACCCCTTCGACGAGCTCGGGGCTTGAGAGGCTTCGAAGGCCACAGGCGAATTCATTCTGGAGGGCTTGGTCTTCAGTTAGGCCCCACTGGTCGTAGACGCTTTGGCGGTCTTGTTGGAGGCAGGTTTGGGGGAGCTGGGAGAGTTCGAGGGCGAGCGCTTCGGCGTGGGCGCGAGCGGTTCCGACGGGGACCAAGCGATGGACAAGGCCGATGGCGAGGGCTTCGGCGGCCCCTACGGGGCGTCCTGTGAGGATCAAGTCGAGGGCGCGTGACTGCCCGATGAGTCGAGGAAGGCGGACGGTACCACCGTCGATGAGGGGGACTCCCCAACGTCGGCAGAACACGCCGAGGGTAACGTTTTCTTCTGCGACACGGAGGTCACACCAGCAGGCGAGCTCGAGTCCACCGGCGACGGCGAAACCGGAGATGGCGGCGATGACGGGTTTACGAAGGCGCATTCGAGTGGGGCCCATGGGGGCGGGGATGAGCGGGCCCGACGGGGCGGCGTCTTTGGCGATGGGGAGGATTGGGTTTGCTTGTGGGGTTCCGAGGGCTCGGAGGTCAGCGCCGGAGCAGAAGTTTCCTCCTTCGCCCCAAAGGACTGCAACGGAGGCATGTGGGTCGAGGTCAAAGGCTTGGAAAGCGTCGACCAAAGCGATGGCGGTGGGTCCATCGACGGCGTTTCTACGTTCGGGGCGAGCCAACACGACGGTGGTGACGGGCCCGACGGTTTCTACGCGTACACTCATGGCTCTCCTTCGAGGGGTGAGCGATCAAACTAGCGCAATTTGTGCGCAGGTTCTGCAAAGGCTTCCGAAAGGTGTGCGCGATGTGGTGGGAGGGAGCTCTTGGGGGACAGGGATACGACGGCCCACCATTTGCTTGAGGTGCGAACCTCACGATGCCAAAAACGGAACACCATTACGGGGACTACGCGCGCGATGCAGGAATTGACGGAGCGGGTGGGGGGCGCATGCGGCACATAGCCGGGTTGGAGCTCAAACGCGTTCTGCTTTTTGTATCGGAAGACCGGCAGGTGTCGGATCTCCTGGCTCTTTTCTCTCATGTGCCGGGGTGTGAGGTACGCGAGAGCGACGGGGCTCCGTTTATTGTGTACCGAGGCATTGGGATCCGGCTGGTGGTAGCGCATGACAAGCATGATGCACTGAGTCAGCTTCACCACGGCTATTTCAACATTGTACTTCTTGATCTGCGGAGCATGTCAGGTGACGACTCGGAGGTGGAGCATGCGGCACGTCGCGGCACTCGTCTGACGGCCTCGATGGATCACGAAGCCGACATTGAGACGCGCTATGGGTTCCATCGCATTTTGGCCTTAGTGGGGACCAATGACGAGGACCGAGCCGACCAGCTGATTGCGGATTTTGCAAGGCAGGGACTGGGGCGAATTGTAAGGGATCGCACGCCCCGTCCAGTGCCGTCTGGGACGGTGCATGAGAAGGGAGTGCACTTTGCTTTGATGCTCCTCGATGAGATGCGCCACCGGATGATGGACCGTCGTCCAGGTCGCAATGCGATGTGTGCTGCGGGGGGGGGCATTACGGGGCTGTATTTCGAGATGGGGGTGCTCAAGTGTCTTGACGACTGCATTGGTCCGCGAGGGGTCAACGGGTTTGACGACTATTACGGCATCAGCGCGGGGGCGATCATCAGCGCGCTACTTGCGAACGGTTACTCTGCAGACGAGGGGATGGCAGCGATTCTTCAGCGCGACGAGGGGAGGCTTGGGCCACTCAATTTGAGCCTGATGCGATTGTCGCACATCAACTTTCCCGAGATGTACAGTCGGCTTCGGATGACGGCGCGCGATATGGCACGCCTGTTATGGCGAAATGTTCGAGCACGGACTCCTATTTCAGCCGAGTCAATCCTTCTTCGCTACAGCGACATGTTGATCCCACCATTTCACGGCGAAAGTTTCGAGCGCCTTCTGCGAGGTGTCTTCTGCCATCCAGGGTCAACAAATGATTTCCGCCAACTGCAACAGAAGCTGTACATCGGCGTGACGGACCAAGACACGAAGACCCATGTCGTGTTCGGTTCCCACGGGTTTGACGACATTCCCATCAGCAAGGCGATCCAGGCCAGTTTCGCGATCAACCCCGCGTTTACAGCGGCGCGGATCAATGGACGGTACTACGAAGACGGAGCGGTCACACGAACGTCCAACTTCAGCGACGCCATCGAGCACGGCGCTGACCTTCTTTTCATTGTCGACCCGTTTGTGCCGTACGTCTCCAAGGAGGCTGGCTACAACCACAAGAAGGGGCTTTTTTATCACATTGACCAGGATGTCCGTACCATGTCTTACACGCGTTTCGAGCGTGCTCGCATTGAAGCGCTCCGGAAGCATCCCGAAGTTTCTTCCTATACGTTCCTTCCCGCCAACCGACTGCGCAAGTTGATGAGCATCAACCCAATGGATCACCGTCCATTCCTGAAGATCTGGCGGGGGGCGTATTTATCGACACTTCACCGCGTTCATGCGCTCAGGTACAGGATGGCGGGAGACCTCTCGGTGCATCGGATGACGCTGCAGACCGATCGTGCGGACGCCGTTGCCGAGCAACTTCGACGTGCGGAGGATCCTTCCTTTGAGGACTTTTTCCCTGACAGGAAGGTGCAGGTGAAGATGCTACCGTTAGCAACGGAGCGGCGAGCTCCCAAGCCAGCGGAGGTGTCTCGCATCGGGTCTGTCTTCGCCGCGGTTGGCGCAGCCCAGTAAGCCGTGCGTCTATTTGGGCTCACTGGAGGCATGGCCTCCGGGAAAAGCACAGTTGCAGCGCATCTACGTGCCCGCGGGGTTCCGATCATCGATGCTGACGAACTTGCCCGCGAGGTGGTTTTGCCAGGGACCGAGGGACTCCGCACGGTCATCGACGCTTTTGGATCCGAGTTGCTCCTAGAGGACGGCTCTCTCGACCGAAGGGCTGTTGCGGCTCTTGTGTTTTCCGACGAGGCAAAGCGACGTAAGCTGAATGCGATCATGCACCCGCGGATCGGGTCCTTGGGGGCTGAGCGGCTTATTGGGTATGTCGAAGAGCCCCTTGTCGGTTATGAGGCGAGCCTGTTGATTGAAAACGGCCTTCACGAGGCGTTCCGTCCTTTGGTGGTCGTGGCAGCTCCGGAGGCCGTGCAGATTGCGAGGGCCATGGCGCGGGACGGGTGTTCCGAGAGCGAGGTGATCGCGCGTCTTCGAGCGCAAAAACCCCTTGCAGAAAAGATAACTGTTGCAGACTACGTGATCGATGCGTCCGGCTCGCTGGCTGAAACCATCGCGCGCACCGACGAGGTCCTTGCAACGTTGCTTGCGACGCTCACCCCGCTGCGCTAAAACTCCCGAGGCTCACCCTTGGCAGCACTGAAGGGCGAAACTAAGGTACAAGACAAAACAGCGGCATCCCACGCCCGTCAACGGGATGGTTAGGCCCCCTTCTTGGGGCCTTCTCAGTGACCCCTGAGCGGCTCCAGTGAGCCCTCCTGGGCGGGCCCCTTCTTGGGGCCTTCTCAGTGACCCCTGAGCGGCTCCAGTGAGCCCTCCTGGGCGGCCCCTTCTTGGGGCCTTCTCAGTGACCCCTGAGCGGCT
>CAITRH010000386.1 GCA_903894755.1 uncultured delta proteobacterium
GCCATTGCAGCGAGGAAACCCAAGTTTTTCCTTCGATGGAACGGACCCAACGCGTTGATCGGCAGCCCCGAAGGGGCGAGTCAAATCAGCCCAGGGTGGGTAACCCTGGGTCGCGAGTGTCGCGGTCAACCCTCGGAGTTTGACGAGACCCCGTGACTTAGCGGGCCATTGTTAATTAGTACCCGTCTGCGCGGTAGTTGTCTTTCCCTGTGTCCGGATCCTTTGCAGGGACCGCCGTCGAGCTGTCGATCTGCGCGTATGGATCGCCGTACGGCGTGCTTGGGTCGCCGTCATCGTACTTCGGGGGGTTCTGGTTGGCATAGGCCGCCCCCGGATAGGGCTGGTAGGTGTAATCGCTGACAACGGCCCGCTGCACGAGGATCCGGTCCGGGAACACCCGCAGTACCATCAGATCGCCAGACCAGGTGATGTTCCCTGCCCCGCTGGCAGGATGTTGCCCCCCATCCTGGATGATCCCAGTGGGATCCCAAGTGATGCCGGGGACGTGCGTACGGACACTGTTGAGGGCCAGCGCAGTTGTGTCGTCCGCGACGGTGAAGTGCGTGGCGACGGCGAGCCGCGGAGGAGGGGTGATCTGGCTGAGGAGATACCCGTAGGCCCCCTGGGGCGTGTGGGAGCTGTTCTGAACAGCGATCGCTGACTGGAGCGCGCCGTTCCAGACTTGCTGCGGAACCTGGCTAGGGTCGGTGATGCGCAGGGTCTTCATGGTCAGCACATCGGCCGGAAGGATCATCTCATGGATGAACACGTCCACCCCCTGACCCCCGTTCTTGGCCTGATTGATCGAGTTGACTTCGGGCTTGGTGTCGCTCGAGTAGATCATGGACAGGCCGTTCCACTCGACCTTGTAGCCGACGGAGCCTTTCCGATTGTGGATCACCGGGAAGTGGGTGATCTTCACGCCTGTCGCTGGATTGTAGTAAGCAACGTTGTCTCCCTCCGTTTCTCCGAACTTCGTCCAGTCGAGCTCGATGGGGGTCAACGCATAGCCGTCGGCAGGAGGATCGTCCCCAACAGGTCCGCGCTTGTCGGGATATTGCCACCCCTGCCGGGTGGGAGTGTCGTAGCCAGCGTAACTCGTTGTCTGGAAGCTGAAACTTTCCGTTGCCCACCGCAGCGCAGCTCGGAGGTTCTCGCAGAGAGCCCGAGTCCCGTCGTCGTAGTTCGTGGCCGGGGTCGTCCCCCAGGCAGGGCAGGTGATGCCTGAGCGTTTGGGTCCCCAGACGTACAGGGGGGACTTGCGGTCGCTCGCAGGTCCCATCCAGTAGATATGGGTCAGGTCGTTCATGTGGTCGCCGTGCAGGTGGTTCAAGAAGATCTTGTCCATCCTAGAAAACGGGATGTTCATGGCGTTGTAGTTGGTGCTCACGCCGGAGCCGCAGTCGAAGATGAACTGATCGGGCTCCCCTTTTGCGTTGCCGACCTCGACAAAGACGCTCATCTCGGCCTGTGCCCGCCGCGGCGGAGGGAAGCCGGACCCCATGAACGTGATCCGCATCTCGTTCGGTTCGAGCGGAGTGCGCGGCGTGAACGTCGGCAAGTTCGCAAGGTACGTGAACTGCTGCGTGGCATCGCCCGAAGGGGTGGGGACGGTCGAATCCTTCCCCTCGCAGCCGCTCCCCGAGCCCGCCAGGACTAAGCCGCCTAGAGCCATCCCCGAGCCCTTCAACAGGTTTCGCCGCGTCAATGCGTCCGAAGTGGCGCTCTCGATTTTCTTCATGTTCTCCTCTCCTCTTCCCGTCGGTGTCGACCGACCTGTCGAATTATACCTGCGAGGAGAGCGTGTTGCGATATCGTTGCACTCGACGCCAATGAACACGCTCCTCGCATCGACCACGCTCCTCGACAACCTCGTGTGCGTCGACGGCATCGAAACCATTCGCGTTCGAGGCGTGGATGGCACCTGCTGGCTGCTTCGGCGGCTTCGGCGCGACCTTGCGCCTCGCGATGCGTCCCTGACCCTCCATCGAGAGCGTGAGATCGCTGCACGGTACCGATTGACCTGCATGCTGCCATGGGTCGGGGCGAGCGGAACTGCAGAGAGCCCGATCCTTGTGTTCGACGACATCGCCCTTGCGGGTCCGTTGCCCCTCAACAATCACCTCGATGCGCTGGTACAATTGGCCGAGGCGATGTGTGGAGCGCTCCAGGAGATCCACGGGGCTGGCTTGGTGCACCGCAGTCTGGGAACGCGCAGTTTCCTTCGCTCTCCAAAGGGACTCGCCGTGCTCGATTTTGGTCGAGCGACCTCCACACCGCGGGTGCATGACGATCTCAAGAGTCCGTGGGTGTTTGGGGAGAAGCTTCCCTACCTAGCGCCCGAGCAATCCGGCCGTATGAACCGTCCTGTCGACTACCGGGCCGATTACTATGCCCTGGGAGCAATTCTCTACGAGCTAGCAACAGGAGCTCCTCCCTTTCGTGCGATCGACCCGCAGGAACTGCTGTACCAACACCTTGCGGTGGCACCGCCTGCGCCGGACGGCGTTGCACCGTTGATGTCGGCCATCGTGCTCAAGCTGCTCGCCAAGGATCCCGATCGACGCTACCAAAGTGTGGAAGGCATTCTCGGCGATCTCGGTCGGGTGCGTCTTGGTGCGACGGATTCGGAGGTGGGAAGGTACGATGTTCCTTACGACCTCGACGTGTCTCCTGAGGCGGGCAGGGGCCCGAGGACCCATAGGAACGAGTTGTACGGTCGCGAGCGCGAACGGGACATCCTTCTCCAGACCTACGAGCAAGCCTGTACCGAGGGGCAGCGGATGTTGGTCCTTGCGGGCACCTCTGGGATTGGCAAGACCACGTTGATTCGCGAGAGCTATGTCCCTGTCACCCGTCAGCGCTCGTTCTTTGTGGCGGGCAAGTTCGACCAGCTTGAACGGCGTGTCCCCTACAGTGCGTGGGGGGACGCGATGGCGAAGCTGGTGGAGTTTGTGTTGGCCGAGCCCGAGGAGCGTCTTCAGGTTTGGCGGGCCAGGCTGCTTGGACTGCTAGGAAGCAACGTGGGGGTATTGGCCGAGGTGGTTTCCAACCTTGCGCTACTTCTTGGCCCTTTCGAGCGTCCATCGCCCCTTGCGCCGACTGACGCTACGTATCGGTTTCGTGAGACGTTTGCCGCGTTCGTGGGGGCGTTTTGCGAGCGTGGACGTCCTCTCGTTGTGTTTCTCGATGATCTCCAGTGGATCGATGCGGCGTCCCTGGAGCTGCTCGAAGCGCTGGTGGGACATCCTGCTTGTGCGTTCTTGTTCGTGGTTGGGGCCTATCGCGACAACGAAGTGCCTTCGACGCATCCCGTGGCTTTGTCGTTGGCGCGACAGCGGAGGCTAGACAAGGTTGTCCTCATCGAAGTCCAGCTAAAGGGACTTGCCGCCGAGCATGTCACTGCGCTGGTGGTCGACACCTTTTGTGTGGCGCCTGAAGAGGCTGCGGCAGTAGCGCGCCTGCTGACCCGTCGCACGGGGGGCAATCCGTTTTTTCTCTGGCAGTTTCTGCACATGCTGCGAAGTCGCGGTCTTGTGCACTTCGACGCCGCATCCTTACGTTGGGTCTGGGATCTTGCGGCTATCGAGGCCGCAGGTGGCTCGGAGAACGTGGTCGACCTGATGCTGGAGCGGCTAAAGACCCTTCCCGATGACACCAAAGAGATGCTTGCACTCGCGTCCTGCCTTGGCAGTCAGTTCGAGCTGACAACTCTGGCGGCGCTTGGAGAGGCGACCGAAGGAGAGACCTTCGACCGTCTCGAGGCTGCGCTTCGTGAGGAGTTTGTGCTGCCTCGGTCCGAGCCGGCGCTTGTAGGGGGACGGGCCGTGGTACGCCGGCTTGGGTTTTTCCACGATCGTATGCAGGAGGCTGCGTACCGTTCCATTCCCGCCGAGGACCTTCCTCATGCTCACCTGCGCATTGCAACGCTGCTGTTGTCGGACGACGGGACCACGGACCGGACTTTTGCCATTGCGGATCATCTGAACATGGCGCGTTCGCTGCTCCTGGGGCGGCGACAGAAGATCGAACTGGCACGACGCAATCTGCGAGCAGCGGAGCACGCGACCGAGTCCGCAGCGTACGAGTCGGCGCTTGCGTACATGGTAGCTGGGATGACGGAGATGCCCGAGGACTTGTGGCAGACGGACCGTCCATTGGCCCGCACATTGGCTCGTCTGCGTGGAGAGCTCGAGTACCTCAATGGGCACCACGAGGAGGCGGAGCGCTTCGTGTGCGAGGCGATCGAGCAGGAGGACGACAGGTTGGTCCGAGCGGAATTGTTCCACATGCTGGTGGTTCAGTACACACTGAGGCCGAACTATCCTGCGGCAATCGAGACGGGGCGCAGAGGTCTTCGTGAGTTTGGCGTCGAGCTGCCCGAAGACGACTACGAGCGGCCTCGCGACAGCGAGTTGAGTCGAGTCGAGCAGCTTCTAGCGGGATGTCCATTGACTGTGCTTGGACAGCTTGCGGCCATGGAGGATCCGGAGCAGCGAGCGATCATGCGTCTTTTGACTGCCATGGGGCCACCATGTTACCGGTCCCACCCGCGTCTCTGGGGGCTCATCGTGGCGATGGAGGTTCGACTGTGCTTGGAGTACGGGTGTGTGGCCAGTGCGAGCTACAGCTATCCAGCCTTTGGTGGACTGCTCACGCATGTGGGACGGGGAGGGAGCAAGGAGTGTGAGGCACTTCTGTCGGCAAGCCTGACGCTGATGCGGGAGCATGGGACTCCAGCGGACACCAGTGTGGGGCATTTGATGATAGGGAGCTCGCTTCGTCACTGGTTTGCGCCGCTCGTGCAGGCGACCGAGGATTATCACGAGGCGTACCGAACAGGGCTCGCGTCAGGGAATCTGCAGTATGCGGTGTACGGCTTCGGGCACAACGCAGTTTGCCGTTTTTTCCAAGGGATAGGGCTTTCTGAGCTCACCACCGAGGTGCAAGGCTACCTCGACTTTGCGTGTCGTCGGAAAAACCAGTGGGGCATCGATCTGACCGAAGGGGTCTTGCGGATCGCGGGGATACTGCAGGGAAAGGACCTTGGGGAGGGAGACCTTTCCTATCTTGAGGCGTGCGAGGAACACCGGAATCTGCAGGTGCTTTGCATGTACTTCGTGCTTCGTGCCGAGGCCATGCTCCACCTGGGTCGTGCAAGTGAGATGGCCGCCAGTCTTCGCGAAGCGGAGCGTCGGCTCGACAGCGTTTCGACACAAGGGCTCCTGGCGACCTCGCAGTTTGTTCTGCTTCGGGGATTGCTGTTGGCGATGGCGCCGGAGGCGTTGGGGGTATCGGCGGCAGACGCGCGCCGGGAGCTCGAGGGGACTGTGCAGCGTTTTGCACATTGGGCCGAGGGGTGTCCGGAGAACTTTGGGCATGGCGAAGCGCTGCTTCGGGCAGAACTCGCGCGGATAGACGGGGATGTTCTTGGCGCCGTGGACTGGTACGACAAGGCGATGGATGGGGCGAAGGCGCAGGGGCAGGTTCCGAGGGAGGCCTTTGCGGCATTGCGAGCCGCGGAGCTTTGGCGAGGGCGTGACAAGCCGCATTATGCAGCACCGTTGGTGGCACGAGCGCGGACCAAGTACGAGGCATGGGGGGCGCTTCTGGGGGTCGAAACAGGCGACTTTGGGTGTCTTCGATGGACACGGCAGGAGGCCAGTGCAGCTCCATGGACAGGACAGCGGCTCGATCCCTTCTTTGTTTCGGTGATACAGGCGACGCAGGCGACGGCGCGGGCGCTGGTGTTGCGCGATGTGGTGACCACGGTGGTGGGAGCGGTGTTGCAGCTTACCGGGGCTCAGCGAGCGGCGCTGATTTTTTCAGCCGATGGGGCACTTCGGGTCGCTCACGACACCGATCCGCGGTTCCTGGAGGGGGCAGAGGACCTTGCCCATCTTCCGCTGACCGTGCTTCGCTACGTGGCGCGAACCGAGCGGTCGTTGCGGGTGTCGAGGGATCGTCGCGTCGATCCGCTGCTTGCGTCCGATCCCTACCTGGTATTGCATGCGGAGGCGTCGGTACTGTGTGTTCCCCTGCTTGTCGTGGGACGGCTCGAGGGGATGTTGTACCTAGAGCACCGGGAGGCTGGGGACGCGTTCGACGAGGAGACGTTTGGGTGGGTGGAATTCATAGCAGCGCATGCGGCCATTGCGGTGCGCAACGTGGAGCTGTTGTCGCGGTTGAAGGCAGACATTGCGCTTCGCGAGGCAACGGAGGCCGAGTTGGCCCGTCAGCGCAATGCTCAGGCCCTCGCCCAGGTGGGGAGCTGGGACTGGGATCCGGTCTCGGACAGGGTCGCGGCTTCGGAGGAGGCGCATCGGATCACAGGACTGGAAGCGGAGCCGATCTCCCTGAAGGAGCTCGTAGCGCTGGTGCACGAAGAGGATGGCCCTCTCTTGCAGCAGAGCCTGCGAGCGGCCATCGAGGAGGACGTGCCTCTGAACGTGGAGTGCCGTTTCCTTCGGAGGGGGGAGGCTCGGGTGGTCCATATGCACGGGACCGTGCAACGCCCCCGAGGGGAACCACTGCACATGGTTGGAACCCTGCAAGACATCACCGAACGCAAGCGCATCGAGGCGGAGCGCCAGAGGGGACGAGAAGCTGCGGAGGCTGCCAATCGGGCCAAGAGTGAGTTCCTGGCCAACATGAGCCACGAGCTCCGCACTCCTATGAACGGTGTGCTCGGAATGACCGCGATTCTACTTGATACCCCCCTTTCTTGGCCCCAACGCCAATACGTCGCGACGATCAAGAAGAGCGGAGAGACCCTACTGACGCTCCTCAACGATATCCTCGACTTTTCCAAGATCGAGGCGGGTCGACTGGAGATCGAGAGGGTGCCCTTCAGCATCCGGGCGGTCGTCGACGACACGATGAGCCTATTTGGGTTGTCTGCGGAGCAGAAGGGACTCCAATTTCGCTGCGTGGTCGATGACAACGTTGCCGAGTGGGTGAGCGGCGATCCTGGGCGTCTGCGACAGGTGCTCACCAATCTCGTAGGCAACGCATTGAAGTTTACCAGCACAGGCGAGGTTGGACTTCGGGTTCATGGCAACAACGAGCATCAGACGCTCCGCTTCGAGGTGCAAGACACCGGCATTGGCATAGCGTCCGAGACCCTGGAGCGTCTGTTTCTCCCTTTTTCGCAGGCTGACAGCTCGATCATGCGACGCTTTGGAGGAACGGGGCTTGGCTTGGCGATCTCCAAGCAGCTCGTCGAGCTGATGGGCGGCACATTCCATGTGGAAAGCAAGGTTGGGATAGGCTCGACGTTTTCCTTTGAAGTTCATTTTCCCCACGTTGTCGAGGAGCACGGAACCGAGGTCGCGAAAGAGCAGCAGGAAAGCCAGGGGACCGCTTTGCAGTTCCAGGGAGCCCGCATTCTGGTGGCAGAAGACAACGAGACGAACCAACAGGTAGCGTCGATCATGCTGGATCACATGGGGTGCCAGGTTCGGATCGCAGGCAATGGTGTAGACGCGCTATCGTCCCTTGCGTTGTTCGACTTCGACCTGGTGCTCATGGATGTGCAGATGCCCGAGTTGGATGGTCTCAAGGCGACTCGGCGACTTCGCGAGCAACGGGGAAGGAATGCTCGTATCCCTGTGATCGCTCTGACTGCGCATGCGATGTCAGGTTTCCGTGAGCAGTGCCTGGAGGCGGGAATGAACGACTACCTGAGCAAGCCCATCGAGCGAGACAAGCTGGCGCAATGCCTCGAGCGATGGCTTCTGCACCGACATGTTCAAGAGACGGGACCTCTGAGCGATCCGGGAGCGCTGGTCTGCTTCGATCGGGCGGGTTTCGTGGCTAGGCTCGGAAATGACGAGGGGCTTTTCCAGGAGCTTCTTTCCGCCTTTGTCACGCAAACCGGTCAACAGCTCGAGGGGCTGATGAAAGCCTTGGAGAGCAACGATATGTCGGCAATGGCGCGCATAGCGCACACGCTCAGGGGGGCGTCGGCCACAATGTCGGCTCCCATCATGCGTGATGGTGCCGGGCGTCTCGAGGTTGCAGCGATGAACGGCGATCCGCAGGCCGCGACGGTGGTGAGCGGGCTGTTCAGAGCCTTCGAGGACTTCCAAGGTGCAGTCGGGAGCGCTGGACAGGGCGTTGCACCGACAGGGCAAGAGAACGGCGCGACGTGACCGTCCCCGTCGCGTCTCGGTCCTGTGGATGTTCTGAGCCTCGAGGTATTCGACACGAAGGAGACGGAGGAGAGGGCCGAGTCAGACGATGCCTCACGCGCAAAGATCCTGAAGTCGCCTCAGATCGTGAGATCTGGCCCCACTTTATCCTGAAGTCACCTCAGATTGCGAGATCTGGCCCCACTTTATCCTGAAGTCACTTCAGATCGCGTCGACATGGCCCCACTTTATCCTGAAGTCGCCTCATATTTCTAAATCTGGCCCCAGTTTAACCTGAAGTCACCTCAGATCGCGTCCACATGGTCCAAGTTTAACCTGAAGTCACCTCAGATCGCGTAGACTTGGCCCCAGTTTATCCTGAAGTCGTCTCAGATCTCGAAATCTGGCCCCAGTTTATCCTGAAGTCGCCTCAGATCGCGTAGACTTGGCCCCAGTTTATCCTGAAGTCGTCTCAGATTTATAAATCTGGCCCCAGTTTATCCTGAAGTCGCCTCAGATCGCGTCCACATGGTCCAAGTTTATCCTGAAGTCGCCTCAGATCTCGAAATCTGGTCCCAGTTGATCCTGAAGTCGCCTCAGATCGCGTCCGCATGGTCCCAGTTGATCCTGAAGTCGCCTCAGATCTCGAAATCTGGCCCCAGTTTATCTCCGACTGGACTCAGATCGTCCTGATGTCGAGGGAACTACATGATCATGCAACTGATTGCGTCGCTCCACTGGAGCGCCTCAGAGCCGGCGGTGACCATCTGCTTGCCCTTCTGCGGGGGTATGCTCGTCGCCGTCTGGAACAGGTAAGCGGTCCCGCTCTGGAGGCCGGTGATGGTGATGTACACCCCGTGAACGACGATCGGGAGAGACCACGTCTTGCCGCCGTCGCTCGAGTATTGCATCAGATGAATCTCGTTGTCCGCCCCGCGGGGCACGTGAAGGCGCGCCGTGCCCTTCTCTGGCGAGCTGCCCTCGAAGCCCTTGGAGCGCCTGACCGCCTCCTTCTTGAGCTGGAAACCGAAGCTCGCGAGGATCGCCCCCGCGATGGCCACATTGCCCGCTGCTTTCGTGTTCCCTATCCCTTCGGCGAACGCTGCCAGGTTCGTGAGCTGCTCCATCAGTGTGGTGGCGTGGTCGCTCTCCAGCCTCGTGCTGGCCGGACTGGGCGCCAACAGACGCTGGGTGTGCAGCGTCTCCAGCGCGGTGGCGGAGGCCAGCAGGTCGACGGTCGACACCGGCATCTTCACAATGTCGGTGTCCGTGAGGTTCACGTTGTCCGTGAACCCCTTCCCAACGCCCCGCGCAAACGACACGAGCCCCGGCGTGTCGAGACTCGCCAGGTCCATGGAGACCGTGACGCGCTGCCTTGTTCTTCGCATGGCATGGAAGCCTAACAAAACGGTCCGGACGTCGTCGAACTTTTTTTCAAATTAAATCAACCCACCTCCGGTCCGAACCGCGCCCCCCGCGACCTATAGCGCCCAGGACGCTGAAGCGACTGCGTCCCGATGGAGGACAAAAGAAATTTGCGGTTCTCACGACGGGTCTGGTTTAGCATCGGTCCTGCCGGAGAACGCACCGTCCAGCAGCGACTATGAAAGAAACGAAAATGATAGCTGACCTGCTTCAGATTGTCGTCGATCGTTTGCAGGATGAGCAATCGACAATGAAACGGGACGTCCAAGCCGGGGTGAGGTACCCTCCCGTCCATGCCCCGCTACTTCAATACCGCTGGCCCTTGTGAACCGGACCGCCATTACATGGTCCCCGCTGTCGAGCGCCTTCCGGAGGCGCGCCCACTCATCGAACAGTTCGGGTACTTCGTCCTGCATGCCCCAAGGCAAAGCGGGAAAACCACAACGCTGCGTGCGTTGGCCAAGCAGCTCACCGCCGAGGGGACCTATGCGGTACTCCACTTCTCGTGCGAGGCGGGGCA
>CAITRH010000387.1 GCA_903894755.1 uncultured delta proteobacterium
CAATTGGCTCTCCTCCCCCCTCGCTCGAAGACGATCGTCCTTGCCCATTCGGGCAAGGAGGATGTCGAGGGAGAGGGGGGTTGGGGGGGGTGAGGTCCGCGGGAGGAGATCGTGGGGCAACTATTGTCGTCGTCGCTTTTCCTTGTAGATGACCCGCAGCGGAACCCCCTCGAACTCAAACCGACGTCGCAACTGGTTTGACACGAACCGCTGGTAGGAAAAGTGGATCGAATCCGGCGCGTTCGAAATGATCACAAACGTCGGCGGTGCAACGTGTACCTGCGTCACATAGTAAAGCCGTGGGGAACGTCCCCCCATCGTGGGCGGTGGACGGGTGTCGAGCACGGTCTCGAAAAACCTATTGAGCTCGCCGGTGGTCACACGACGCAACAGGGACGCGCGCACGCGGTCCACAGTCGCAAAGAGCTCGCCTATGCCTCGTCCTGTCTTCGCACTGATCCGAACGATGGGCGCGTACGGCGCAAAGGTAAGCTTGTCGCGCGCCTGTTCCTCGACCTTCTTGTGCTCCTCCTTGGTCAGTAGATCGGACTTGTTCAGCGCAATCACCAGCCCCCGTCCGCGTTCCTCAGCAAGCCCCAGGATCTTCGCGTCCTGCTCCGCGACCCCGTCGCTTGCATCGCAAAGCAGTACCACCACCTCGGAACGCTCCATCGCTCGCATGGCCTGGAGCACACTGACCGACTCCACTTGGTCCTCCGCTTTGATGACCTTGGTCTTCCTGCGAATTCCAGCAGTGTCGACCAGCACGTAGGGACGTCCCTCGCGCTCGGTCAGCGTGTCTATTGCGTCGCGGGTGGTCCCGGGACGATCGTCGACAAGCAGACGGTCCTCCCCAAGGATTCGGTTGATCAGGCTCGACTTGCCTGCGTTGGGACGTCCCACCACGGCGATCCTGGCTACGTCGGGGCTGGCTTCCTCGGACACTGCGGTGGCGTCTGGAAGTCTTGCGATCAGTGCGGTTTCTAGGTCTCCAATGCCCCTTCCATGCAACGCGCTGATGGGAAGGACCTCGTCGACCCCAAGGCGATACAGCTCGAACGCGTCGGCATCACGCTTTGGCGCGTCGGCCTTGTTGGCCACATAGAGGACCGGCTTGTTTGCAGCTCGAAGGAGCTCCACGGCAGCTCGGTCTGCACCAAGAAGCTCCTCGGTTGCGTCGCTCACGAACAGGATCACATCGGCTTCGGTGATGGCTGCGCGCACTTGGGAGGCGATCCCACCTGTCATGGGGTCGCGGCTGTCGGGATCGAAGCCACCTGTGTCGACCAAGGTGTAGGGACGGCCAAAGGCGGACGTGTCGACGTAGTGGCGGTCGCGGGTGACTCCCGGCTCGTCGTTGACGATGGCAATCTTGGAGCGCACGAGGCGGTTGAAGAGGGTGGACTTGCCTACGTTGGGACGTCCAACAATGGCAACGATGGGGGAGGAACCTGAGGGGAGGGGTCGAACAGGGTAATGCTTGGTCATTCGCTTTTCACTTGGGTGTACCCGACCGTGGAAAGTCCTTGGTCGGTGGTGTACCAGCCTGGCGTAACTCGGACCCACAGCTTGAGAAACACGTGTTTTCCGAGCATGGCTTCGACCCTTTCGCGGGCTTCTGTGCCGATGGCTTTGAGAAGCTCACCGCGTGCACCAATGAGAATTTTCTTGTGGGAGTCTTTGTCGACATGGATGATGAGCTCGATGCGAGGGATAGGACCAGCCTCGTCGAAGCGCTCGACCACAACAGCAACCCCATGGGGGACCTCTTCGCGCGTCTTGCGGAGGATTTGCTCCCGGACGAACTCGGCGACGAAGAAGCGTACTGGTTTGTCCGACAGCGTTTGGTCGTCGAAGAGCTTGGGTTGGACCGGCAGGAGGTTTTGGAGTTCGTCGAGGAGCCGGTCGGTGCCATTGGAGTGGAGCGCGCTGATAGGCACGAGGGCGGCGAACGGGTGTTCTTTGGCGTGGGCTTCGAGCACGGGGAGCAGCGCGGGTTTGTTTTTGAGTCGGTCGATTTTGTTGAGGGCCAAGACGATCGGTTTGGAAGAGGGGAGGGCCTTGAGGATGGCTCGGTCGGCGTCGCTCATGGTCTCGCAGTTCGCGGCTTGCGGGCTCGGGCCAACTTTGATTTGGGTGAGGAGCACCACGACGTCGGCCTGGTCGAGAGCGCCGAGGGCGAGGGCGTTCATGCGGACACCGAGGCGGGTTTTTGCGGTGTGGATTCCGGGGGTGTCGAGGAATACGAACTGGGCGTTTGGGCGGGTGAGGACCCCGAGGATTTGGTCGCGGGTGGTTTGCGGGTGGGGGCTCGTGATGGCGATGGGCTCGCCGAGGAGCGCGTTGAGAAGGGTGCTTTTGCCGACATTGGGGCGACCGACGATGGCGACGGTACCGGCGTGATGGGGCTCCTGGGACATGAGACGCGCGGCTTGTAGCACAAATGCGCAGAGTCTGATGGGCTCCCCGGGGCGTTTTGGTTTAGCCTCAACGGGATGGATTTTTGGCGCCGAAGCGTGGGGCAGTCTCTTGGGGCACAGCGGCTCGTGCATCGCTGGGTTCGGGCGTTGGGAAAGCGGGTTCCGATCTGGTATTCGCCTTCATACCGGCTTCCGCTGCCGACGTTCGAGACGCAGGAGGGGGCGCAGCTTCGCAGGGCGGACTTCGTCGCATGGTATCTCGTCGAGTGCGGGTTGACGACCGCAGCGGAGCTTCGGGTGCCTGCCAGGATTTCCTACGAAAACCTGGCGAGGGTGCACACCGTGTCGCATCTCGAAGCGCTTTCCCAGCCCTCCGTGCTTGCCCGGATCTTTGCGAGCGACCCGGACGAAATCGTAGTGGAGGAGCTCCTGAGGGCGATCCGCCTCGTTTGCGGAGGGACCTTGGAAGCCGCCAGGGCAGCGGTCCGTTCCCGAGGGCCTGCCATCAACCTAGGAGGGGGCTTTCATCACGCCGAACCGTCCTGGGGAAGGGGTTTTTGCGCAGTCAACGACATCGCCGTGGCCATCGCCGTGCTGCGTTCCGAGGGCTTTGACGGTGAGATCGCAGTGGTGGATCTCGATGCGCATCCTCCCGACGGCACGGTCAAGTGCCTTCAAGGGGACCACCACTCGAAGGTACTTTCCCTTTCAGGTTGCGACTGGGGAGGGCTCGAGGGGGCCGACGAGACCGTGCTTCCTCGCGGCACGGACGATGCCGGCTATCTTCATGCACTCCGGGAGCTTCTCGGTCGTGTGGGTCATGTCGACCTTGGTTTCGTGATCCAGGGGGGCGACGTACTCGAAGACGATCGACTGGGGCACATCGCGATGTCGCTCGACGGGGCGCTGGTACGCGATGCCTTGGTGAAGCGAGCCTTTCGGCACGTGCCGAGTGTTTGGTTGCCAGGGGGCGGGTACCATGGCGACTCTTGGAGAGTCCTTGCCGCCACCTGTTTACGTCTAGCGGGAAGCCCTGTGCACCGTCCGCCTAGCGACTACGAGCCACTGGATGCTCACTACGCGTTGATTGCGGACGGACTTCGAAAAACAGCCTTGGCAGGGAGTGGCGACATCAGTTTCGATGGGATGGCGGCGGATCTAGGGATTGCGCGACGTCATCAGCGTCTACTTGGCTATTACACGGCGGAGGGGGTTGAGTTTGCGCTGCAGCGTTATGGGATTCTGGACTCTGTGGGGCGTCTGGGCTACTCGGATTTCCGGGTGGAGATCGACGCAGGGAATCCCGGCGATCGGGCGCGTCTTTTTGGACACTCTGGCGGGCGAGAGCATCTTCTCATCGAGTGTTCCGTGCAACGTGTTTTTCGAGCGCCTGGGGAGGTGTTGTTTGTCCACTGGCTGACGCTACGCAACCCGAGGGCGACATTTGGCGCACGCAGGCCGCGTCTACCGGGTCAGGATGTTCCAGGGCTAGGGATTTCCGCGGAGTTCTCAGTGATTTTCCAGCGTGTGATCGAGCGTCTTGGGCTGGCGGGGGTAGTGTTCACCCCCTCCTGGTATCACATGGCCCATGTGGCGCGGCACCATGCGAGGTTTTTCGATCCGGCGAGGCAAGGACGCTTTGCGGCGCTGGTCAAGGCCCTGGCGCATCTTCCCTTGCTCGATGCAACATGTGCGGTTGCTGAGGGGCAAGTCCTCTTGAATGGCGAGCCATACCGCTGGGAGCCCGACGAAATGATGGCAGGGTATGTCCACTGCGAAGCCGATCAGCGCATCGTTGCGGACACTCGTGAGCACAGTCAGTTCACTTTAGTGGGCGACACCAGGAAGCGTTCCATATGAACGGTCGTCGCAGCTCTCTCGGTTCGGATGCGGAGGATGCCGTAGCAGATTTCCTGTATGTACAAGGGTATACAATCCTAGGAAGGAATCTGCGTTTAGGGCCACTCGAGCTCGACTTAGTGGCACAAAAGGGGGCGCTTGCGGTGGTTGTCGAGGTACGCACACGCAGCAGCAGCTCCTTTGATGGGGCGCTGTCGAGCATCACGCCAACCAAGCGAAGGAACCTGCTGCGGGCGACAGAAAGATTGTGGTGTCAGCTGTCCAAGCGCGTAGAGATCGAGCGTCTTCGCATCGATGTGGCGGCGGTAACCTTCGGACCACAAGGTGTGACTGTAGAGTATTTCCCGGGTGCCATCACCGCTCAGTCGACGTATTGAGGTTGGTTGGGTTGGGCTCGCCGGCACTAGACTAAACCTACCTTGAGAACTGCAGGTCCGACCCGAACCGCGCCACCCACTACCGCCAGGTCTCCCCTTTGGGGCAGACGGTCTCCACTTTAGGGCAGACGGTCTCCCCTTTGGGGCAGACGGTCTCCCCTTTAGGGCAGACGGTCTCCCCTTTAGGGCAGACGGTCTCCCCTTTGGGGCAGACGGTCTCCCCTTTGGGGCAGACGGTCTCCCCTTTAGGGCAGACGGTCTGCGCTTTAGGGCAGACGGTCTCCCCTTTAGGGCAGAAGGGAAAGCGTGCGGAATATTGCGCCTGGAGGAGTGTGTGTCCGCCTGGACAATGGGGTTGCTTCGACGGCAAGGGCTCCTGCTCATGGCGCCTGAAGGCTGGCTGCCACCCGCGCCACGATGGGATCGAAAAACACCTTTCGAGCTTCGTCGTATTCGAGGCGCGCCGTGTAGAGCACGTCGGCGCGCAGGATACTCTTCTGCCAGAAGATCCTCCCACTTATCCTCCCTGTCTTGAAGAACCAGTCCGTCTGCACGGTCCCTGCGGTGAAGCCAGGCTCGCGACTTGCGGCTTGGTACCACTCACCAATGGTCCATCCCTTTCCGCTGATCGCTGCAACGTTCATCAGCCCGCGTTCGCCGTAGGTCCATTGTCGTCCCGCGTCCCCCTCAAACGGAGTCGGATTGGTAAGCACCGTTGCGACATCCACCTGGTAGCCGTACCTGTCGTTGCGGTAGGTCTCAAAAGAGTAGGGAACGTCCAGATCGGTGGCCGGCATCTGCGCCTGTTGGGCAGGACGTTGCGCGGCCGCAGGCACGGTTGGCGTCGACCGCGGACGGGGCGAGACCGGTCGCTCCTGGGGCTCGTGGTCTTCATCGAAGGTCGCGGTGGAGACGCTAGGAGACTGGGAGGCCACCGAGACAACGCCAATGACAAGAACTACTGCAAGCGCAGCAGCGCCCCCCACCACCGCCCAGTCACCCGTGGTGCGTGGTCCGATGGGGACCGAGATGGCAGGCGAAAGCTCGTCGCTCGTCGCTCCCCAAAGCCACCGCTTGGCACGAGGGATTGCCGCAACCCCATAAAGCCCAAATGTCAGCAGCATCAGCAACGTCACGAAGGCCGCTTCGACCAGGAACGCCAACCCTCCTGCGTCAAGCCGTAACCGAACCCACCCCTGCGGAGCTCTTGGGTCCTGAACCAACGTATGACGACGGTCCCAGCCTGCCCACGCGACCACGAGCCACGGCCAGGCGAGACCAAGCGTCAACGGAAGCAGCAGCAGGCCCGCCACCAGCAACCCGAGCACCTCGATCCCAGTCCCGTCGAACGCAACGCGACGACCATCGGCCGTGCAGGTGTGCTGCGCATGGAAAGACCTATCCCAGGCGACAATCCAAGGGAGCGCAAGGCCACAACTGATCATGACGAGAAAAACAGCCACCAGATGGTGCCCCAGCTCGGTGCTCCAGGACGCCAGGTAGCGCAGTCGGCCCCCGTCGATCGTAGTGTTTTCCGTGCTCCACTTGCTTCGTCGCCAACCGTCGATGCCCAAGAACTTCGCGAGGCCGCAGCTGATGACGATCAACAGCACGTTGACGAGCTCGAGTCCAAGATAGTCGGCCCAGTTTCCTTGAAACGCGTAGCGTCCCGTTCCGGCCCCCGCCCCCGCACCAGCCCCCACAGCCCCGACAAGAGGCGATGCAAAACTCCCCGCTTGGAACGCAGGACCGAAAACTGGATGCTGCTCCAGCCGAACCCACGGAGCACCAAAGGGGGCGTTGGCAATGAAGGCGCCGTGACACGCCCCCCGTTGCACAAGCTCGAATACTTGCGCGTCCGTGTAGGGCCCTTCTGGATTTGCGCCGCGGGAAAGGTACCAATGCATGATAGGACGCGAGCCACAGCAAAAGGCTTGCCGCGCCTCGCAAGCCGATCGGCACCGCGGAATCCCCAAAAGCCAGGGAGCAGTGGACGTCCGCTGGACAGCGGGTGGACGTCCGCCTGGACAATTCGCCCGCGGTGCGGTGATCGCGGAATCGGTATTTCCGAGGGGGCCCCTAACGTGGATGTGGTGCTCGGCGCGTCGTTGCGGTAACAGCCCGGGCGAATGAGCGATGTGTCCCTCCGTGCCTTCGAGGTCTTGGCTGCCCACCCGAGGCTCGCGGACCTCGCGGCCATTGCCCACGCCGTGGTCTGCGGATTGGCCGAAGCGCGCAGCGTGGAGGTTTACGACGAAGTTGGGGTTCGGGAGCTTGCCGACGCTCGGAAGCTCACGACCGACGAGGGGACGACGCCATTTGGCAACGCTCTTTCGGTGCTTGTCCGCGTAGCCAAAGACGATGCGGAGCGGGCACTTGCGTCGGCGCTCTGGGCCCACGCGCTCGCGGTCCACGGCGAAGAGCCCACGTCGCGTTTGGCGGCGGATATCCTTTGGCTTGCGCTTCACACGCCGTTCGATGCGACGCCACTTCTCGACCGCGCTCTCGGAGAGCGGGCCGAGTCTTTATGGAAGGCGCTTGCCGAGCAGGTGCGCGAGATCACCGCGGGCAAGGGGGCTCCTTTTGGACGAGGCGAGGCGCTGATGGCTGCTGTGGCGCTCGCGCGTTCGACCTCCGAGGTGGCGCTTCGCGAACGCGAGCTTCTGGCGCAAGCGGTCCACGATGAGGCGGTGGCGTTCGTGCTCCAGGGACCTTGCGCAACGCCTCAGGACCTGGAGCCGCTGGTGGGGGAGATGGCGTCGGCGCCTCGGGGGCGGTTCACGACGGTGACCTTAGCGGTGACGGGGCTCTTGTTGCTGCTTCAGGCGGGGAGGCTTTTTGCGAGGTTGGCTTTAGGCTACAAGCGTCCAGCCGAAGTGATCGTATCGCCCGGGTCGGTGCAGATCCATTTCCGCACGGAGATGCTGGGACGCACCTTACGTGACGGCAACGTAGTCATTCAGCGTGCGGGGCTTGCCCAGGCGGAGCGCGAGGTGAGGTATCCTCGGGCAGCGTTTTACGCAGGGCTGACGGCGCTTGCTGCGGGGAGCTACGTGGGGGTAGGGACCTTCGTGGATGGCATTCGGGCCGCGTCGCCTTCGCTTCTCGCGACCGGGCTTCTGGTGGTCCTGGCAGGCTTAGGGCTCGATTTCGTGTGTCGAAGCCTGGTTCCTGGTGCTCGGGGGCGGTGTCGTGTGCTTCTAGTTACGAGGCAAGGGGCGAAGCTTTGCGTGTCTGGGGTCGATCCGGCGCAAGCGGACGCTGCCCTTGCGGCGCTCCGTGGCTGATCTTTCTGCTGCGCTGTCGGGGGTCTTGTTGACGGTAGCTTACGACGGGACGGGGTTTCACGGCTGGGCGGCGCAGCCTGGGGTTCGGACAGTACAGGGGACCCTGCAGGAAGCCCTACGGAAGCTGGATCCAGAGGCCTCGTTGCTGCGGGGGGCGAGTCGGACAGACGCCGGGGTGCATGCGGAGGGGCAGCTTGTGGGGGTCGATGTGTTTCGCCGCATTGCGCCTCGGGGCTGGGTGCTTGGACTCAACAAGGTTCTTCCCGATGACCTAAGTGTGCGGCAAGCGCGGCTGGTGCCAATAGGCTACAACCCGAGGCACGAGGCGCGGCGCAAGCGGTACGGGTATCGGCTGCAGGTGGATGCTGTGCGCGACCCGCATCTTCGCCTGCGTGTGTGGCGTGTGGCGCCTCCAGTAGATCTGCTGCGTCTTGGGAGGGAGGCCGAGGCCGCGGTGGGGACACATGATTTCGCGTCCTTTCGGGCGGCGTCCGATGGGCGCGAGCACACGGTACGGACGATGTTTCGGGTGGAGACTGCGGTGGAGGGGCGGGTGGTGCGTGTGGTGGTGGAGGGGAACGCGTTCATGCACAACATGGTGCGCATTCTGGTGGGGACCCTTGTGGATGTAGCGCGTGGGCGACTTGCCGAGGGGGCGGTGGCGCGTGCTCTTGCTGTACGGGATCGTCGCGTGGCGGGGATGACGGCCCCCGCGCAGGGGTTGACGCTGGAGCAGATCGATGTTGCGCTTCCGGAGGGGGTGGCGGAGATGTGGCCCGAGCCTCTTACCCCGTAGCTGCTGCCTTGTTCAGAGACAGCGAAGCTTATACACGCGCACTCCATCTGGATCGATATCGAACGGTGGGACGCAGCCTTTGATGGGCTCTGCGGACGGCGCAGGAAGCGGGGCAGAAGGAGCCGTTTCTACGCTCCCCTTCGACGGAGTCATCGCGGCCGGACGAGGCAGACGACTTGGTTTCGCCACCGACCGGGGAGGCGCGAGGACCAGCGGCGACGAGGAGACCGTCCTCTGCTCGCTTGGCGAGGCCAACTCGGCCAAATCAATGGGGAGCGCCACGGAAGGTTTCTCCGAAGGCGAAAACACTGGCGTGACCCGATGACGTGCGGACGACGACAGCAGCGGTGCCACCAAGGCCGCCGTGCCCACCGCAACAAGCGCGCCCATCGTCAAGCGCGCCCATCGTCGAGTGCGGCCTCGCCTCACGGGCGGCGCGGGGGGAGTCCACGAGATCGTAGGGGAATCGGACGAACGGAGCGTGGGCGACGTCGAAGGCTCCAGAGGGACCAAGTTCGATCGGGTCGCTGTCGGCATCGTGGCCATCGTGGCCGCGTCCACGTCAACCTGGTGCCTCGCAATCCATGAGGGCGTCTCTTCAGGCTCGAGCTCGTGGTTCTCGACCGCCGCCAGCGCCTGAACCCGCTCTGCAAGGGAAGCTGACGCGACGTGCTCCATCCAGCGGGCAATTTCAGGATGGGTCGCTGCCATTCGAAGCGCCTCAAGCTCCGCTGCCATCGCGGACGCTGTCGGGAAACGCATGTCGCACGGACGCGACAAGGCACGCATCACCACCGCATCGAGCTGTGTCGAAATCCCGTCCGCATAGTGGCTTGGAAGGGGAATTTCAGCGCGTAGAACCAAATCGAGCACCGCGCCAGGCTCGATCGCCTCGAAAAGACGTCGTCCCGTCAGCATCTCCCAAAGCACGATCCCCGCGGCAAACACGTCGGCACGTCGATCGATGGGCCGCCCACGAAGCTGCTCAGGGGCCATATATTGAATCTTTCCCTTGAGTTGCCCGGTGTGACTGCTCTGCGACCGCCATAACGCTTTGGCCACCCCGAAGTCGATGAGACGTGTGCCCCCATCGGTCCCGACCACGATGTTCTGAGGAGAGACATCCCGATGCACGATGGCCAGCGGCGCGCCGTGCTCGTTGCACGCTTCATGGGCCGCATGAAGGCCGAGAAGGATCTGGATCCCAATGCCAACGGCGATCGGCCGAGGAGGCGGCCACTCGGTCCCCGCCACGCGCTCGACCATGGCCAGCGACAAGCCATGAACATATTCCATGACAAGACACAGCTCGTCGTCGACACTGAGCACGTCGATGACCGCCGCGACGTTGGGATGGCGGATCCGTGCGGCTAGGCGGGCCTCGTCCATCAGCATCGCCACGATCTCGGGGTCGCGTGCAAACGCCGGGTGAAGCCGCTTGATCGCCACCGTGCGAGAAAACCCGATGGGACCTACCAGACGTCCCAGGTGCACCGTCGCCATCCCTCCGACCGCAAACGGTTCGAAGAGCAGGTAACGACCAATTCTTTGCGGTGTTTCTCCCACGTCGTGGGCTCACCGTAGCGCGCTTTGCTCGCGACGCCCGAAGAAACGATTTTGTTGCGCCATGTTGCTCGTTGTTGCTCACGTAAGCGCGCTCCCCCCGCACGAGGCTCAACAAGCCTCTCGCGCCAAAGCTAGGCTAGTAGCTCGCTCACGACACCCGCTACCGCGAGCTACTAGGCATCCCACCGGCGCTCAGGCGCCGTACCGCAATGTAACCGAGGAGAAGGACTCATGAAGTCACCGCGTGTTTTGGTCGTTCTAGCCGAAGGGGCCGAGGAGATGGAGACCGTCATCATCGTCAACGTGCTCCGGAGGGGGGGCATGGACGTGTGCCTCGCAGGACTCGACGGTCCCCAACCTGTCCGCTGCAGCCGAGAGGTCGTGCTGGTCCCCGACCAGGCGCTCGCCGATGCCACCGGCCCCTTCGACGCCCTCGTGCTTCCCGGCGGCACCGAGGGGACCCGTCGCCTCGCCGCCTCCGCAAGCTTGGGCCAACGTCTTCGGGAGCAGGAAACGCAAGGACAAACCATCGCGGCAGTCTGCGCAGCCCCGATGGCGCTGGTCACCCACGGGGTGGGGCGAGGACGGGCCATGACAAGCCATCCCGCGGTCCGTTCCATCGTCGCCTCCCACGCCCGCTTCCTCGAGGAGCCGGTGGTCGAGGACGGTCCCTTCGTGACCAGCCAAGGGCCCGGGACCACGTTCCCGTTTGCCTTCGCACTCATTCGACGCTTTCTAGGCGAGGCAAAAGTGCAGGAGGTTCGCCAGCCCATGATGTTCCCGTCGCAGGGCGGCTGACGCTCCTACGGAGCCGAACGCGGTCCTAGCGTCGGCGTCGACTCGATCGCACGCAGTTCGGGCGTCGACAAGAACGTCGACGGACGCACCGCGGGAGGCTGCTGCGACAGCACCCGTAGCGGATTCGCAATCTCGAACCCGGAGGTCCCTGCGCTCAGTGCCACGCCTGCCCTCGCAATGGCCGCATCCGACCGCACCGTCAGGTCGAACGCTGACACCGACGACAAATTAGCAAACCCTGGAGATGTCCCAAACACCGTCGCGGTCCACGACGCAGGCACCTCGGTCGAGCCCTGCGGAACCCAGTTCCTTGTCCCCGCAAGGGTCTGCTGTCCTCGGACCCATGTCGCATCGTCACGGATCACCCGGAGCGGACCTCCACCCACGCGGTAAAACACGTTGTTGACCGCTTCAAGTGCGTCAATGTCGCTGAAGAAACGCAATACTGGAGTGTTCGCGTCGTAGCCCGAGCCACTTACGACCACCAGGTTGTTGGCAAATCGAACCCGTCCCTTCGACGCTCCGGTGCCATCGCCACCAAAACGCAGGCCATATTGGTTCTGGTGAATGAGGACATTGCCCACCACATCGCTGTCTTGCCTTGGGCTGGTAAACTCCTCGAACCCAATGAGCTCGGCACTGTAAAGCATGCTCGGCCCCGTCTCGATCCAGTTGAAATAGATCTCCGTGCGCAACGCTCGGCTCTTGATGGCGTTCCCACCGTTGTTGTCGTGCAGGTAGCTGTGTTGGATCCGAAAGACACCGTCCGGGTACGCCACCGGGTCCGTCGCAATGTAGACCGGGTGCTTTAGATTCTCCCCCGCCGGCTCTCCTCCCGTGTGATGCACTTCGATGCGATCGAGCAGAAGACTCCCTGAATCGTAGTCGGCTCCCAGAATCCCATGGCGCGCACAGTCGTGGACCACCGTCTGGCACAATGCAACGTCGTGCGCCTGGTGAAGTACGCACACCTGCACTCCTTGCGTGATCTCGAACCCCTGGAACACCACATGGTGCGACCCATTGAAATAAAGCGTATCGTCGCCTCCACTGAGCACAGGGAGCTTGCCGTTCACCGCAATCCCAACAAAGACAATCGGCGCTTCCGCGGTCCCCGCCGCGACAAGGGTCAGACTCGGATACGTCGCATTGCCATCCACCTCCACCCGGTCTCCCGGTTTGAGTTGCGCCTGGACTTCATTGATGGTCCTGATCGCACGAGTGGGACCCACCCGAACCACCGTTCCAGAAGCAATCGCCCCTTGCCGAATACAGCCATCCTGAGTGATCGGCGTCCCCGAGTCACCGGAGTCGAGCGATGATGTCGCGGAATCAGCCGCGCTAGCGTCGCCCTTGGACGATGTCGCGGAATCAGCCGCGCTAGCGTCGCCTTTGGACGGGTCCAGGGTCGCTTCTGGAGCCGCGGTCACGGCAGATCCACAGGAAACACCACCGGCGCACCATGTGGCCGCCACGGCGAGGAACGCGGTGCTGCGGAAAAACGGAAAGATTGTGCGAGTGATGGTCTGCATAACGCAAAACCTTAGACCATGGCCTTTCAGACGATGCAACGCGCCCCTCGGCATTCCGCTACGCTTGCGTCTTGCCCCCGAGCTCCGCATGATCCTAGCCATCCGTCTTGTCCGCGCCCTCTGGGCCTTTTTCGTGATCCTCGCCAGCTATCTGACCCACATCGCCCTTGTCCGTGTCTTCCGCCACCGCGAAAACCAGCCCGATGGCGTGCGCCATCAGGTGCGCCATCAGGTGCGCTATCAGGTGCCCGAGTGGCTAAGACAGCGTCGTGAGCGCATCGACCTGCGCAACGCGCGACGCCTGTACCGCGACATCCTCAAACTCCGCGGCGTGTACATCAAAATGGGGCAGGTCCTCTCGGTGTTGGGCGGGTTTCTCCCCAAAGCCTTCTGCACCGAGCTCGAAGGCCTGCAAGACCAGGTACCGCCCCATCCCTTCTCCGACGTCGAACGCACGTTCCTCGCCGACATGGGCAGAAGGCCCGACCAGGTCTTCGCCCGCATCGTCAAGGTTCCCATCGCCGCCGCCTCCCTCGGACAGGTCCACGAGGCCTACCTCGCCGACGGCACCAAAGTGGCTGTCAAGGTCCTTTATCCACACATCCGCGACATCATTCGCGTCGACATGCGCGTGCTCGGCGTGGTCATCCGCGTCTACCAGCGGTTTTTGCCCGTCTCGAACCTGGTAAGTGTCCACCAGTCGCTGATCGACCTGCTGCGCCGCGAAACGGATTACCTCCACGAGGCGGTCTGCATGGAACGCATGGCAAAGAACTTCGAAGCGGAGCCAGACCTCTTGTTTCCCAAGGTCGTCCACGAGCTGACCACGCGAGATATCCTCACCATGACCTTCATGGAAGGGGTCAAGATCACCCGCCTCGACGAGCTCGAACGCCTCGGTGTCAACAAGACACGCGTCGCCACCCGTCTTATCCAATCGTTCTACAAGCAGCTCTTCGTCGACCACTATTTCCACGCCGACCCACACCCAGGGAACTTCCTGGTCCAAGCCGGTCCAAACGGCGAGCCCCGCATCGTGGTCCTCGACTTTGGCGCTGTCTGCGAGGCAAGCGACGAGCTCATCGAAGGAGCTATGGAAATCCTCCAGGCCCTCTTCACCCAGAACGGCGACCTTGCACTCAAAGGCTTCCGACGTATGGGATTCGCCGCCCCCGAGGGGAACAAAGAGCTCATCGAAAAAACCATCATGACCTACTTCAAAAAGCTCCTGCGTATCGAGCACCGCACGGCGAATGCCCTCATGGAGAAAGGACACGAAGAGCTCGAAGCCCTGGTCAGTCCCGAGGTCGATCGTCAAGAGCTGCGCGACCTGATGAAGTCCTTTGCCTACCCCGAAGGTTGGTTTTACGTCGAACGCGCTGCGGTCCTCATGTTCTGGCTAAGCGCACGCATCGATCCCAGCATCGACACCATGGCCGTAGGTTTCCCCTATGTCATGCCCCTGCTGCTTCAGAAGTCTGCATGACCCCCCAACACGTTGGTGACAGGTTCCGCTGGCATGGACGAGCGCTCTTTCTGCTTGCACGCCCGGTGATCCTGCGGGCTATCCGGGAGTTCCTTGATGGCAATGGGTTTCTCGAGGTTGCGTCCCCCATCGTGGTGAAGGGAGCCTGTCCCGATGTGCACCTCGATTCGATGACCCTGAGCTCCGGGGAGGTGCTGATCACCAGCAGCGAGTACCAGCTTAAGAGGCTGATTGTGGGCGGCTTCGAGCGGGTGTACTCGATGGCCCAGAACTTTCGACAGGGGGACCTTGGAGACCGGCACAACCCGGAGTTCACCATGCTCGAGTGGGCCCGCGCCTGGGACTCCCTAGACAGCATCGAGCACGACGCCGAGCGACTTGTGAGCAACGCTCTTTTGGCCCTCCATGGACCAGAGGCGACCTGCTGTTCTTGGAACGGTCACTGCGTACGTCTTCGAGGCGAGCCCTGGGAGCGACTGACCGTGCGCGAGGCGTTGAAGCGCTATCTTGGGATCGAGGTCCCCGCAGATCTCCACGGTCTGGCGCAGGTTGCGCGCGCTGCACAGGAGGCGGGGATAGCAATCCCAGGGGGCTTGGCACACGAGGAGCCTACGGTGTGGTCGTGGGTGCTCGACCAGGTGACGCCGCACTTAGGACTGCGGGTGCCAACGTTTCTGCGCGAGTGGCCGGCGTTTATGACGTCGTCGACCGCACCTGGGGGCGGGGTTGCGGTTCGGAGCGAGCTTATCGTTGCGGGGCTGGAGCTGGCCGATGGGTTTCCGTTCTTGCGGGACGCCGCACTTCAGCGGCAGCTTTTCGACCGTGAGAACGACGCTCGACGCTGCCAGGGCAAACCCGAGGCGCCGGTCGATGAAGCGTACCTGCGGGCTCTTGAAGAGGGGATTGCGCCTGGAGCAGGGATGGCTCTCGGGATCGATCGACTGGTCATGTTGCTCACCGGAGCCAAGACCCTGCGAGACGTGTTGCCGTTTGGCTGGGATGAACGCTGACAAGCACTTAGGAGGAGCCTAGCCATTGCCAACGGGTCCCCAGCGCTTCGGCCTCCCGTTTCACTGTGCTGAGTCCTTCGGCCCTGGACGCGTGCAGCACCAGGTCTGCGGCTCCCATCCAGGCTATCGCCTCGTCTCGTCCAACCTTGCCCACGAAGCGCGCGTCAACCCCCAGGCGCCGCGCAAGACGCTCCAAACGCGCCTGCTCTGGACCATCCCCCACCACCACCAACACGTCGGCATGCCCCGTTGCAACATGTCGAATCACCTCGTCGACTCGCTTTGACCGGACCAGACGCCCGACGACCACGGCCACCTTGCGCTGCTCGAGCCCCTGTCGAAGCACCAACGAGCGCGCTCGGTTTCCGTGCAACTCGAGAGCTGGCGCTTCAATGCGAGCAAGGCGCTCCACTGCGAGGGCGTCGTCTTTGCCAAGGGCGCCGAGCAGGTCTGTCAAGAGCGGCAGCGACACAAAGCGCCAAACCTGCGCTCCTTTCACGAGCGACCTGACCATCCGACTGCGCAAGGGGCCGGGAAGTCCAAGGAGCAAACGGACATCACCGCCATGCGACACGAGCTCCACGCTGGCTCTCGTCTGGGTGACGGCAATCGAGCCCGAAGGGACACACCAGTGGGCAATGACGCGGTCCGGGCGCCATAGTTTCAGCGCCCGCGCCACGCGGTGTCCCCAGGCGGCGAGTCCAAGAACACGCCATGGTGCGTTCTGCAGTCGCGTTGCAACGCCTGGCCAACCGAACGCGTCGCCGCCGCCCATGCCGAGGACCGCAATTGCATCGGTGCCCACGCGGGACGGGCCGGGGGCCATCACGACGACGTGGCCAGGGGTCCGACGTGCTTCGGCGCGCACGAAATGCCCGGCGGGGTCGTGCTCATCGAGCGGATAACTGGTGGTCACGAACGCGGTACGCACATGGTCTCCGTGGGTGGGGCGCGCGGACATCGGGGGCGCGTGTACTACACCGAGGGACTTCCTTGTCCACGTCGAGCTGCCGTCGCGATCGAATTCTTGCCTGTCTTGAAGCCTCTCAGAAGCTCGCGGCGCACCGGGCGCATTTTGCCCCGGCGCTCGTGCGCACCACCGGCCTTTCGCCAGAAGGCGTCGAGCTCGGTTTCACGCGTCATCTCGAGTCGGCGATCGCCGATCTCGACGGGCTCCTCGCGCGCACGCCCACCACGACGGTGGTCCATGTGGTGCTTTCCGCCAACGTGTTCGTCGCCCCCTTGCGCGCGTTGGTGCTCGCTCTCGCCGCGGCGCCACGGGTGGTGGTTTGTCCCTCGCGCCGCGAGCCTGTGTTTGTCCGCGCCCTTGCCCAGTACGGTGCGCCCGTCGAGATCGCAGAGACGCTTCCCGCCATCGACGCCATCGATGAGGGCGAGCTCCATGTCTACGGGCGGGATTCCACCATTGCGGCGGTACGTTTAGCGTCGCGGGTACCGGTACGCGCCCATGGAAGCGGCATGGGGGTGGCGCTCGTATCGCCTTCAGCCGACGTCGACCGGGCGGCGAACGCACTTGCCAGCGACGTTGTCGCGTTCGACCAGCGAGGATGTCTCAGTCCGCGTCTTGTCTTTGTGGAACGTCGATGGGCCAGGCCCTTTGCCGAGGCGTTTCATGTCGCGTTGGGCGCATGGGAGCGGGAGGTTCCAAGGGGCGAGCTCTTGGCAGACGAACGGGTCGACGTGCGTCGGTTTATCGAGACCCTGGCGTTTGCAGGGGCCGTTTGGGAAGGGACCGCACATGTCGTAGGGCTCGCCGACCAGGTTTTGCTGGGACCTCCAGGAAGGCACATGGTGGTGGTGGCCCATGACGGCGATCCGACGTGGTTGCTAAGTCCGCTGGCTCGCGCGGTGGTGACTGTCGGGGCCGATAATCTCGACTACGCGAGGCGTTTTGCGCCTTCACATGCGCGTGTGGCGCTTCTAGGCCAGATGCAGTGTCCGCCCCTCGATGGGCCGGTCGATGGCCGCGGCGCTTGGAGCACGACAGCCATGCTATGAGGCGAGGCGGTGCAACGGCTGGCGTTTTTCCTGGTTTTCGTGACGTTAGGATGCGTCTCGTCGGGACGGTTCGAAGGGGGCACGTACCGCGCGGGCGACCTTGAGCTACGGACCCCGGAGGTTCCGTCGTCGTGGAGGCGCATTGTTCTAGCGGATGCGATCTTAGCGTTCCGTGACGACCGGCACGCGGCGTCCGTGTTGCTCAATGGGCGATGCGGGAGGCGCGACGACGACACGCCGCTGGGGGTGCTCACCACGCATCTTTTGTTTGGGACGACGGAGCGCGAGGTGCTGCGTCAGGAGCTCATGGCGTTTGACGGGCGCGAGGCGTTACGGACCGTGGTTCGAGCGAAACTTGACGGCGTCCCGCTTCAATACGAGCTCTTGGTGCTGAAGAAGAACAACTGCGTTTATGATTTCGTGTTCGTGGCGTCGCCGGCACGTTTCGAGGAGGGGGCGGCAGTCTTTCGCCAGTTTGTCGGTGCAATCCGCACGTCTCGGGGGGCTTTGTGAAGGCGGAGCCGATGGAGGCTGGGCGACTTTCGACACCTGGCGAGGTGCCTGAGGCCAGGTCGCCGATGTTGGCCAAGACGGTGCGGTTTCTGGAGCACGTTGGGGCGATAGCGATCCTGACGAAGCAGACGCTGCTTGCGTTGTTTCGTCGTCCCCTGGAGATCGACGCGACCATCTATCAGATAGAGGCGCTGGGGGTACGTTCGTTGGGGATCGTGGCGGTGACGTCGATCTTCATCGGCATGGTGATGTGCATGCAGTTTGCGTACGGGCTTCAGCGGTTTGGGGGGGTGGAGTACATTCCGCGGGTCATTGTGTTGTCGTTTCTACGGGAGCTTGGGCCGACGTTGACGTCGGTGATCGTGGGGGGGCGCATAGGGAGCGGGATGGCGGCGGAAGTAGGCGCCATGAACGTGACCGAGCAGGTGGAAGCGATCCGAGCGCTTGGGGGGGATCCGGCGAAGAAGCTGGTATTGCCGCGGGTGGTGGCGTCGGTGCTGGTGATGCCGCTCTTGGGGATGTGGGCCAATGTGCTGGGGACTCTCGGGGCGCTTTTGGTGTGCACGTTCGAGTTTGGGATATCGCCGCGTCTTTTCATGACGAGCTCTCTCGAGGTGGTGTACCTGCGGGACCTTTTTGCGGGGCTTGCGAAGACCCCGGTGTTCGGGTTCATCATCGCGATTGTGGGCTGCCACTTTGGTCTGGGAACCACCGGTGGGACCCAAGGGGTAGGCCAGAGCACGACGCGCACGGTGGTCGTTATTTCGATTTCAATCTTGATCGCAGACTTTTGCCTAACGCGTCTGTTCATCGCGTTTGGGGCCATGTGAGGACCGATGTCGCCACCTGTTTTTACCATTGAGGCTATCAACGCGCTCTTGCCCGACTTGACGGCGCTGATAGGCGAGCAACTAAAGCGTCGTCAGGACATCGAGAAGCGTCTCGAGTCCCTTGGCGAACGACTTGGGGCGATTCCGGGTTCTCTTGCGGTGGCCCCCGAGGATGCGCCCGACGTACGCGAGCGCAAACGGGACCTTGCGATTCGAGTGGAGCGTTACCAGGCCGGCTGGGCGCGGTGCGAGGAGCTGGGCGGAGTGGTGAAGGACACGCGCCTGGGCCTCGTGGACTTCTATGGGCAAATCGACGGGAAGCTCGTGTGGCTTTGCTGGCAATATGGGGAGGACGAGGTTCTGTATTTCCACGAGGTTGACGAGGGATTTGCGGAGCGCAAGCTCATAGAGCCTGCGACGCGGGCGCGTCTACTCAACTGAACGTAGGCATGGAACCACTTCCAGACCGAGCCAGCGCTGCGGCGGCTATCGAGGCGTTCTTGCGCGCGATAGGGCGAGATCCTGATCATGACGCGTCGCTCGTCGGAACTGGCGCGCGGGTAGCGGACGCCTTCACAGACGAGTTTTGCCGGGGGTATGCGGTCGACACCGATGCGTTGCTTTCGGCAAACAAGCTAGCTGGGTCGACCGACTTGGTCCTTCTTCGGGAGCTTCCCGTGATCACGATGTGTCCGCATCATTTGTTGCCGGCGACGGGGAGCGCGACTGTGGCGTTTGCGCCGCGCGATCATTTGATTGGGCTAGGGACATTGGCGAGGTTGGTGGAGGCGTTTTCTTGTCGTTTGACGCTTCAGGAGCAGATTGGGGAGGCGGTGGTGGGGGCGATTGCTCTGCATTTGGCGCCGCGTTGGGTTGGGTGTCGGCTGGTGTTTCAGCACGCGTGCATGGCGGCCCGTGGGGTACGGACTCCCACGGCGCGCGTGGAGACGGTTGCTTTCGCGGGGACAGGGGTCGATCTGATGTTGGTTCATCAGGTTTTGGGGGTTGGCCGTTGACGGACTGGGGAGGCGCCCACACATAGGGGGTCGCGGCTGGGCGTCCCCGGCTTCCGCGTAAGCATAGGTTATTTTCAATGACGTCCATATCGGGCGAGCGTTTGCCGACGGCGTTTGCCAATCTTCCCGTGTTTCCACTTGCCGACATCGTGCTGTTCCCTGGGATCGTTCTCCCGCTGCACGTTTTCGAGCCTCGCTATCAGCTTCTTTTGCGCGATTGCCTCGCGTCACACAAGGTGATGGCGGTCGCGTGCATAGATGACGACGGCGAGGTCGACTCGAACGGCAACCCGCGGTTTGCGAGGGTTGGGGGGGCGGGGTTGGTGATTGAGCACGAGGTCCTGGCCGACGGGCGGTCGAATTTGCTGTTGAAGGGGCAATGCAGGGTGAGCCTTGAGGAGCTCCCGTTTGTATCGCCTTATCGGCGCGTGAGCGCGTTACGTCTTGACGACAGGTTGGCGCCTGTTGCGGACAGCGATCGTATCGCATTGCTGTCTGCGGCGACGGCGTTCGTGACGGAGATAAAGCGAAGCGACGCGACGTTTGCTTTTCGACCGCCGTATCATCTCGAGCCGGGAGCGTTTGCCGATGTCTGTGCGCACCATCTGGTGGTGGAGGGACGGGCCCGGCAGTCGGTTCTCGAGGTGCTCGACGTGGCCGACCGGGTACGGTTGGTGACAAGGGTTCTGTCGGGGCAGCTCAATGCGATGCGTCGTCGGGAGGGAGAGGAGCCCAATTGAGTGAAGAGAGGGGCACTGCAGCCGAGACCCCGTGACGTAGCCGAATAGTAGAGCGTGGGGCCGAAGAAGCAGAGGTGGTGGACCGACGATGGCGAGAGTGGACCGCAACGACGCCTGCCCGTGTTGGAGCGGCAAGAAGTACAAACGGTGCTGCCTCCTCAAGGACCAGAGAGCGCAAAAGCCAGCTAGCCCCGCTCCCGTGGCCGAGTCGGAGATGAGGATTCCGCCCGGTGCCCACAAGTGGCCGATCTTGCGCGTGTACGTGCCGATCGAAGACATGTGGCGGGCGTGCGGCCACGGCTCCGTGATGGTCTTTCGGGGCCAGCCGAATGGACCGGCGGCCATGGTGCTGTTTGGCGTCGACATTTCCCGCAAGGGCCTCGCCTTTGTTGGTGGGAGATCCTTTCGGGCGCAGGGGGAGATCGACGGCTTTATCGACGGGCAACTCGACGAATCTCGGCCCTTCGAGGAAGGGTCCATCGAGCTTGCCTCCAAGTACCTCTGGGGGGCGTGGGCGCTGGGCGCAGCCGCGAACTCGGGGTTCCCTTTTAGAGAGGCCGCGCCGTATCTCGCGTTCGTGCCGAAGCCGTCCGGTTCGCCAAAGAGCTGGGTCGTCGACCTGGTCGGCCCCGAGGGGCTTACACCGCGGAAGCTCGTCGAGGTCGTCGATTCGATCCCGGCGCACGTGGAAGACGACGGGGGCGATGTCGGGGTGTCCACGACCATGAGCTTTCGCCTCGCCGATGCCGCGACAACAGCGTCGCTCTTGCAAGCGAGCCTGCCGGACCGCAGAGGGTTCCGCTTCCTCCCGAACGAGAGTGCGACGGTCGGCTCATTTGATTTCGTGCGGCCTATCCCCGAGGGACCGCTCAGCGCCATGCCCATTCGCGGCAACCAGCAGGTCCAGGGGTGGGTGGACGTGGAGGATGACAAGCTTGTCGCAAGCGCGCTGACCCTGTCGATGGCCTCCGTGCTCGCGTACAATCTCCGACGCGTGCTTGGCGGCGGGCTGAAACTCGTGGACGCCGACTGGACGCTAATAAGCTTGAAACAGGCTGCCATGTTCGGCCTCGGGCCACCGTCCCGCGCGAAGCGTTGGCGCTAGTCCCGTCCTGACGGCGCTCTCGATAGGGGGGATCAGCCACCAGCTCGGTGAACGTATTTCTTGACTGAGACCTCTGTAGAGGTAGGGCGGATAAACCTGCCATTCCCGCCAACCTCCGTTTTGGCCTGCGGTGCCTGCTCACGTACTTCGAGTACGCTGCGCGGGCTCCTCGGCCAAAGCCTCGTCTGGCAGAAATGGCGGGGCTCGATCTGGACGCGGTTTAGCCGGTCGTGATTGTTCGCTCGAGGGAGACGGGGGGTGGGCCTCTAGGGAGTCATCTCGTAGGCATCCCGTAGCGGAAACACATGCTCCGACCAAATGCGCTCGAAGCGGGCACTGTCCGTGACGGGCTTTTCGATCATCCGCAGGCAGAGCGCCATCTGCGCGGGCGTGCTGCTTGGCTTGCAGTGCAGACCGAGTGCGAACTTGGAAAAGTCACGGACCATGAAGTCGAACATCTGGTCGAGCAGGTCGTCGGAGACGTCCGCTGGATGCATGTTGCGGAACTCGATGAGCAGCTGCCCATAGGCCACCAGGGTAAATAGCTCCCCCATCGTGAGCAGGAAATCGATGTCTTTGGCCTGCGCTGCCGCTGCTTGCGGATCCCCAGCCGACGCAATGAGGAACTCGCGGAACACCTCGATCTGCCGCTTGAACACCTGCACGTTGGAAAGGGATACACTCCCGTAAGCGATCTGGTAGTCGTGAAACTGGATCTTGCCAAGCCCCTTGGTCGCCCCTTGCGCAAACAGAAAGTCGTCGTTCTTCGGCTCCGTCATCTGCCCTATCTCAGGGAACGTGCCGGGGTTGAAGAAGTAATTCTTCAGGAACTTCACAACAAGCGCCATGTTCACATGCACGGTCCCCTCCAACTTGGGAAGCGCGCGGATGTCCCTAGCGGCGATCTCGAAGTAGGTGTCTGCCTCGAACCCCTTGGCAGCGATCACATCCCAGAGCAAGTTGATGACCTCCTCGCCCTGCGTGGTCACCTTCATCTTGACCATGGGATTGTAGAGCAAGTACCGACGGTCGGTGGAAGACGACGCCCGCATGTAGTCGGAGGCTCGAAGCGCAAACGTCTTCATCGCCACAAGTCGGCAGTACGCGTCCGTCAAGAGCTGACGCACATGGGGGAAATCGGTCACGTGTTTCCCATAGAGCACGCGGCGCGACGCATGTTGCATGGCCTCGTAGAGCGCATGGGTGCAGATCCCTATGGACGCCCAACCGAGGTTGTACTTGCCAACGTTGACCGTGTTGAGAGCCGAGTCCCAAGCGTCCTGCCCCCGCGAAAGGATATCAGCGTCGGTGATGGGGTAGTCGTGCAATGCGAACTCGGCGACGTACGACTGTACATTGACCGTGTTCTTGACGAGCTCGTACCACTTCTCCTTGGAGCCCACGGCAAAGAAGACGAAGTCGCCGTTGTCCGTGGTCTTGCCGAACGTGGACACGAGCGCAGCTTCGTTGCCATTGCCAATGTAGTACTTGGAACCGTTGGCCACATGGGTGCCGTCGCCTCGTGGCGCAAGCGACATCTCCGTGGAGTAGAGGTCCGCTCCATGGGCGCGCTCGGAAAGGCCAAACGCGAAGATCTCGCCGTCGTCCAGCAGCTTGGCTGTCCGGTGCTTGATCGCTTCGTTTTGCCCCATCCAGATCGGCCCCAAGCCGAGGATCGTCACTTGCCACGTGTACCAGTAGTGCAGTGCGTAAAAGGCCGTGATCTCGCTAAAGTGGCAGTTACGATAGGTGTCCCAGCGGATGTCGGCAGCGCCACTGCTCGCGTACTTCGATGGCGTCAGGAGATGCGAGAAGATCTTTTCCTGTTTGACGAACTCAAGGAAATCGGCATACCAAACGCGTTCGATGTCATCCTTCTTGAGCCTTCGCTTCCCCTTTTTTTCAAAGAACCCGATGGTCTTTTCCATGATCTGCCGCGATTGCGGGTCGAGGTCTCTGGGCTCGAACTTCTTTGGATTGAGCAGGATCATTGCGCCTCCTTGAGCGACGCGAACGCGCGCTCGCCTTGGCCATACCCCGCTCGTCCCCGCTTGTCACTAGAGTTCCGCTACTTGAGCAATGCCCTTTCGAGCCGCCGCATAACGCGTCAGAACGTCGCGCAATGCCTCGTGCACAGGACGCAGCACAATCCCGAGCGCCGCAAGACGCGAGCTCTGTAAAATACAGTTCGACCGCGCCGCTCGTACCAGACCGCGCTTCTCAAGCTCCGCCTCGTCTACGAGCTCGCAACGATGCAACGGGTCCACCAGCTCCCTGTACCCCTCGAGAAGCTCCCGATGACGCAATACCCCAGGATTTGTCACGTGGAATACCCCCTGCGCCCGATGACCCACAAGCTCCCGCACGGCAACCACCATGTCGTCCACCACAGTCACCGAATTCTCTACATCGATGACCTGTGCGTACCCGACAAGTTTGGTGATCAAGTTGCGCGGCGCTGGAGACCCGTCAATGGGCATCCGCAGCCTCGCAATGCCCACGTTTGGTAAGCGCGATAGCATCAGATCAGCGGCATACTTCGAACGCGAATAGAGCGATACGGGATTGGCAAAGTCGTCCTCACGCCAGCCACCGGGGGACGGCGACGGGCCATAGAAGATGCACCCCGAGCCCAAATGAAGCAGATACGCCCCCAGCTCCGCAGCCGCTTCGGCCACCACAAGCGCGCCAGTTACGTTGGATCGAAATGTCTCGAACGCATGCTCCTCGCACCAGTCGACATTGGGAAACCCTGTCTTGCCCGCAGCATTCACCACCGCCGTGCAGCCGTGCTCCCGCAGTGCCGCGAGTACCGCAGCGCGATCGGTGATGTCCACATGAAGCAGCACCGCCCCAGGAAGGTCCGCAGCAAGCCGTGTTCCTAGAAAACCGTGGCCCAACACTCCAAGCATCGAAGCTGCTCCTGTTCAAATCCCCGCTTCACGCAGCCCGCGGAAGTTCTGCACCGCAAACATGCCGAAAAGAAGCGCCGCAAACCAGTTTCTCGACACCAAAAACCCTAACGTCAACAGCACCGCAACCACGAACGACACCCAACGTGTCGCCTTCTCTCCCCCGCCTCGCGTCAACAGCCGCAGTACCGAACGGGTCACGTTTCCACCGTCCAGCGGCAACACAGGAAGCAGGTTTACGAGCCCCCAGTAGCCGTTGACAATCACAAGGTCTGCAAGCGCTTGGTGCGCCAGTGGGGTCTCGGGCTGAAACCCACCGAACATCAGTCCTGCCAGGATCACGCCTGCCAACACGAGCCCCACCGCCGGCCCCGCCAGGCTGATCACGATGCTCTTGCCATCGCTCACCCCTCGTCCCCACGTCCACGACGTAGTCCCGCCCATGGCGTGCAGGTCGATCTCCGGGGCCAGACCAAAAAGGCGCCCCGCAACCGCATGACCAAGCTCGTGGAGCAGTACCGAACCTAGCACGATGAGGGCCCAGAGCAGCAGCAGCTTGGGTTGGTTCATCCGACCCGCTGCCAAAAGGAGCGTGGTCAAGAAGAAGGAGCCGTGGATGCGAACGGGAATGCTTCCCAGACGGAACGCGAGGGTCATAACGTCATGACGTGGCAGCCTCCGGCTCGACCCCTTCGGTCGGCAGGACCACAGCACGCTTGTAGCCGCACTCTTTGTTGGCACACGCGATCATGGGCTTGGCTTTTGTCCCGCCTGCGACCAAGAACGCCGCACCACAGAGTGGACAAGGCTCGGGAATGGGCCTTTGCCAAAGCTTGAAATCGCACTTGACCGCCTCGTCCGCGTACTTGGAACAGCCGTAAAACGTTCGTCCCCCGCGCTTCTTGGGCTTTATCTCGATGAGGTCGCCGCCGCACTTTGGACAGGGGATTCCAAGCGGCACCGGCTTGGCGTTCTTGCAAGTGGGATATCCGGTGCACGAGATGAACGCCCCGAAGCGGCCGGTCTTGATCACCATCGGCTTGCCGCACTTGTCGCAGGCAATCCCGGCATCACGAGGAGGAGCCACAGCCCCCTTGCCGTCAGGTCCAAGATCGCGGGTGGTCTTGCACTTGGGATAGGCCGAGCATCCAAGAAACCAACCGTTCTTCGACCAGCGCTTCATCATCATGGCGCCGCACTGCTCGCACTTCTCCGTGGTCGGCTCGGGCGCGGGATTCCAACGAGCCCCCTTCTTGCCAACATCGAGCTGGGCGCGAAACCGTTTGTAGAAACGGTCAAGGAGCACCACACGGTCTTCCTTCCCCTCCTCGACCGCGTCGAGCTCCTCTTCCATGTTCGACGTGAACTCGGGGTTCATGAAGTCAAGGGCCGCTCGAACCAGACCGTCCACCACGAAGGTCCCGAGCGTGGTCGGCTTGAACCGGGTGCCATCGATCTTCTCGACATAGTCGCGAGCCTGGACCTTGCTGATGATCTCCGCGTAGGTGCTGGGACGTCCAATGCCCTTGTCTTCGAGCTCTCTCACGAGCGAGCCTTCGGAATAACGCGCTGGAGGCTGCGTGAACTTCTGCTCGGTCAAAATCCCAGGAGGGTCGACCTTGCGAAGCACATCGCCATCGGCGAGCTCGGGAAGCGTCGCATCGTCGGCATCGGTCTGCGCTTTGTCCTTGTCTTCCTCGGAGCTTTCCTCGCCTGCCAGCGACTCCTTGGACTCGGTCTTCCCCAAGGCCTCGAGCCACCCAGAAAACTTCAGGATACGTCCGCCCGCCCGGAGCCCGTACAGAGGCGTGCCCGCTTTGGGCTTGGCCTCGATGTCGACAGTGGTCTGATCGTAGACCGCCTCTTTCATTTGGCTTGTGACAAAGCGGTCCCAGACGAGTTTGTAGAGCTTGAATTGCTCGTCTTTGAGGTGCTTTCGGACGACGTCGGGAGGGAAATCGAGGGAGGTTGGACGAATGGCTTCGTGCGCGTCCTGGGCGTTCTTTTTCGACTTGAAAACGTTGGGGGTCGCCGGGACATACGCCGCGCCGTAGTTCTTTTTGATGAACTCGCGGGCCGCGTCGACGGCCTCGGGGGCTAGACGGGTGGAGTCGGTACGAATGTACGTGATGAGACCTACCGGGCCTCCGTCCTTGCCGAGGTCGACGCCTTCGTAGAGCGACTGCGCGACCTGCATGGTGCGCTTGGCGCTGAAGCCGAGACGGTTCACCGCGTCCTGCTGGATCTTGCTGGTGGTGTAGGGGGCCGGAGCGTTTCGACGACGCTCGCTGCGGGTGATCTTGGTGACCCGAAAGGTGGCCGCGTCGAGGTCGCTTCGTAGCGCGTCGGCGCCGACCTGGTTGACCACGGCGAACTTTGCGCCGCCCTTGGACTGGAGACGCGCCATGAAGGTGGCGGCGGGGGCGTTGGTGCCGCTCGCTCGATTGGCAAGAGCGACTCCGCAGTTCCAGTATTCCTCGGGTTTGAAGGCCTGGATTTCGCGCTCGCGGTCGACGATGAGGCGCAAGGCGACACTCTGCACTCGCCCCGCCGAAAGGCCGAAGGCAAGCTTGGACCACACGAGCGCAGACACGTCGTAGCCCACGATGCGGTCGAGGACCCGCCTCGCACGCTGGGCGTCGTAGAGGGGACGATTGAGAGCACGCGGGTGGGCGACTCCGTGCTCGATCCCCTTCTTGGTGATCTCGTGGAACTCGACACGTTGAGCGTCGCTGTCGCCGGTCTTGAGCTCCTCGGCGATGTGCCACGCGATCGCTTCCCCCTCGCGATCAGGGTCGGTCGCGAGCAGGACCCGGTCGACCTTCTTGGCAGCGTTTTTGAGGTCGGCGACGACTTTTTCCTTGCCCGCGATGATCTCGTAGGTCTCTTGGAACCCCTTTTCGATGTCGACGCCCATTTTCTTGGGCAGGTCTTTGATGTGCCCTTTCGAAGCGACGACTTCGTAGTCGGCCCCCAGATACTTTTTGATGGTCTTCGCCTTGGCCGGCGACTCGACGACGACGAGCGTCTTGGGCATTGGGCAATAGCCTCGGGCAGGTTCGATGAAGAGGATGTTGCGGCACCGAAAGAGCCGCGACGGCGTCTTCTACTACGTCCCCCAAGGCCATCGTCAAGAGCGGTGGTCGAGATGAGAGCGCGTCAGCTCTTCTTCTTCACCAGCTCGATCTCGAGGTCGATGGTGATGTCATCGCCCACGACTACGCCGCCGGTCTCGAGCCCCTTGTTCCAGGTGAGGCCGAAGTCTTTGCGGTTGATCTTGGCGGTGGCGTGGGCTCCACGACGGAACCCTCCCCACGGGTCTTTGGTCTCGGGGGCGAGGGAGTCGACGGTGAGCACCACGGGCTTGGTCACGCCGTGGAGGGTCAGGTCGCCGGTGACCTTGTAGCCTGCACCGGCACGTTCGACGGCGGTCGAAACGAAGGTCATCTTGGGGAACTTCTTCACGTCGAAAAACTCCGCGCTTCGCAGATGGTCGTCACGTTTGACTTCCGAGGTGTCGATGGACGCGGTCTCGATCTCGACGGAAATCTTGGTGGCCGCAGGGGTGGCCTCATCGATGAACACGCTTCCCGAGAACTTGCCGAAGTGGCCGCGCGTGTTCGAGATCATCATGTGGCGTACGGAGAAACCGACCCGCGAATGCGCCGTGTCGAAGTCGTAGGACGCAGGAGGGCCGGCAGGGACCACCGGGCTAGAAGCACTTGGCGCAGCGCTGAGCGCGACGGCCGCGGACGCCGACGCTGGGGTCGAAGGTTTGGGGGAGACCGCCGCGCTCGTCGTCGCCACGGGAGTGGGCGGAGGGGTCGGCTTGGGCTCATCGCACGCGACCAAAAACGCCAGAACAGAAACCGCGCCGAGAGCGCGAGAAACGATTTTCATGGGATAGGAACTCCTTAAGGCGCATGCGCCTGAGGGTGGCGCGGCGCGTCAGGAACCTAATCCCTCGCACGCAGTCGTGCACGTCGGCATCTTGGAACTTGCGCATCCAGAGGCAACTGAGGTCTTATCGGCTAGTGAGGATGCCATGAAGATTCTGATCGTCGACGACAGCAAAGCCATGCGGATGATCGTCATGAGGACCCTGAGACAGGCAGGCTTTAGCGATCACACGATCGTCGAAGCCGCCAACGGGGTCGAGGCGCTCGACGCTGTGAAAAAGTCTCCGCCCGACCTCGTGCTCTCGGACTGGAACATGCCCGAGATGAACGGTCTCGAACTGCTCAAGGCGCTCAGAAGCGCAGGCAACCCGGTCAAGTTCGGGTTCGTCACTTCCGAAGGGACCGCGGAAGTCAAGGAGAGCGCCATCGCGGCCGGAGCGCTCTTTTTCGTCACCAAGCCGTTTACACCGGACACCTTCAAGGAAGCCCTGGCGAAGATCTAATCGCTTCGTAACTTCGCCGCCTTGCCGCTGCGCACCACGGTCGGATCCGCGCGGAGGGCAACTCCCTATCGTGGACCCCTCAGCCGGTCGTATTCTAGGTCCATGGGCTGGCAGGATCCGCGTGCGCAAACCTCCGTACTCACCGCCGCCGAGCAACGACTTGGGACCGTCGTCGATGGCAAATACCGCATCGTTTCCGTCATCGGCGTCGGCGGTATGGGCGTCGTCTACGAGGCCGAGCATCTGTTTCTCGATCGGTCCGTGGCGCTCAAGGTCCTTCACCCCCGCTACCAAGATGTCCATGAGGCCGCCCAGCGTTTCCTCCGCGAGGCCCGTACCCTGGGACGCATCGGACACCGCTCCATTGTCCAGGTGCTCGACGGGGGCTTCGTGGACGGCACCACCCCGTACCTCGTCATGGAGCGGCTGGTAGGCGAAAACCTCGCCCAACGCATTCTCCGACGCCAAGCCCTCCGTCTCGAACAGGTGGTCGTGGTCCTTCGCGAGGTCCTCAAAGGACTCTCCGCCGCTCACGCCAAGGGCATCATTCACTGCGACCTGAAACCCGAAAACGTATTCCTCGCCGAGCGCGCCATCCAGCGACGCGCCATCAAGATTCTCGACTTCGGCATCGCCCGGATGATCACCGCCATCCCCGAAGACACCGGCGATCGATCCCGCACCTATGGCACCCCCGAATACATGTCCCCCGAACAGATCCGCGGGGGCGTGATCGACACTCGAACCGATCTCTATGGCGTAGGCGTCGTCGCGTACGAAGCCCTCACCGGACGTCCGCCGTTCCCTGCCGACACGGAGGTCCGCCGCGACGTGTTCAAAACCATCTTGCGCGACCCTCCTCCCGCGCCCATCGGACTGCGCGACCCGATTCCCCCGCCGCTGACCGCACTGCTACTTCAACTTCTCGCCAAGGACCCGAACCTGCGTCCTGCGTGCGCGGTCGACGTGATCTGTGCCCTTGACGATCTCAACCTGGTGGCCCCCGTTTCGCTCCCGTCGATCCGTGCCGCAAAGCCTGTTGGCGACGGATGACGACGACAAACCCGTGGAAAGCCCCTCGCACGTCGTGTTTGCCCTCTGCGGGCCCGTGAAGTCCCAAAACACGTCGTGTTTGGACCGGTGCAATGCGTAGGGGTCCGCAAAACACGTCGTGCTTTGTCCACTTCAGGACCTCGCTTCGCTCCCAGCCCGCCGTGTGCGACCGGATCACGCCCGTGGAAAGCTCTCCGCACGTCGTGCTCCCGGGACCGCGGACCTCTGTCGCCGCCTTTGCACGTCGTGTTGGGCGCTTGCGACGTCATGGATCCCCCCTTTGCACAACGTGTTTTGTCTTTGCGCGCCTTGGCGATTTCTTCGGTTGACGCCTTTAGGGAATTCGCTACCTTCGGTCCATGAGGTTCACAGCATGAGAATGTTAGGCACCAGGTGCAGTCTGTCGGTTTTCCGATGGGATCTTCTCTATCTATTGGCGCGCTTGCTCGCAGACAAGCGTTCCGAGGTCAAGGTGCTCGGGGGGACTGTCCAAGCGCATCTCGACGCGCTCAGGGCCCGGCGTGACACGCACGAGGGGGCCGAAGACGCCGTGGTGATCGCCGGCGCGCTTCTGAACAAGGAGGACGAAGAACGCGACAAGGTCCTTCTTGAAATGGGGGGCGTGGCCCGAGCGCGCGACAAGGACATGTACAAGGCGCTTTTTGCAACCTACAGTCCGAGCAAGACAGCGCGTTTACCGATCCAAGAGGAGTCTGCGGAGGTCCGGCGGATTCTGGGTGAGCTTGCGTCCCTTCCAATCGATCACCCGTTGCGAGTGACCTATGAGAAGCCCCTGGCGACGTCCGAGAAGCTTGTGGTGGCAGCCAGCAAACGGAGCGACGAGGCCGCCACGCAACTGTCCTTGCAACGTGCGCAGACGGAACGTTTCAAGTTGAGTGTGGACAAGGGACGTCTATCGGTGCACGGCAGCCTGGTGGTGCTGACCAAGGACAAGGACGAAGCGGAGAGTTTCTTTCGTCCAACGGCGACAGATCCTGACGCCACGGGGGATGAAAGTGGCACGCCAACGGTGGCGGCACCGGCTGCGCCGCCTGGACCCGCACCGACGCAACCGAAGGCAGCGGCAGGTTCTTGAGACGCGCTGGATACAGGAGGATTGCCGCGATGTGGATTCGTGAGCTGGTGGGGCTGATGGTGGGACTGGCCGGGTGCAGTACCCTCTTGGGGTATGGGAATGATCCGGTGCTTGTGGGGGTCGATTCGGGTGGGGGGAGCGACACGGGTGGGAGAAGCGACACGGGATCGACCCCCTGGAGCTTCTTGACGTCGCCCTGATCGGTCTCGGCGAAGCGGTCGAGTGCACGGCGGACGCGATCGACCAGAGCCCGGTCGATCGCATGCAGATCGCGTCGTGCCCGTGGAGCTAAACCAACCCCATCTTGAGAACCGCAGGTCCGAACCGCGCCATCCGCGACCCAGGGTTACCCACCCTGGGCTGATTTGACTCGCCCCTTCGGGGCTGCCAATCAACTCACATCGCCCTCATCTAGTGCCGCGGTGCAGCGAGGGAACCCCAGTTTTTCCCTTCTATGGGA
>CAITRH010000388.1 GCA_903894755.1 uncultured delta proteobacterium
GATGCAATCGTGAGTCCCGGACTCCATCGGAGGTCTTCGGCCCTCCCGTGTCCGCCCGCAAAAAGTCCTGGGAGGTCGCCAAACTCCCATTTCTGATCATGAAAAATAGGTCCAGCTCAAAAAAATGGTCGAAAGGTGCGTTCCAATGGGGGCGCGGCGACGGACTCTGGATTGCCGCCAAACGCGACATCAAACCCAAATGACCCTTGCTTGCGCACCACAAAGGAAAGAACATGCAAACAACCAGAATCTGGCTTGCTCGAAGCTTACAGCGACACGCCTGGGTCATCGCAGTCTTTGGCGTCGCCGCCTGCGAAGCAACCCAAGCAGTGCGCGTCTCCGATCCGCCGAGTGCTCCGTTGGAAAGGACGGCACCGTTGCCGAGTGTGGCTCCTCCACCTAGCGCTTCGGTGTCGGGCCCCTTGTTCGTCGCGGCGTGCGCTAGTGGACGTGCCGTCGACGCTGTTGAACTCTGGAAGGAGCAGCTCTGCGGAAGCTCACAGCGCGGGGCAGACTGCGTCACGACGGAGCGCAAGACGGCGGGGGTCTTCGAGATCACCGTAGCGCACAGGAAGGATACCTCAACGTTCGAGACCATCGCGCTCATCCGAACACCGAGCGGGCAGCTCTCCACTCGAGCCAGAAACGTCATCGGCCTCGCGGACATGGACGGCGGTGGTGGTAGCTGATCGGGCCAGCGGTCCCATCGAGCTCGAGGTCGAGGAGGGGGCGCACACTCGGTACTACACCGAGGATGACGTCCACTTGACAACGTTGCGCGACAAGCCGACGGTGGTGGTCGATGCGGCGTCGCGCGACCGGGGACACGAACAGATCATCTTCCAGTGGAACGGCAAGGTGGTCGCGGTGGTCGCAAGGCACCAGCTCAAAAAGAAATGACGCCCGATAGCCATAAGGTTACTGGAGACAGAGGAGACATCATGCATGCAACCAAGACCTGGCTTTGCAGGAGCCTACGTGAAGGCGCCTGGCTCCTGCTCGTATTGGGCGTCGCGGCCTGCGAAGCGCGCGCACCGCGTCCCCCGCCTGCTCCCCCGCCTGCTTCCGTGGTGAGCGAAGCGCCAACACCGACCGCTGTTTCCGCTCCGAGCGCTGTTTCCGCGCCGAGCGCCGCTCCGGTGCCTGCGCCGACTGCTACCTGCGACCCGAGCAACGATCCTCGCATCACGGGAACCTGGAAGCTAACCCACCAGTGGGGGTCCGAGGGGCAGTCGGAGGAGGTCACGGCCACCTTTGTCCTCGTGGGAAAGCAGAGGACCCTGGTGGGAACCGCGGATCTCCAGTACGACAGGGTTCGGGGAAAGCAATCGACCCGCACCATGCTCAATGGCGTGGTGTCTGGAGTGTACACGGAGCGCGAGATTCGAATCTTTGTGAAGACCGCGGTTGGGACTCAGTCCTACGAGTTCAAAGGAGAGAGGTACCCGTCGCTCGACTCGCTCCCGTTGGTGTACTGGGGTAGTGGCACACTGGTGTCGAACGAGGAGACTGTGGCAGTCGGAGGGGTGCTGGCCAGGAAGACGCACGGGGTTGTTTCACCGTAGGGCGCTGGACGCAGCAGCGGCTTCAAACTCCGACCACGCCCTACCCGGGGCCCAGCCCCGGGCTGAATTGTATCGCCCCTTCGGGGCTGCCAATCAACGCACGGGGTCCTTTTCATTCCAGCAGGTTCCTTACGCACAGATGAGGACAAAGTGTGTTGATTGGCA
>CAITRH010000389.1 GCA_903894755.1 uncultured delta proteobacterium
AGCGTGGGGTCCCCAACGGAGAGACGGATCGGAGGGGTAGCTCTGGTGTATTTATTTCCTAGGGAGTCCCTTAGAAGGTTCCTTGCTGTCATCGGCGGGCAGAAGGTTCCCGAGCTCGGGACGGGATAACGAACCAAACATGTGCTCCCCCGATTTTCAAAAATATTGGCCAAGGTTCAGCTTCACGAGAGAGTGGTGGCATGACGAAAAATTACGGCGCGTCTCAGGTCCCCGCTGAGGTTTGCGTGTCTGCGGCGCGAGCTCAACAAAGTACGGTTCGAATCGTGATACTATAGGTCGATTCTGGCCAATATTTTTGAAACTCGGGGCTCCATGCGATTTCGGGACAGCGTACCCCTCCCAGAGCGACGCCGCTGGAGATGCGCGAGTCATCTCCTACCCGCCGGGGGAAGAGCCTCAAGAACCTACTGGGTGAGAGAATCCGCATACGCGCGCGGACCAACGGGAGCGTAGGGGCGAAGCCCCTGGTTTGCCCCCCCGCAGGGGGTTAGTCGCGCATGTGTTTTCGGATCTTGCAGAGAGCCTGCTCTTGGAGTTGGCGAATGCGCTCGCGAGAGAGATGGTATTTGTCGCCAATCTCTTTGAGCGTTAGCTCGTCTTCGTCATCCAAACCAAAACGCCACCGTATGATCCGTGCCTCGATCGGCGTGAGCATGGTCAGCAGCCGGCGGACCTCGTCACCCCACTTCACGTTGGCCAGCGTGTCGTACGGCGAGATGGTGACGTCGTCTTGCAGAAAATCAATGAACTTGCGTCCGTCTTCGTCTCCCACTGGACGATCGAGGGAGAAGGGAGTCTCGGTCCAGGCTCCTTTGACCTTGTCGAGTTTGTCTTGAGGGATCCCTGTCTCCTTTTCGAGGTCGTCAAGGGACGGGTCCCGTCCCGTACGCGCGAGTACGGCCTGGGTAGCGCGTGCGATGCGGTTGTGCGTGTCAAGCATGTGAACCGGGATACGCACAGCCCGTCCCTTGTCGGCCAAAGCGCGACTGATGGCGTGGCGAATCCACCAGGAGGCGTAGGTCGAGAAACGGTAACCACGGGCGTGGTCGAACCGCTCGACAGCCTTCATGAGCCCGATGTTCCCCTCTTGAATGAGGTCGATGAGTGGAAGCCGTCCCCGGTTGTACCTCCGCGCTATTGACACGACGAGGCGGAGATTGGCCTTCACGAACTTGTTTTTGACCGCCTTCGAGTGCGCCAGCGTTTCATCGTTTTTTGCCAGGTACTTCAGGTACGCAGCGGTCACGGGAAGGCTCGGACGAGGCGGACGAGGACTCGCCTCGACGTCGCTGAGATGATCGATGTCCTCGTCGTCGTTGACCGATCTGTCTCCCAGGCTTCGGGCGAGCTCGTCGGCGTGAAGGACCCAAAGGCGGTCGCTGTCTGCCAGACGAATGGCCTTGGCGAGGGAACTACACGTGGCCTTGTAACGGGAAACCTGGTCCTTGGTCAGGCGGTGGCTGTTCTTCTTGGCGATGCGAACAAGCTTCCGAAGCTCCTCGAGCTGCGGAAGGGTCAAAGCGTCTTCTCCTTTGGGAAGATCGCGTTCGAGCGTGTCGAGCACAAAGTCGGCAGCAGGGAGGTACGCGAGGAGCGCGGTCCAGTGGTCGACCTCGGCTTTCTCGACCTCGATGGCCGTGCGCAGCTCTTCTTCGTGCCCCATCACGGCGTGTGAGGACATCTCGCGGAAGTAGCGGGCAAGCATCGAATCGCCGCCCCCCTCTTCGATTTCACGGTCCGAAGGGGCCTTGGGGGCCGGAGCAAGCGCGTCGACCACCACGGAGACCGTGCCTACATCTTCTTCGATGTCACCCTCTTCTTCGAGAAATGCCTCGAACTCGGCGGTGGAAACTGCCTGCGGAATCGATACCTCGCGGTCCGGCTCGAGATCATCGGCCAGAAGCACGGCGTCCAGAACCGGCTCGGCCTCGACCCTCGCCGCTGCGTGTTTGTGCTTGCCCATCGGAACCTCGCTTTTCTTCGCCCCTTGGTGGGAGCCATGGATGGGAACGGCCCGTCGCTCGTTGGACTCCGTACGTACGGCGGACGACGCAACTTGTGTTCCTGACACGTGACGATCGGCATCCCCGTTTGCTTCGATGCGATCGGACGATTGCGAGCGGTTGGATCGTGCGGCTGCCTTGGACATTGGTGAACCCCATCGCGTTGCAGGTCGTCTCGAGTGAACGGCCCTGCTTGCCATTTCCCTAAGTTCGTGTCGGTTCGACAGAAACCATAACCATGACTCAGTTTCGTGTACGAGCCCCCACTAAACGCCTTCTGCTCCGTTTGTTCGCTGCAGTCGTTGGACGGGCGGGGCCGGAGCTTCTGTTCTACGTACCTGCCTGTTCAAAGGTGCTTCGAGGTGCCCTCCCACGTGCCGCCTTCGCTGCGGCTACGGCTATGCACGCGCTCGGCCATGCTCTCTTGGCCCTGGCCGCAGGGGCCCTCGCCCTCGTCTGGAGTGGCGGAGCGCTCCTCGATGTCGCCCGCGATAGAAGCGATACGGCCCTCGTGGTGTGCCTCGTGGGTCTGTTTGCAACGGCCGTCAAAGCCGTCGGTGGAAGTTATGCCTCGTTTGTGCAAGCCAAAGTCAGCGCGGAGGTCGGCGCAACGCTTCGACGCCAAGTGCTGGACGGTCTCTTCGAGCTTCGTCGTGCGCCGCAGGTGCGACATGCTGATCAGGGGGACATGCAACGCTACGATGACGTGACCGTCGCCGGCGTTGCCGCCCTCACGGACCGCGTCCGAGAGGTCGAAGCTGGACTCAATCAAGGCGTGCTCGGAGCTGTCCGCGCAATATCGCAGCTTGTCCCGCTCACCGTCCTGGCCGTCGGACTCGCCCCACACCTCGCCATGGCCGCACTCCTCGCCTATGCGCCTTTTTTCCTGCTCCTTGCACACCTTCGCCGAGCCTGGAAACGAGCTGGCCTCCGTACCCTCGCCAACACCGACGCCCTCCTCGGCGTCTCCGATGAAGCGGTCCGACATGCCGACCTTTGGATCACCTATGGAGCCGAAAATGTCGCCCACGAGTCCCTCTCCTCCCTCGGAAAAGCCGTGGGAAAAGGACGCGCTCGGGTCGAAGCCGCCGCCATCGCCCTCGGAAGCCTAAACGAGATCCTTGGCACCGTCGCGGTCCTGCTCGCCCTCCTCGCCGCCCGCTCCCCTTGGATCGGACCACCCCAACGTCTGCTCCCCTTCGCCGTCGTCTTCTTTCTTGCCTACAAACCCATTCGAGAGCTCTCCGACGCCCGCCTCGCCCTCGCTAGAAGCGCCGTCGCCTTCGAACAACTCGCGCCGCTTCTCCGGCACCACGACCCGCCCCCGCAAAATCCCCCGCCGCGCTGGCCCCTCGCCCCTCTCGATGCCGTCGGACTGCGCCTTGCCCATGGACACCTGCCCCCCCTGTCGTTCCACATACCTGCAGGCCAGCTCGTCGCCCTCGTCGGTCCCACAGGCCTCGGCAAAACAACGCTCCTTCGTTCGCTCCTCGGCCTCGAGCCGCTCCTCGACGGTACCCTCACCTTCGGTGATCACGTGCTCACCCAGGTCCCCGCCGGTCCGCTCCACCGCCCGTTTGCCTGGGTCCCGCAAGACGCACCGCTCTTGGCCGATACCCTCGAGGCCAACATCACTCTCGGCGCCCCAGGCATCGACCCGCGCGCCATCCTCGACACGCTCGGCGTTTCCGCACTCTTCGACCGCATCGGTAATGGCCCTCTCCTTCGTCCCCTCTCCGGAGGCGAACGACAACTCGTCGCCCTCGCCCGCGCCCTCGCAACCGACCTCCCCGTGCTCCTCCTCGACGAACCCACCCACGGCCTCGACCCTGCAACCCAAGCCCAGGTGCTCGCGGCGATCGGACGGCTCCGAGGAAAACGCACAGTCCTGCTCGTCACCCACCGTCCTGAACCCCGGGCCCTTGCCGACATCGTGCTGGAGCTCGCTCCAAAGCGCTGACCTCCCCCTTTCGACTACCATCCCGCCATGTCCGACCCCTCCGAACCCCACGTCGCTAGTCCCTTGGCTTGAGCGGTAAACGCATATGGAGATCCGCGACATGGAAACGGTAGAAGCCTTTGACCTGACACCGCAGGGGCGATGGAAAGCGTTTCTTGCCCGCGAGATGAGCGAACAGGAGGTCCGCAACGAGCTGCGTGTCGCAAACTTTGCCGTGATTGTCCTGCTGGTGGCGATGTCCGTGTGCGTGTGGGTCGGTCTGCGCTTTGGACCGCAGTTAGGCGTCGCCCTTGCCAGCCTGAGCGCTGTGCTTGCCGTGTATTATGGCCCCATTGTCCGAGCGCTTGTCCACCGTGGCAAAGGATTGCAAGCGTTGCGTGTTGTCAATGTCACCATTGAAGTGACGGCGCCTGCGCTGGTGTCGCTCATCGACACGCACATCATGGGAGGGGTGTATGCACTTACGAGCACTCCTCCCCTGCTGACCTTCATTGCCGTTGCGGTGTCCGCACTTCGTTTCAGCCGCATGCTTTCCATCTATGCCGGCGTGCTGTCGGCGCTCCAGTACTTGGGACTGTACGCCTTGGCTTGTCGCACATTCGACGAGGACACCGTCGCTCGGCTACCCGCGCTGGGCGTCGGACACGCGATCAACCATGCTGTGTATCTGCTCCTTGCCGGTGTGCTGGGGGCCATGTCTGCGCAGGTTGGACGCTGGATGATCCTTAGGGTCGTGACCCACATTGTGGAGCGGGATCGGACACGGGCCCTCTTTGGGGCGTATCTTGCTCCGGAGGCTGCAGCGAGGCTCCTCGACGGGCCTGTCACGCTTCAAGGCGAGGGACGTGTCCTAACTGTGTTGTTTGCGGATATCCGTAACTTTACCCCGCTCGCGTCAACCCTTGCGCCAGAACGGACTGTGGCCTACCTCAATGACTACTTTGCCCATGTGTGTCCCGTGATCGCGCGCAACAGTGGGATGGTCAATAAGTTCGTCGGGGACGGGCTCCTAGCGGTGTTTGGCGCCCCCGGAGAGGACCCCCAGCATGCTTTCCACGCTGCGCAAGCCGCGTTGGAGATCGTTGCGGCAGCGTCGTCGGTGCTGCGACCCGATGGCAAACCAACGCGCGTTGGGGTGGGGGTGCATACGGGCCAGGTGGTCCTGGGCAGTGTGGGGACGTCGTGGCGTCGCGACTACACGGTGATTGGCGACACGGTCAACGTTGCAGCGCGTCTCGAGGCACTGACCCGTGAATGCGACGCTGACGTGCTGCTGTCTGAGAGCACGGTCCTTGCTGCGGGCGGGGAGCTCGAAACCCTGTGCCAAGGGCCAACGCTCCTCAAAGGGCGTGACGAGCCGGTGGTCGTGCACAAGCTCGTCTCTATGAGGCGAGCCTGGGGGCCACAGGATACGTGACCGCTCAGGGGCAAGACTCAGCGCTCAGAACACCAACACCCAAACGTCGTAAAGCGTGTGGGTCCAGACGGCGGCAGCAAAGCCCCGTGCTGCGTAAATAAGCGTGAGCGCCAGCCCCAGCACGAACCGAAAGGTAAACGTTGCAAGCTCGAACCGATCGCCCATCGCCCCCACGTAATGCACTCCGCTGAACAACGCCGCTGCCACCACCGCCCAACCCACCACCATCAGAAACGACCGCAACGTCAGAGAGGGCGTGGACGACGGTCCGAGCAAGCCGAAACGCTGCTGCGAAAACCGGCCTACCAACGCCTGGGCCCCAAGACCAAACAACACCACTCGAAACGCGATCTCCTCGTAGAACCCCGCCCCCATGGACATGATGAGTCCCGCCCAAGGGCCTACGGGTCCTGCCGACGCAGCCCCAGCGATCGATTGGGGCAGAGCCCCCGCGACCCCGGCAAACAGATGACCGACCACGTAGTTTGCAGCAAACCGCATCACAAACGCGTACACGGCCCCCTCGAGCGCGATCTGCAGGAACTTGCCCGCGTGAAACACCTGGCCCCGTCCAGCCAGCGCAAACACTCCGGCGAACACCACCCCGATGGCCCCCGTGATGACCAGGTACATCTCGCGATTGCCCTCGGCCAGGTCGAGAAGCGGCGCCGTCACCAAGTCCGTGGCGTTGCGCACGTCGAGGGTGACGACGCCCAGGTGGTAGGCAACAAAGATCGGCAAAGTTAGCCCAAGGTCGACCCAAGGTCCTCCTTTGGCAGCAAATCCAGAGCTCGCCTGGACAGGTTGGTTGGCGGTGGCCATAGCCGCGCCAGTGTGGCCAACCCAAAGAGGTAGCGCCAGTATTCCGCGTCCAAGCCCCGCGTCGTTTGGACTAGCGTCGCCATCACGATGAGCACCCGCATCTTCTTGGTCCGTCACGGCACTACCGATCTGACCGCCGAAGACCGCTTTGCTGGCTCCACGGATGTTCCCCTGTCCGAAGAGGGGCAGCACCAAGCGCAACGCCTCGGCGAACGTCTTGCCCGCGAGAAACTCGCCGCCATCTACGCAAGCCCGCTCTCGCGAACCATGCACACCGCCAGCATCATCGCCCAAGCCCACGGTCTTGCGGTCGTCGGCAAACCCGAGCTTCGCGAGATCGACCACGGCCACTGGGAAGGACAACGTCGCTCCGAGGTCGAACAGAAGTACGCCGCGGAATACGCCTCCTGGGAGGAGGACCCGTTCACCTTCGCCCCCGAAGGAGGCGAATCAGGGCTTGCCGTGATGGCCCGTGCGCTTCCAGCGGTCCGGTCGATCGTCGTACGCCACGAGGGGGAGCACGTGCTGCTGGTCTCGCATAAGGCCACTATTCGTCTCCTGCTCGCGAGCCTCCTCGGGTTCGACGCTCGCGGCTACCGAGACCGCCTCGATCAATCGCCCGCTTGCCTCAACGTGCTCGATTTCCGCGACCCGGTCCGAGCGCGCCTGATGGTGTTCAACGACGTCTCCCATTACAAAGACCTCCCCGCCACGCCCACGGCGATCCTGTCGAAATGGTGGGACGCTCGATAAACCACGACCTCGTGTTCGAGACTCTTTGGGGAAGGGTCCTCGAGGCGTGGGACGACGAGAAAGCGCACGCGGCGGTGCTCGATTACGCCGTGCGTACCCACGCGCTCGCCGAGCTTGCTGCGAGCTACCGAGCGCTGAAAGACGACCCAGACAAAGGTCCGCTGGCCCAGAAGAAGATGCAGGCGCTGGTGGTCACGGTCACCTTGATGATGGAGTCGAGGCGTGCGCCTAAGGGACGTCCCGTGCCGTGGTGGCTCACCATGAGTGCGACGCTCGTTTGCGCGTTGGTTGTCACGTACCTCACGCTCGCACTGCTGCACCGATGACGGCTACACTCGGACGCATGGCTGTCCCCGAGGAGGTTCTCTTTGCGTTCCCCGCTTCATTGGAGCGTCTTCCGAAAGTCAAACGCTGTCGAAGTACGCTCCTCAGCTCGTCGCTCAACGCCATACGCGATCGAGAGCTTCTCGAACGCTATTTGAAGAGCCTGCCGACGCAGTACCACGAGACCGTCCTTTCTACGGTAGCGGGGGTCTGGCTCCCCATCGAGGTAGCAATGGCGCACTACCGTGCGATGGATGCGCTGGGGCTTGCGGTGTCCGAGCAGGTGCAGATTGGACGGCTAGTGAGCGACAAGTTCCAGGGGACTGTTCTTGGGACCTTGGTCAAGCTAGCGACGGTAGCGGGCGCGACTCCGTGGATTCCGATCGGGCAGTTTCAACGGTTTTGGGAGCGCCTGATGGATGGCGGGGGCAGCTCGGCGGTGAAAGTGGGACCCAAAGAGGCGCGGCTCGAGTTGGCGGGGCTTTCGCTGTTCACGGTCCCGTATTTTCGCGTGGCGTTTCGAGGGGTCGTCGCCGGGGCGTGCGAACTTTTTACCTCGAAAACCTACGTGTACGAGATCCCCCGTCCCACGATGGATTCGAATGCAGCCTATCGAATCGCCTGGGTGTGATTGCGTCGGACCAGCCGTGCTGCGAGCGCGACGGCCTCTCTCATGCCGCGAGCGTCGGCGGTCCCCTCCCCTGCCCTGTCGTACGCAGTGCCGTGATCGACGCTGGTGCGGACGATAGGAAGCCCTAGAGACACGTTGACCGCCTCGCCAAACCCGAGGAGCTTCATCGGGATGGTCGCTTGGTCGTGGTACATGGCCACCACACCGTCGAACTCGCCAGCGGCGGCCAGACGGAACGCGGTTTCGGCGGGGACCGGTCCCTGCAACGTGACCTCGATACCGGCTTCGAGGAGACGCTTGCGGGCGCGTTCCATCCCCGGGACCAGCCGTTTGCTCTCTTCGTTCCCGAGCCGTCCATGCTCGCCGGCGTGAGGGTTCAGGCCGGCGACGGCGATACTCGGCTCACGGCGTCGTCGTTTGAGGCGGACCAGCAGATCACCGAGCCAGAAGCACGTACGCGCCACGGCCACCGACGTGACTGCCTTGGGGACCTCGCTAAGCGGAATGTGCGTGGTCACGAGGGCGGTGGTGAGCGTCTCGCAGGCAAACGCCATGACGACCTCACGAGCACCGAGTCGGTGTTGGAGGTACTCGGTGTGACCGAGGAAGCCCTCGCCTTCTGGGGCACGTCCGATGATGTCTTTGCTCACGGGGCCTGTGACCAACGCGTGGGCGTGTCCTTCGGAGACGATGTCGCAGGCGGCGTCGATCCAGGCGAGTTGGGCGGTGCCAGAGCGTGGGGTTGGGGTTCCTGGGGTGTGGTCGCGGCGGGAGAGGTCGGGGGTGGGTTGCCAGACGGGGATCGCGTCCTTTTCGAGCCGCCAGGCATCGGCGGGGTCCTCGACGGAAACGAGCCGCGCGGAGGGGACACCGCGAAGGGTTGCGGCCTCGACGAGGGTCTCGAGGTCGCCGACGAGCAGGACTCGCGTATCGGCGGCGGCGACGATGCTGACTTCGGGACCGATGCCCGCGGGACATCCGATACTGACGACGATGCGCGGGATCATGGGTTGCTCCGCTCGGTGCCGTCGGTGGAACCAAGGGGGCGCGAGGAGTTTCTACTTCGGTCGTCCTTGGGACGGGCCGGGGCCTGCTCGGTGGGGGCGCGGAGTTTGTAACCTGCGCCGCGGAGGGTTTCGAGTGGGAGCGCGTCGCCGAGCTTGGCTCTGAGGCGACGGACATGGATATCGACGGTACGAGGACCGCCCTCGTAGCGGCTTCCCCAGACACGGGTGAGGAGCACGTCGCGATTGAAGACGCGTCCGCGGTTAGCGGCGAGGAATGCGAGCAGGGAGAATTCTTTAGCGGTGAGCACGATGCGACGTCCTTCGAGCACGACTTCGTGGGCCGCGCGGTCGATGACTAGGTTTCCGATTTTGAAGCGCTCTTCGGTGGAAAACTCGCTACGTCGCCACTCGAGGGCGCGGATGCGGGCGTAGAGCTCGGAGGGGACACAAGGGCTGACGATGAAGTCGTCGAAACCGCAGGAGGGCTCGACACCGGCGACCTGACGGGGGGAGACGGCGAGGATCGCGGGGATTTCGGTGAGCTCTGGGGTTTTTCGAGCGGCGCGAAGAGCGGTGATGGAGAGGTCGGGACGGCCTCCGGCTTCGAACACCATGGCGCGGGCTAGGACCCCGTCCTCATCGAGATCGATGACATGGGAGAAGTCATCCCAGAGGTCCATGGTTCGGACCTGCGCGCCCAACTGCCGCAACATGGCGGCGGCGCCATCGTCTTGTTCGAGTTGGGGTCCATGTCCGACGACGAGGACAAAGGGAACTGACTTGGCCACCATGGAGCGCGGCATATCCCGCGTCAGGGCGGGAGTCGAGCCAACACGCCGCGTTTTGCCCGCGTCGTCGGCCAACCGGGTCCACCGGAACGCGCGGAATGAGGGCGTTCCCCGAGCGAACCGAGGCGCAGTATCCTTGAGGCCATGACCCCGCAACCGCTCCTCTACGAAGAAAGCCCCTCGATCGACGAGCGCTGGGAGCTCCTCGATGGAGAAAACATGCCTGAAACCCATCTCCACCGAGATCGCTCCGAGCTTCTAGCGTCGGTGCTTGCCGAACGTGCAGCGCAACGTTCG
>CAITRH010000390.1 GCA_903894755.1 uncultured delta proteobacterium
CCCCCGCTGGAAAGGACCACGAGCGTTGATTGGCAGCCCCGAAGGGGCGAGTCAAATCAGCCCAGGGTGGGTAACCCTGGGTCGCGCAGGAACGCGGTCAACCCTCGGAGTTTGACGAGGCCCCGTGACTTAGCGGGCCGTTGAATGTAAAGCAGATCTCGAACGACCCACCCGCAGGAAGGGGTAGCGACCAACGGGAGCGTAGGGGCGGAGCCCCTGGTTTGCCCCCCCGCAGGGGGCCTTATTTGCCCCCCCGCAGGGGGATGGCTGCGGAGTGGGCGGAGTAGGTCTCGGAGAAGACGTGGCGCCCTTCGCCTCGCGCCACGAAGTACAAAAAGCGCGAACGGGCTGGGGCGAGTACCGCGTCTATTGACTTCTGCCCTGGATTGGCGATGGGGCCGGGCGGAAGTCCCTCGTGACGGTAGGTGCTGTACGGATTGGCCCCGTCCTGATTGAGCGCTGGGGTGATCTTGCCCGTGAACGAGGCGCACGACGGGATACGATCGGGCATCACCAGGCAGCCGTAGGCCGACGTCGGATCGGACTGAAGCAGCTTTGGTTTGAACTCCACGTCGCGCAGTCGGTTCAAAAACACGCTTGCGACAAGAGGACGTTCCTCGTCGACGGCAGCCTCCTTTTCGACCACCGATGCGAGCGTGAGCACCTGGCGAGTCCCCCAACCGAGCGACTGCTGCAGGTCCAAGAGCCCTGAGGCGTGACGCTCCACGAGGGTGGCATACCGATGGTCGAACTCGGTTTTCATGCGTCGCACGACGTCGGCGCCGTCGCTGTTCAACGCAAGGTCGTAGGTCGCTGGAAACAGGAACCCTTCGGCCGAGTCCCCCTCGATGCGAAGCTCGCGCAAGAGCGCGGGCGCGGTAGTGGCGTCGAGAAACCCTCGCAGAGAACAGACATGTTTTTCCTGAAGACGGCGCGCCATGTCGAAGCGAGTCCAGCCCTCGGGAAAGGTCACGCGCACACGGGCTCCACGGCGTTCGAGACGCGCGAGGAGCTCCCGTGGAGACACGTCGTCGGTCACCAGGTGCCGTCCCGACGCCACGTGCTCGGCGCCGCCGAGGAGACGCACGTAAAGGGCGAAGAGACGCGGGCTTGCGACGAGTCCCGAGGACGACAGTTTCTGCGTGAGCGTCTCGGTGCTCTCGGACGGATCGAGCGACAGCTCGACGTCGTGACCAGCTCCTGGCCCATCGCCTCTCGGATACACGCAGCCGAACCACGAGCTCACGAAAGCAACGACGCAGGCGAGGGAGACTCCCAGCCATCCGAGCCATCGTCGCAGGGCTGTGGGGGGGCCTCGACGAGGCGGGGGCTCGTCGGCGGGGGGGCGTTTTCTAGAGGAGCGACGGGGCTCGCTGGTCTTGCGCTTGAACGGTTTTCGCGAGGGGGACACGGGGACTTGGGCCGCGTTGTCGTGAGATTTTTTCGGCCTCATGAGTCTCGGTGGGCGTCGAGCCATGCTTGAAGGATCGTGCACGCGGCGACTTCGTCAACGCGTTCTTTTGCGCGCCGCCCCCGCACGTCGCTGGCGGCGAGGACTCGGTGGGCCTGTGCGGTGGTGAGGCGCTCGTCCCAGAATTCGACGGGACGCTGGGTGGCCTTGGTGAGGATTGCGCCGAACGCCCTGGCTTTTCGCGCGGCATCGCCCTCACCGCCGCTCATGTCGAGGGGGAGGCCGACGACGAAGCGGGTGACGTCTTGGGCGTTTACGAGGCGTTTGAGGTGTTCGAGGAGGGTCTTGCGGTCACGGGCGGAGATGACTCCACGGGGATGTGCCAGGAGGCCGAGCTCGTCGTCCATGGCCACGCCAACCCGCGCTGCTCCGAGATCGAGACCGACGGTACGTCCCACGACCGCTGGATGTCACGAATGGCGAGGGGGGGCAATTTCTCAGGCGACCTCAGATC
>CAITRH010000391.1 GCA_903894755.1 uncultured delta proteobacterium
ATCTCGTGCGCCGTTGCAGCGAGGAAACCCAAGTTTTTCCCTTCGATGGAACGGACCCCACGCGTTGATCGGCAGCCCCGTAGGGGCGAATCAATTCAGCCCAGGGTGGGGAACCCTGGGTCGCGGGTGGCGCAGTTCGGACCCCGGTTCGGACCTGCGGTTTTCAAAGTAGGTTTGGTTTAGCAAGGGCGAGCGACGAGTCCTCCGTCCAGAACACCCCCCTGATCGTCCAGGACACCTACCCCTTAGATATTCCCCAGTGCTTTCAGCCTCCCGAGCGCGGCACACGCTCTGCTCTCCCGAAGCCCCGTGGACCGTTTGCTCGCCCTTGGGATCGCTATCGTCGCCGGCGCCCTCCTTCTACATGCCCCCCTCCAAGTGCTCGTGGTCGCCGTCATGGTGCTCCCTCTTGCCCGCGTCCCTCGCCTCACCTGGCTTCTGGTCGCCATTGGCCTGCTCCTCGGTGCATGGCGCGCCCACGTTGCAATCGCTGCCCATGCCCCCAAACGTGCCGACGCACTCCTTGCCATCCCTCGTCCCATGCGCTGCATGGGAACCGCCACTGTGATCTCCTCGCCAGTCCGCTCTCGGGAAATCGTGCGCTGGCAGGGGGACCTGGTCATCACGGATTGCGACGGGACCGAGTCCCCATGGACTGGAAAGGCCTCGCTCTATGGCGGCCCAGACCACCTTGCCCGAGGCGACCAGGTCGAGATCGTCGCCGAGCTCGCTACGCCCCAACGCTTCTGGAACGACGCCGACCCTCGTCCCGCTGAAGCCCGTCGCGATATCGCCAAGTCGGGAACAGCGCTCGACGTGCGCATGGTTCGTCGCTCCAACGGACTGCTCGCCTGGATCGACCGCAGTAGGACCTTCGTGCGTCGTCGCATTGATGCCACCTTTCCCACAGAAACCGCCCCCATGGCCCGTGCCCTCGTGCTGGGAGAGTCCGACCTTGCGCCCGAGGACGACCTCGCGTTCCGTGCAAGCGGGCTGTCCCACTTGCTTGCGGTGTCTGGGATGCACCTGGTCCTCGCAGTCGGGACTCTCGTGTTGGTCCTGTCGGCTCTTCTCGTGCGGTTCGAAGCGCTTGCGGCTCGATGCGAGGTTGGACGGATCGTGGCCGGACTGGCGCTCCCCCTCACCTGGCTCTACGCAGACTTCGCAGGGGGAAGCGGTTCGACCTTGCGTGCTGCCTGGATGACCTCTGCTGCGCTCTTGGCTCGCCTACTAGGACGACAGACCCACAGCCGCCGCGCCTTTGGTCTGTCGCTTCTTGTCATGGGAGCGTTCGATCCGCTTGCAGCCTACGATGTGTCCTTTGTCCTGTCGGCTGCGGCAACCGGTGGCCTCCTAGCGTTTGCGGGGCCGCTTGGCGAACGTTGGTCCAGCGGACTTCCACCGTGGTTGGCTCCGGTGACGCGCTCCGTGGCGACCACTGTGGCGGCATCGCTCCCCTGTTTTCCCATTCTGACGCTCTGGTCTGGCGGACTTCCGTTGGGATCGGTCGTAGCCAACCTGATAGCAGTTCCGCTGGGCGAGGCGGTAGCCCTTCCACTGTGTCTGGTTCACGCGACCCTTGCCTGGTGGCCTGCAGCAGAACAAGGGGCGGCTCAAGTCGCGTCCGGTTGCCTTGTCGTGGTGCGGGGGGTAGCGCGGCTTTTCTCTGGACCGCTCGGATTTGCCCTGGAGCTTCCGACGCCAACGGGGTGGCAACTGGCTGCATGCGCTGGGGTGTTTGCTGCTCTGGTCTGCTCGTCCCGACGTGTTGCGGTGCTGGCGGCTGCGGCTCTTTTGCTGCTCGAAATACCGGCGCGACGGGACGGGGCTCCGACGGGTCTACTGCGCGTTACCTTCCTCGATATAGGCCAGGGGGACTCGGCGCTCGTAGATTTCCCCAACGGTCAGGCGCTGCTTGTCGATGGCGGCGGAGCGTTGTTCGAAGGGGCCATGGATCCAGGGGTCAGGGTGCTTGCACCTACACTGCGTCAACGCCGAAGGAGCCAGCTCGATGCCGTGGTGCTCACCCATCCTCATCCCGATCACATGGGAGGACTTACCGCGGGTCTTCTGGGGGTCAAGGTCCGGGAGCTCTGGGACACGGGGTTTGGCCATCGTGAGCTCCACAACCAAGGCTACAAGGCGTTCCTAGCGGAGATGGGGCGCCGAGGGACTCCGGTGGTGGGTCCCGAAACTGTGTGTGGCGTGCGTTCCTTCGGGGAGGCAAGGGTCGAAGTGTTGGCGCCTTGTCCTGGGCCGTATGCGGACGAGAACGCGAACAACAACTCATTGGTCCTACGCATTGTCTATGGGCGTCGGGCGGTGTTGCTTGTAGGGGATGCAGAGCGGGCGGAGGAAGCGCAGTTGTTGTTGCAAGGACCGCAGCGGCTAGCGGCCGATGTACTGAAGGTGGGGCATCATGGGAGTCGCACGTCGTCGTCGGACGCGTTTCTTGCAGCAGTAGGGGCGCATGATGCGGTGGTATCGGTAGGGATACGCAATCGTTTCAACCATCCGCATCCATTGACCTTAGGGGGGCTTGCGCGGGCTGGGACTCGGGTATGGCGGACCGATCGGCATGGGGCGGTGACGGTGGTCACCGATGGGCAAGAGATTGAGGTGAAAGGGGCCGCTGGGCGTTGACGGCGCAGGAGGGCACCAGTAGCAACGGGCATGGCCGAGCGTCTTGTGCAGGTGTTTTCCAAGAAGCAGATTGCGTCACGGGTACGGGAGCTTGGGGCGATGATCACGGCGTCCTATGCGGAACGGCCACAGCCTCTTGTACTGGTGTGTGTGCTCAAGGGGAGCTTCATCTTTGCAGCGGACTTGGCACGTGCCATCAAGCTTTCCGTACGCGTTGAGTTTTTAGGGGTGAGGTCGTACGAGGAGACGACGTCGACGGGGGTGGTGCAGATCACGCAGGATCTGGTGCAGCCGATCGAGGACTGCGACGTACTTTTGGTGGAGGACATTGTCGACACCGGCCTGACCATGAAGCATTTGTTGGGGCATCTTGGGATCCGTCAGCCTCATTCGATGCGGGTATGCGCACTGCTTCACAAGCCGTCCCGATCGAAGGTGGAGCTCACGGTGGACTATGTGGGCTTCTCCATACCGGATCTGTTTGTGGTGGGCTATGGGCTGGACATTAGCGAGCGTTATCGGAATTTGCCCTATTTGGCGGTGGTAGAGGGCGCATAGCTAGCTAAACCAGACCCATCTTGAAAACCGCAGGTCCGATCTACCGCTTCCGCGCCCCAATGTCGCGCAGACCTCACCCCCCAGCCCCCCTCTCCCTCGACATCCTCCTTGCCCATGCGGGCAAGTAAAATCGTCTTCGAGCGAGGGGGGAGGAGAGCCACTTGTA